>NZ_BAAGTD010000008.1:0-203997 GCF_054782095.1 Streptomyces capparidis | reverse complement strand
CCGCACCGGCGGCCACCGCACCACGCGTGACCACCACGAGCCGCGCGTCCCCCACCCGCTCCTCGGCCAGCCACCGCCGGACGGTCTCCCAGGCGCCGGTCAGCGTCCGGTGGGTGCTCGCGGCGAGGCCCTCGTCCCGGGTGCCGGTGCCGCCGACGCAGCAGAGCACGGCCGCCGAGGGAACCCCTGCGTCGGCCAGCGCGGCGACGTCGGGGTGGGCGGGCAGGCCGAGGCCGAGCGGGTCCTCGCCGAGCAGCGCCCAGCCGGCCGGGTCCACGGTGGCGGTGCCGGTCGCGGGCGTCCACTCGACGCGGAACACGGCGTCCTGCTCGGCCGACGCCGCGGCGGCGAGCTGGGCGCCGGACACCGGGCGCAGTGCCAGGGACTCCGTCCACGCCACCGGCGCCCCCGTGGGGTCGGCCACCGCGATGGAGACGGCTCCGCCGCCGGCCGGCGCGAGCCGCACCCGCACCGCCGAGGCACCGGCCGCCGTGAGCGACACACCGGACCACACGAACGGCAGCAGCGTGTCCCCGCCGTCCACCGGGAGGATCGCGTGCAGGGCGGCGTCGAGCAGCGCCGGGTGGATGCCGTAGCGCCCGGCGTCGCCGCGCTGCTCCTCGGGCAGCTCGACCTCGGCGAACACCTCGTCACCGCGCCGCCACACCGCCCGCAGGCCCTGGAACGCCGGGCCGTAGCCGTAGGCGGCGCCGCGCAGCCGCGGATACCAGTCCTCGACGGCGACGGCTTGCGCGCCGGTCGGCGGCCATACCGTCAGGTCGGCGCCCGCGGCGGACGGCCGCTCCGCGTCGATGCTGCCCTCGGCGTGGGAGGTCCAGGGGGTGTCGGCGGCGGCGTCCTCGGGACGGGAGTAGACGGTCAGCGAGCGCTGCCCTTCGCCGTCGGCCGCGCCCACGACGACCTGGACCTGCACCGCGCCCTGGTCGGT
Source organism: Streptomyces capparidis (assembly GCF_054782095.1). Lineage (NCBI taxonomy): Bacteria > Bacillati > Actinomycetota > Actinomycetes > Kitasatosporales > Streptomycetaceae > Streptomyces > Streptomyces capparidis. The sequence goes on along the minus strand of NZ_BAAGTD010000008.1, from coordinate 203,048 downwards.
GAGGACCAGCGGGGCCTGGAGGGTGAGTTCCCGCAGGCGGGAGCACCCCACCTCGTCCCCGGCGCGGATCGCCAGCTCGACGAACCCCGTCCCCGGGAACAACACCGTCCCGGCCACGGCGTGGTCGGCGAGCCACGGGTGGGTGCGGGTGGACAGCCTGCCGGTCAGGACCAAGCCGCCGTCCGCGGCCAGGCTCACCGCGGCACCCAGCAGCGGGTGGTCGGCGGCGGCCAGCCCGGCACCGGTCACATCGGCGGCCCCGGCAGGCGCCTCCAGCCAGTAGCGCTGCCGCTGGAAGGCATACGTCGGCAAGTCGACACGACGCACGGCCCGCCCGGCGAACACCGCCGACCAATCCACCGAAGTGCCCCGCACCCACAACTCGGCGGCATTCGCGATGAAGCGGGCCGGCTCGTCCTCCTCACGGCGCAGCGACCCGACGACGGTCACCGCCTTACCGGCCGCCTCGGCGATGGCCTGCACACCCATCACCAGCACCGGGTGCGCACTGACCTCGACGAAACGGGTCAGGCCGGAGGCGAGAGCCTGCTCAACGGCGTCGGTGAAGCGCACCGGCTGCCGCAGATTGGTGAACCAGTACTCCCCACCCATGACCGTGGTGTCCAGCACCTCACCGGTCACCGTCGAGATCAACGGCACCCGGGCAGCCCGCGCCGAGACAGGAGCCAGCAACTCCAGCAACCGCCCCCTGATCTCCTCCACATACGCCGAGTGCGAGGCATAATCCACCGGAACCATCCGCGCCCGCACCCCGGCCGCCTCAGCGGTGGCAGCGATCTCCTCCAACGCCGACGGCTCACCGGCAACAACGGTGGCCGCAGGACCGTTGAACACCGCCACCGACACCCGACCGTCATAGGGCGCAAGCCACTCCCGCACCCGCTCCGCACCGGCCGCCAGCGACAGCATCCCGCCCCGACCGGCCAACTCCTCCCGAATCGCCGCCGACCGCAGAGCAACGACCCGAGCGCCGTCCTCCAGGCTCAGGGCACCGGCCACCACAGCGGCAGCGATCTCACCCTGCGAATGCCCCACCACGGCAGCGGGCTCAACACCCAGCGACTCCCACACCGCCGCCAGCGACACCATCACGGCCCACAACACCGGCTGAACGACATCCACCCGCCCCAACCAGGCGTCATCGTCCCCGGCCAGCACCTCACCCAACGACCAGTCCACAAACGGCCGCAGCGCCGCCTCACACTCCGCCAACCGAGCCGCGAACACGGGCGACGACGCGAGCAGACCCCGCCCCATCCCCAACCACTGCGACCCCTGCCCCGGAAACACGAACACCGCACCGGCATCCGCAGCCCCAGCCGCCCCCGTCACAACGTTGGCCGCAACCCCACCCGCGGCCAGCGCCTCCAGCCCCGACGCGAACTCCCCGGCGGCACTCCCCCACACCACCGCCCGGTGCTCCAGCACCGACCGCGACGACACCAGACTCCACCCGACATCAACCGGATCGGCACCCCGCACCGCCTCCGCCAGCCGCCCGGCCTGCGCCGCCAGCGCGTCCGCCGAACGCCCGGACACCACCCACGGCACCACACCCGACCCGGAGAGCCCGCCTTCACCGGAAACCACCACCGGCCCAGGCTCAACGCCCTCCGGAGCCTCCTCCACAATCACGTGCGCGTTCGTCCCGGAAACCCCGAACGACGACACCGCGGCCCGACGCGGCGCATCCCCCCGCGCCGCCCACTCCCGGGCCTCGCTGAGCAGCGACACCCGACCCGCCGACCAGTCCACGTGCGGCGACGGCTCGTCCACATGAAGCGTCCGCGGCAGCACCCCGTGCCGCATCGCCATCACCATCTTGATCACACCGGCGACGCCCGCGGCGGCCTGCGTGTGCCCGATGTTCGACTTGACCGACCCCAGCCACAACGGCCGGTCCTCGTCCCGGCCCTGGCCATAAGTCGCCAAAAGCGCCTGGGCCTCGATCGGGTCGCCCAGTCGCGTGCCCGTGCCGTGCGCCTCCATGGCGTCGACGTCCGCCGTGCCCAGTCCGGCGTTGGCGAGCGCCTGCCGGATGACGCGCTGCTGGGACGGGCCGTTGGGCGCCGTCAGGCCGTTCGAGGCGCCGTCCTGGTTGATCGCGGAGCCCTTCACCACGGCCAGCACCCGGTGCCCGTTGCGCACCGCGTCCGACAGCCGCTCCACCACCAGCACGCCGACGCCCTCGGCCCAGCCGGTGCCGTCGGCCGCGGCGGCGAACGGCTTGCACCGGCCGTCGGGGGCCAGGCCGCGCTGGCGGCTGAACTCCACGAACATGCCGGGCGTGGGCATGACGGTGACGCCGCCGGCCAGCGCCAGGTCGCACTCGCCCTGCCGCAGCGACTGCACCGCCAGGTGCAGCGCCACCAGCGACGACGAGCACGCCGTGTCCACCGTCACCGCGGGCCCTTCCAGGCCGAAGGTGTAGGACAGGCGGCCGGACACCACGCTGGCGGAGCTGCCGGTCAGGGAGAAGCCCTCGACGGACTGCGAGGCCTCGTGCAGCCGCGCGCCGTAGTCGGAGGCCCCGGCGCCGGCGAAGACGCCGGTCTGGGTGCCGCGCAGGGTGGCCGGGTCGATGCCGGCGCGTTCGAACGCCTCCCAGGACGCCTCCAGCAGCAGCCGCTGCTGCGGGTCCATCGCGACGGCCTCGCGCGGGGAGATGCCGAAGAACTCGGCGTCGAAGTGGCCGGGGTCGCGCAGGAAGCCGCCGTGCCTGGCGTAGCTGGTGCCGTGGTGGCCGGGGTCGGGGTGGTACAGCGCGTCGAGGTCCCAGCCGCGGTCGTCGGGGAACGGCGAGATGACGTCGCGGCCCTCGGCGACGACGCGCCACAGCTCCTCCGGGGAGGAGATGCCGCCGGGGTAGCGGCAGGCCATGCCGACGATCGCGATGGGCTCGTCGGTGCGGGCGGCGGCCGGTGCGGGCAGCGCGGTGTCCCGGGCGAGGCCCAGCAGTTCGGCGCGCAGGTGGGCGGCGAGCGCCGCGGGGGTGGGGTGGTCGAACAGCAGGCCGCCGGGCAGGGGCAGGCCGGTGCTCGCGGCGAGGCGGTCGCGCAGCTCGACGGAGGACAGGGAGTCGAAGCCGAGGTCCTTGAAGGACCAGCCGGTCTCGATGGTGTCGTCCGCGGAGTGGCCGAGGACCACGGCGGTCTCGGTGAGGACGTGGTCGAGCACCGCGCGGGCCTGCTGGGCTTCGCCGAGGCCGGCGAGGCGGCGCCGCCACTCGCCGGCCGGTCCGCCGCTCGGGGCGGCCCCGGCGAACTCGGGCGCGCCGTCGTGCTCGTGGTCGTCGGGGGCGCCGGGAACCGTTCCGGGAGTGGTGTCGGCGGGGGCCGCGGGGGCGGGCCGGGCGGCGGTGTCCTCGTCGATCCAGTAGCGCTTGCGCTGGAAGGCGTAGGTGGGCAGGGTCACGCGGTTGCCGGGACGGCCGCCGAGGAGGGCGGGCCAGGCGGGGGCCGCGCCGCGGACGTGGAGGGCCGCCGCGGCGGTGAGCAGGGTGCGGGTCTCGGGCCGGTCGCGGCGCAGCGCGGCGAGGAACGCGGTGTCCTCGGGGGCGTCGGGTGCGGCGGCGAGGCAGGCGCGGCCCATGGCGCTGAGCGTGCCGTCGGGGCCGAGTTCCAGGAAGGTGGTGACGCCGTTGGCGAGCAGCCAGGTGACGCCGTCGGCGAAGCGCACGGCCTGGCGGACGTGCCGCACCCAGTAGTCGGGGGTGCGGATGGCGTCGTGGTCGGCGGGACGGCCGGTGAGGTTGGAGACGACAGGGATCGCGGGCGGGTGGAAGGTGAGGCCCTCGGCGACGGCGCGGAAGTCGTCCAGCATCGCGTCCATGTGCGCGGAGTGGAACGCGTGGCTGACCCGCAGCGCGCGGGTCCTGCGGCCCTGGGCGCGCCAGTGCGCGGTGACGGCGGCGACCGCGGCGGCGTCGCCGGAGACGACGGTGGAGCCGGGGCTGTTGACGGCGGCGACGGACACCCGGCCCTCGACGGTGGCCAGGTGCCGGGCGACCTCGTCCTCGGCGGCCTCGACCGCGGCCATGGCCCCGCCGTCGGGCAGGGCCTGCATGAGCCGTCCGCGTGCGGTGACCAGGGTGCAGGCGTCCGGGAGGGAGAGCACGCCGGAGACGTGGGCGGCGGCGAGTTCGCCGATGGAGTGGCCGAGGAGGTGGGAGGGGACGACGCCCCAGGACTCCACCAGGCGGTACAGGGCGACCTCGACGGCGAACAGCGCGGTCTGGGTGTAGGCGGTCCGGTCGAGCCTGGCCGCGTTCTCCTCGGTGGGCTCGGCGAACAGCAGCGCGCGGACGTCCGGGTCGAGGTGGGCGCAGACGCGGTCGAGGGCGTCGGCGAACACGGGGTGCGCCGCGTACAGGTCGCGGCCCATGCCGAGGCGCTGGCTGCCCTGGCCGGAGAAGAGGAAGGCGGTGCCGCCCTCGGTGACGGTGCCCTCGACGACGTCGGGGTCGGGCCGGCCCGCCGCCAGGGCGGCGAGGGCGCGCCGGTACTGGTCGGGTTCCCCGGCGATGACGACGGCGCGCCGGTCGAAGGCGGCGCGGGTGGTGGCCAGGGACCAGCCGATGTCGGCGGCGGACGCGGCGGGGTGCTCGGCGAGGTGGTCGCGCAGGCGGCGGGCCTGGCCGCGCAGGGCGGCGGCGGTGCGGGCGGACAGGGCCCAGCCGTGGGGGGCGGGCGCGGCGGGGGCGGGGGCGGCGGGGGCGGCGGGGGCGGGGGCCTCGGTGAGGACGAGGTGGCAGTTGGTGCCGCCCATGCCGAAGGAGCTGACGCCGGCGATCAGCGGCCGGTCGTCGTGGGGCCAGGGGGTGAGGCCGGTGTGGACGCGCAGCCGCAGCTCGTCCAGGGGGATGTCGGGGTGGGGCCGCTGGTGGTTGAGGGTGGCGGGCAGTTGCCGGTGGCGCAGGGCGAGCGCGGTCTTCAGCAGGCCGGCGATGCCGGCGGCGCCCTCCAGGTGGCCGATGTTGGTCTTCACCGAGCCGACCTCGAGCGGGTCGCCGTCGTCGCGGCGGGCGCCGAGGACGGCGCCGAGCGCCGCGGCCTCGACGGGGTCGCCGCGGCGGGTGCCGGTGCCGTGCAGCTCGACGTACTGGACGTGCGCGGGGTCCACCCCGGCGCGGCGGTAGGCGTGTTCGAGGACGCGCCGCTGGCCGTCGGCGCTGGGCACCGTCAGTCCCTCGCCGCCGCCGTCGTTGTTGGTGGCGCTGCCGGCGATCACGCAGTACACGTCGTCGCCGTCGGCGAGGGCGCGGGCCAGGGGCTTGAGGACGACGAGGCCCGCGCCCTCGCCGCGCACATAGCCGTTGGCGCGGGCGTCGAAGGTGTAGCAGCGGCCGTCGGGAGACAGGGCGCCGAACCCGGCGGCGCCGAGCGCGCTCTCGGGGACCAGGTTGAGGTTGACGCCGCCGGCGAGGGCGATGTCGCTCTCCCCGGTGCGCAGGCTCTCGCAGGCCAGGTGCACGGCGACCAGGGAGGAGGACTGGCCGGTGTCCACGGTCATGCTGGGGCCGCTCAGCCGCAGCGCGTAGGAGACCCGGTTGGCGATGATGCTGCGGTGCAGGCCGGTGACGGTGTGGGCGCCGGCGGCGGCGCCGCTGCGGCGCAGCAGGGTGGCGTAGTCGTCCCAGATGGCGCCGACGAACACGCCGGTGCTGCCGGAGGCCAGGGCGCCGGGGACGATCCCGGCGTCCTCCAGGCCCTCCCAGCTCAGCTCCAGCATCAGCCGCTGCTGGGGGTCCATGGCGGCGGCTTCGCGCGGGGAGATGCCGAAGAAGGCGGGGTCGAAGCGGTCGACGTGGTCGAGGAAGCCGCCGCGGCGGATGGCCGCTGCGGCGCCCCCGGGTTCGGCGGCGGTGTCCCAGCGGCCCTCGGGGACGTCGGTGACCGCGTCGCGCCCCTCGCGCAGCAGCCGCCAGAACGCCGCGGGGTCCGCCGCTCCGGGGAACCGGCAGGCCACGCCGACGACGGCTATGTGCTGAGGGTTCGCGTGTCCTGCCGTGTTCGCTGTGTTCGCCACCAGGTCTCCCATGGCCGCTCGGCCCGTGTCTCGGGTGCACGGGCCGAGTGTTGAGATCGCGCTTCGTCCGTGCCGGGGGTCGCACCTCGACGGCGCCGGGTCGCGGAACGGGCCCGGTGCGGCGGTCAGTCGTGGTCGCCGGTGCGTGGGCTCGCTCGGCCCGCGCCCGCGGTCAAGGTGGATCTTCACCCTAGGAACGCGGGAGGGGCGGGCCAACCCCTGTTTGCTCCCGGGTGTGCGGGCGCTGGGGGGTGGGTAGGGGTCGGGACCCCTTATCGGCGGCCGGTGCCCCGGGAGGCGCGGCCGGGCCGTGCTGGTGCGCGGGCGGCCGCCCCGGTGCGGGCCGTTCGGGGGTGCCCGGTTAGGGGTTCCGCCGGGTGCGGGGGCGTGTGAGGCTGACCGCGTAAGGGGGCGCCCCGCTCGGGCGGTCCGGCGTGCCGCCGGGGCAGTCCCGTGCGAGCCCGGGAGTTCCGAGGAGAGGTCCGTGCCCGACGAAGCCACCCGCAAGGCGCTGGTGCTGGCGCACTGTGAGCGGATCAACGCCGGTGACGTCGAGGGCCTGCTGCGGCTCTACACGCCCGCGGTCCGCTTCGAGGACCCGGTGGGCACCGGGACGCGGATCGGGCACGGGGCGCTGCGCTCCCACGTGGCCGGGGCGGTGGCGGCCGGGGTGTACGACGCGGCGGGCGAGCCGGTGGCGGCCCCGGACGGGCGGCACGCGGCGGTGCCGGTGACGTCGACGATGAACTTCCTGCCCAACGGGCCGCTGATGGTGCGGCACGGCATCCTCCAGGCGCCGCCCGACCCGGCGACGGCGCGCATGGAGTTCTCCTGCGTGCTGGTCGTCCAGGTGAACGACGACAGTCTCATCGAGGACATGCGGGTGTACTGGGGCGGCTCGGACGTGCGGTTCCTGAACTGACGGCCGGACCCGGACGGGCGGCTGGGCCGACGGCCCGGCCGGCCCTTCCCACCGGCGGCCTCCCGGGCGGCTGACCGCCCCCGGGACCTGCTCGGCTCACGCCTCCACGGGGGTGACGTCCGTCCGGCCGGCGATGATCCGCACCTCGCGGATCCGGCCGGAGCCGTCCACCCTCAGCACGCTCACCAGCCGGAACCGCACCCGTCCGCCGCCGGGCGCCCCGGGCAGGTCCATGGTGCCCGTCACCGGCAGGGCGACCGACTCCCCGTCCATCGCCGCCGTCGGCGTGCCCGGCTCCTCCTCGATGCGGGCGGCGATCGCCGCGGCCAGGTGCCCGCGCACCGCGTCCAGGCCCACCAGCGCGGGCGTGCCGACCGGGTCCTGGAAGCGGACGTCCGGGGTGAACAGGCGCATCACCCCGTCCAGGTCGCCGGCGTTCATCAGGCGGCAGTACTCCAGCGCCACCGCCTTGCGCGTCGCCTCGTCGGCCACGGGGCACACCTCTTCCGGGTCTCTTCGCCGTCGTGTCGCTTGTCGTCGCGGGCGGTGGCTCAGCCGGTGGCGGCCGCCGCGCCCGCGGGGGCCGGGCCGCCCGCCCCGGTGCCGAGCATGGCCCACTCCTCCGCGGTGAGCGGCGGGCCGTCCAGGGGCGGGCGGGGCGTGCCGCCGCGGACGGCGGCGAGCACCGCGGGCGACTGGAGGCTGGTGGCGGGCGCGGCCAGGGTGGTGACCCCGGCGACGGCGGCGCTGACCAGGGGGTCGGTGAGGCCGACGGTGCTGACCTGCTCGGAGAACGCCTGCCGGGAGTGCAGCTCGTCGGTGAGGCGGGGGTCGGCGGCGGCGACGCGGCAGTCCGGGTAGAAGACGTCCTGCGAGGCCGCGAGGATCCACGGGTCGTCGACGGCCTTGGCGATGCCCTGCATGGCGGTGCGCGCGAAGTCGGGGGTGTCGCGGTGGCGGCGCAGGGCGCGGTCGAGGGCGGCGGCGCTGCGGGCGGCGGCGCTCATGCCGTGGCCGTAGATGGGGTTGAACGCGGCGAACGCGTCCCCGAGGACGACGAGGTTGCCCGGCCAGCGCTCGATCCGGTCGTAGTGCAGGCGCCGGTTGGCGGTGCTGCGGGAGCCGCGGACCTCGGTGACGGGCTCCGCCGCGGCCAGCACCTGCCCGACCACGGGGTGGCGCAGGTTCTCCGCGAAGGAGGTGAACCCGGCCTCGTCGGTGGGGGGTTCGCCGCCGCGGGTGCCGGAGAGGGTGACGATCCACTGCCCGTCCTCGATGGGCAGGATGAGCCCGCTGCGGCCGGGCACGCCGGCGCGGTGGTCGGCGTAGACGCTGAGCATGGGGAACGCGGCGGCGCCCGCGGGCGCCCGGTAGATGCGGGTGGAGTAGGTGATGCCGGAGTCGACGACGTCCTCGTGCGGCTCGGCGACGCCGAGGTCGGCGAGCCACTGGCGCAGCCGGGATCCGCGTCCGGCCGCCTCGACCACGGCGTCCGCCGGGAGTTCCCGCTCGGCGCCGGTGGCGCGGTCGCGGATCCGCACGGCCGTCAGCCGGGTGTCGTCGCCGGTGAGCCCGAGGATCTCGGTGCCGTCGAGCACGGTGATGCCGGGGTCGGCGAGGGCCTGGTCGCGGACGGTCCAGTCGAGCAGCGGGCGGCCGGCCGCGAGGAGGAACTGGGTCTCGGGGAACCGCTGCTGCCAGCCGTAGGGCGTCATGGACACCATGTCCCGGTGGACGCCGATGCGGCGGGCGCCCTCGGCCAGCAGGCGCTTGGTGGTGCCCGGCAGCAGGGACTCGATGAGGCGGGCGCCGCCGGACCACAGCAGATGGGCGTGCCGCGCCTGGGGGACGCCCTTGCGGAGGGCGGGCCCGTGGGGCAGCTCGTCGCGGTCGACCACCGTGACGCTGTCCAGGTGCCTGCGGAGCACGCGGGCGGCGAGGACGCCGGCGAGGCCGCCGCCGATCACCACGCCGTGCGAGGGGCGGTTCGTCGTCACAGGGGTTACTTCCTTCCGCGGCCGCGACGTCCTCGGGCCGCCCGACGGGGCGAAGGGGGCACGTGACAGTGCGGCTTCGAATCTATTGACGCTTCCGCACCGCACCAACCCCTAACCCGGGCGGTGGGGCGGGGTGGGGGCCGGCGGGCGCGGCAGGGGCGGCGCGGCGGGCGGCGGGCGCGCTCCCGGGCGGGCGGAAAGGGTGTGTGGGAGGGGCGTGCGGCGGCGTGCGCCCGGGGCGGGCGGGCCGGGGCCGGGCGCCGCGGACGCCGTGCCCACCGCGCGTCCGAGGTCGGCGGCGGGGCTCCCCGCGTCCCCTGGCCCGCATTCACCCCGCACCGCGCACCGGCTTGTTCTCCGCGCGCGTTCGCGCGTGACGGGCCATTCCCGCGTCAACCCCTATTCGGGTGGTCACGGAAATCTTCGCAAGGCATCGACATGATCGTCACGGGCGGCGCCGCGGTGTTCGAGCGGGACCGTCCGCCGAAGACGTTTCCCGAGATCCCCCTATTCCTCAGGCGCAATTCGCGGCGCGCTGACGTCCCGCTGATGTCCTGCTAATGCGCCACTAATGTCCTGCTCGAGTGCTGGTCGCGCGTCGCCGAACAATCGATCGCGGCGCGGCCGAGCCCGGCGCCGCCCACCCTCCGTGGCGGGCCGCTCCGCGGCCCCGCCCGAACCGCGCGCGTTACCTCGTATCGGCTTTCCCGTAACGGGGCGCGCGGGCGCCGGCCACCGCCCGCACCCCCCGCCGCGGGCCCGGAGCGACCAGCGACTTTCCTCATCACCCGGCGATATGACAGAACGTCATTCCACTCCCCGATCCCTGGTCGGCCCGGGTGGGCCGCCGCGGCCCGGGCGGCGCCCGGCGCCGGACACGGCGTCCCCGCGCCGCCCCGTGGGGCCCGGCGGCGCCGCCACGGGCCCTCCTCGCACCGCGACAGAATTCGGGGCAATTCCTCCTCGGGCTTCCGCACAGCGCCGACCGGTGCCCTTGAATACAAGACCACCCGATTTCGCCGGGCGCGCCCCCGACGCACGCCCCGGCGCCCGCGCGAGCGCCGCCGGAACCACCCGTTCACCAAGGCTTCCGGGCACCCAATTTGAGCTGTTCTACTCTGTAAGCTGTCATGCGGCGGGGATCCTTCCGCCATCGCGGCGCGATGAAGGTCGCGCGCCTTGACAAGTTCGATACGGGTCTGGCCAACGAGAGCGCGGGGGTGATCTCCATGGGACTGGACCGGGAGCACGAAGCGAGATCCGCCACCCGGCGGCACACACCGTCGCGGCGGCCCCCCTGTTCCCTCCCCGGGCGTGCGGGCGCCGTCGGTGCGCCCGCCGCCGTCCGGCCGGCCCCGGACGCAGCCGACCGGCTGTGACCGTGGCGAGCCCCGGCCCGCCTTCCCCTCCTCGTTTCCCGTCGACCGTTCGGGAAGCCGCCGCCCGCCCCGAGGCGCTCCCTCGGCGGCCGGCGCGGCGCCCCGTCCCGTGTCGCGCCGCGGCCCCGCCCGGGCCGGTCACGCGGCGCGGGTCCACTCCCCGGCACCCGGGGTCCCGCGCACCCGCGCGGCCCCGGCCGCCGGTCCGCCCACCCCGCGCGGCAGCAGCCACAGGTCCCGCGCGGCGGCCGCCCATCACCCACGGCCGGGCGGCGCCCCTTCGGCGCCGCCCGGTTTCCGCACCCACCGCACGAAGAGGCACGCACGACAACTGAATACCGTGAACGCACACATATGGGGGAAACGTAAGTGGTTCTACTGCAACGAGAAGCACAAATAGCCCGGTTGCGGACCGCGTTCGACAACTGCAACGACCGGCAGGGCGGGCGGGTGTGCCTGGTGACCGGCGCGGTGGGCAGCGGGAAGACCGCGCTGCTCGAAGCCTTCAGCGAGTACGTGACGGCCAGGGCGGGCCGTGTGGTGAGCGCGGTCGGCTCGCAGGCGGCGCGCGGCTTCCACTTCGGTGTGGTGAGCCAACTGCTGGACAGCTCCGGGCTGGACAAGGAGTCCGCGCACCGGCTCACCGCCATGATGCGCCAGGCCGAGCTCTCCGCCTCGGCCCACCGGGCAGGGGAGTCGCCGGGCGCCGCCGCCCCCGACTGGCAGAGCCTGGCCCCCCTGATCCACGGGCTGTTCACCTCGCTGCTGGACCTGGCCGCCCCGGTTCCCCTGGTGCTCACCGTGGACGACGTCCACCACGCGGACGTGCCGTCCCTGCACTGCCTGCTGTACGCGGTCCTGCGGCTGCGCCACCGGCGGATGATGATGGTGCTCACCGAGTCGTCGATGCTGCGGTCCCCGCACGCCATGTTCCGCGCGGAGCTGCTCAGCCAGCCGCACTTCTTCGGCATCGGCCTCCAGGCGCTGTCCGGCGACGCGCTGGCCCGCGCGGCCGGCGGCGGGCAGTCCCCCGACGCGCTGCGCCGGGCCGCCGAGCAGCGCAGGGCGCTGACGGGCGGCAGCCCCCTGCTGCTGCGCGGGCTGCTTGACGAGGAGTCGGCCGCGGGGACGGACGCCTGGGCCGCCTCCCCCCGGCACGGCGTCGGCACCTTCGACCAGGCGGTGCACCGGTGCCTGTACCGCCACGAACCCGAGGTGCGCCGCGTCGCGCAGGCGCTCGCGGTGCTCGGCCGGCCGACCGCCCCCCTGGTGCTGGGCGCGGTCCTCGGCCTGTCGCCGGAGTTCGCGGCCCGGGCCATGGACCTGCTGCGCATGTCGGGCCTTGTGGCGGACGACGGGCTGCGCCACCCGCGGATCACCAGGTCCGTGCTGGCGGACCTGCCCGCGGCCGAGCGGCGCGACCTGCACCGGCGCGCCGCCGAGGCGCTGCACGACCACGGCGCCGAGCCCGCCCCGATCGCCGAGCACCTGGTGGCCGCCGGCTGGGCCGAGGCGCCGTGGGCGGCCTCGGTGCTGCACGCGGCCGCCGACCAGGCCCTGGCGAGCGGCCGGCCCGACATCGCCAGCGCGTGCCTGCGCCTGACCGGGCGCTGCGGCACCGACCTGGCGCGGTGGACCGGCACCGACACGATGCTGGTCCGGGCGCGCTGGCAGATCAACCCGCTGACCGCGGGCGCCCTGCTGGACCGGCTGCCCGACGCCGCGCACACCCCGGAGGTGCCGGCCGTGGTGCCGCACCTGCTGTGGCAGGGCGGGGTGGAGCGGGCCATGGGCATCGTGTCCCGGTGGGACGGCGAGCGGGCGGTGCCCCCGGCCGCGCGGGCGCAACTGGACGCGGTGCGGCTGCTCGTCTCGCTCACCTACCCCGACCACCTTCCCGAGGTGCGCGCCGACGCCTGCCGGGCCGCGGACACCGGCGCGCCGGTCACGGCGGGCGGGCTGCACCCGGCCGCCATGGCGCTGCTCGCCGACGCGCTGCTGCCGGAGCGGTCCGGGCGGGACGTGGTGGGCAGGGCGGAGCGGCTGATCCAGCGGCACATGGCCGACCACGGATCCGTGGGCCTGCTGATCGCGCCGCTGCTGGCGATGCTCTTCGCCGGGCGCGCCGACCTGGCCAGCCCGTGGAGCCGGGCGCTGCTGGGGCAGTCGTGCGTGCGCAACGCGCCGAGCTGGAAGGCGGTGCTGCACGCGGTGCGGGCCGAGGCGGCGCTGCGCCTGGGCCGGGTCGCGGAGGCGGAGGAGCAGGGCAGGGCCGCGCTGACGGAGCTGACGCCGCAGGCGTGGGGGGTGGCCGTGGCGGCTCCCTACGCGACGCTGATCTCCGCCGCCACGGAGGACGAGCGCTTCGGCGAGGCCGACCGGTGGCTGGCCAGACCGGTCCCCGCGGACGCGCTGCGCACCCCGCTCGGCCTGCTCTACCTGGCGGCCAGGGCGCGGTTCCACCTGGCGACGGGCCACCCGCACGCGGCCGCCGAGGACCTGCGCTGGTGCGGGCGGATGATGGCGGAGTGGCGGATGGACGTGGCCGCCCTGGTGCCGTGGCGGCTGGAGCTGGCCGGGGTGCACCTGACCCTCGGCGACCGGGGCAGGGCGGCGCGGCTGCTGGAGGAGCAGATGGCGCCGGAGCGGGCCGTCGACGACCGCACCCGCGGCCGGGCGCTGCTGGCGCTGTCCGGGATCGTGCCGCCGGAGCGCGGGCAGGCGCTGCTGGCGCAGGCCGTCAAGGCGCTCGAGGCGTGCGGTGACCGGCTGGCGCTGGCCCGCGTCCCCGGCGCCGGGCAGGCGGGGCGCCGTCCCGGCGGGGCGGGCGGCGCCCGGCCGGTGCCGCTGCGCGCCCACCAGCCGCCGCAGGAGCCCACCGGGGAGACCCTGGCGCAGCGGGCGGCCCGCGCGGCGGCCGACCTCGCGCCGCGCCCGCCGAAGGCCAGGGCCCAGCACGTGCCGGAGGACGGGCTGAGCCAGGCCGAGCGGCGGGTGGCGGCGCTGGCGGCGCAGGGGCACACCAACCGGGAGATCTCCAGCAAGCTGTTCATCACGGTGAGCACGGTGGAGCAGCATCTGACGCGGGTCTACCGGAAGCTGAACATCAAGCACCGCGCCGACCTGGCGCCCCGGCTCACCGCGGCCGGGGCGGGACTGCCCCAGCCGGACGGATGAACCGGCCCCCGGCACCGGGTTCCGGTGCCGGGGCAACCGCGCGGCGGGCGGGCCGTCACTCGGCGATGCGGGTGCGGCCCGCCCAGCGGTAGACCACCGCTTCCCGCTGCTCCGCGTCCCCGGGCGCCTCCGCGCGCTCGAAGTGCTCATAGCCGCCGTAGTGCTCGATCTTGATCTTGTCCTGGGTCTCCGTGACGCGGACGGTGCGCTGCTCAGGGGTCAGGCTGCCCGGTCCGCCCTGGAGGACGGCGTGGACGGCGGGGTCGGCCGCCTGCGGTGTCGTCGGGTCGACGGAAAGCTCACTCATGGCGCAACCTCCACTGCGGACGCGTGGTCGTGGCATCGGTGGGAGCCGCGGAACCGGGCGGGCGGGGCGGAGACGTGCGGCACCGAACGGACATCGGCAACCGGTCGCGGCGTCCAGAACGTTACCTACGTCACGCTCTCCCCCACACCCCAGAGCTTGCGGCGCACCCGGACGGACCCGCCTCTAGGGGGCGGTAGGGGTGGGTGCCTCCCGGAAGGCGGCGATGCTCTCCACGATCGCCCGGGTGACCGCGGCCTGCTGGCCGTTGAGGTAGAAGTGGCCGCCGGGGAAGGAGCGGAAGGCGAAGGCGCCGCCGGTCAGCTCCCGCCAGGCGCGGGCCTCGTCCAGTGTGACGCGCGGGTCGCTCTCGCCGATGAGCACGCTGACGGGGGTGCGCAGCGGCTCGCCCGGCTGGTGCCGGTAGGTCTCCACCGCCCGGTAGTCGGCGCGCAGCGACGGCAGGATCATGCGCAGCAGCTCCTCGTCGTTGAGCACTCCCGGGTCGGTGCCGTTGAGCTGCTGGATCTCGGCGACGAGCCCGTTGTCGTCGCGCTGGTGCACCGTCTCCTCCCGGTGCAGGTGCGGGGCGCGGCGGCCGGAGGCTATGAGGCCCAGCGGAGGGGTGCCCTCGCGCTCCAGCCGCCGGGCCAGCTCATAGGCGACGACGGCGCCCATGCTGTGCCCGAACAGCACCGGCGGCGTCCCCGGCTCGGCCCGGAAGGTCTCGAGGAACAGGTCGGCCAGGGTGCCGATGTCCTCGATCGCCGGTTCCTGCCGCCGGTCCTGACGGCCCGGGTACTGCACGCACACCACGTCGTACTCGCCGGCCAGGGCGCGGGCGAGAGGCATGAAGTAGGGGGCCGACCCGCCAGCGTGCGGCAGGCAGAACAGCCGGACGGCGCCCGGCGACGCGGGGCGGAACCTGCGGAACCAGGCGTCGGGCTTCGTGGAGACGGCCGTCATGACGGTGCGTTACCTCCTGCTGGTCACGGGCCCGGCGACCGCACCGGACCACCACCGGCCCCCGGGGCCGACCCTGCGTTCCGCCACGGCCCCCGGGTTCCCCGAAAGACATAGTCGCCGCGCACATTACGTCCCCGGGCGCCCCCGGCAGAACCCCTATCCACCCGCCCCCGACCAGCACACGACGCGGCCCCTCCGAAGGCCGGGGTCCCGGGGGTCCCGCCGCGGAGAAGGAGGACGACGAGCGCTGCCGCACCGTCACCCTCGTGCCGCCGCCCGGCCGGAGGGCTCCGGCGGGGCTCCGACGCCCGCCACCATGCTCACCCGCTGCGAAGGGCTCCGCCGGTAGCGTCGAGCGGCGACCGGACGGGCCGCCAGCACTGGCGGCTGTCGGGGGCGCCGGAGGCCAGCGGCGGCCGTGCGCCGGAGGCCAGCGGCGGCCGGGGCGCAAGGCCAGGGTCCCGCTGCGGCCGGGGCTGGAGGCTTGCTGCGGCCGTGCTGGAAGCCGGATCCGACTGCGGCCGGACACTGAACGCTGCCTGCGGCCGGTCACCGGAGGCCGCCGACGGCCGGTTACCGGAGGTTGGCTGCGGCCGGTCACCGGCGCCCGGTCGTGCCCGGGCGCCGAGGCCCGGCCGCGGCCCCACCCCGCGCACCGACAGGCCCGGGCCCCGGAGCCTTCCCGCTCCCCGAGCCACCACCCCCGGAAGCGGCCGGGCGCCCCCGCCCGCCGGTGGGCGGGAGTGCTGCCGGGGTCGTCAGCCGGTCCTGCGCCCGGACTGGCCGCAGGTGGGCGTTGGCCGTCAGGCCGTGGCGCGGGCTCGGGGCCGGTCCTGGGAAGTGCTCCTTGAGCGCTCCCGGGCGGCTTGCCGGGCGGCGGTCTGCGACCTCCTCCTCGCGGCCGTCCCGCGGCGTGGGTGCCCCTGCGTCACCTGATTCCGACGGAGGCCAGCGCCGCCCGCTGAGCTGCGGTGATCTCGCGGGGCCAGTACACGTAGGCGACCCCGCCGGTGCCGCTGGCGACCTTGCCGCTGGCGTTGTAGCGCTTGGTGCGGAGCCAGATGTTCTCGAACTCGCGCCTGTTGTAGACGCGGCGCACCGCCGCGTTGTCGTCGGAGAACGGGTCGTTGGCGATGACGTCCCCGGCCCGGGTGAAGCCGATGACGCACATCAGGTGGCCCGCGGTGCCGTATCCGGCGCCGGTCAGCTCCGTCGCCAGGAAGGACTGGGACGTTATCACCGGGATGCCCGCCTTGATGAGGACCTCCGCGTCGGTGAGGGTGCGCAGCCGGGTGACCACTCCCTCCATGTCGCGGTAGGTGGCGGCGTACGCGGCGTTGAACGGCCAGTTGCCGCAGCCGCCGTAGGCCCAGTCGTAGGTGAACCGGGCGGCGTGGCACACCTGCGGGTCGGCGTACTCGGGGTTGACCCAGGCCAGGTCCTCCTTGGTGGGCCTGCGGCCGAAGTACTCGATCACCATCTGGGAGGAGGTGGGGCTGCACCAGGCCTCGCCGCCGTTGTCGTACTCGGGGTACTGGCCCTTGTGGATCTCCTGGGAGTAGCGGGGCACCTTCAGCTCCACGCCCGAGGCGGGGCCGGGGGCGGAGGCGGGCACGGTGAAGCGGTCGGGGACGTCGGAGGCCATCGCCCCGGCCCGCCACACCCGCGGGGTGGCCCTGGAGCCGGGCTTGCGGTGCAGGGTCAGGCGCAGCCGGTAGGAGGCCAGGCGCAGCGGGCTGGAGGTGTCGTCGATGGCGAAGGTGTCCGTCCAGACGGTGCTCTTGTCGTCCGTCTGGCCGTCCACGGAGGTGCGCTTGATGTCGCCGTCGCCCGCGGCCCAGCGGCCCAGCACGTACCAGGGGGTGGCGGTGCCGTCGGTGTAGGTGCCGCGCATATCGACCTGGATCCAGGTGCCGGCCGGGGTGGCGGCGTTCCAGGAGGCGACGAGCTCGCCCGCGCCGAAGGGGAGGGTGTGCACCGGGGAGGTCCAGGTGCCGGTCTCCCAGGTGCTTTTGGCGCCGGTGTGCGGGTCGGTGTACTCGGTGGTGCCGGTGGGGGTGCCCAGGGCGAGGGCGGGGCGGGCTCCGCCGCACACCTTGACCCCGGCGGCGGCGCCCGACCGCCAGTCGGAGTAGGTGGTCCAGAAGCGGTTGTCCACGGGGGTGGCGTCCTCGTCCGTGCCGCGTGCCTCGGCTGCCGTCGCGGTCTTCGCGGTGCCGGCGGGCGCGCCGGCCCGGGGTGCTGCGGTGGCCGTGGGTGCCGCGGCGGCCGCGGCGGCGGCGACCGCGGCGGCGATGACGGTCCGCCGAGGAGCGGGTCGGGTCATGTGGGTTCCCCTCGTGTGGCTCGTGGATGGCTGGCTGGGTGGCTCGGTGGGTGGCTCGGTGGCCGGGTGGGGGCCCGGCGAGTGCGTCGCAGTCACTATCCCCGGCGGAGCGGGTCGGTTACCAGGGGTTGTGGATATGTCAGTGGTCTGGACCTGTGGACAACCGCGTGGGGGCGGTCCGGGTGCCCGTGGGGGCGGAGGACGCGGAACGCGTTCGAACGTGGATGCGGTCGCTCCGTCTCCCGGCTGGACGGAAGCTCACGGACCGATGACTTTCGGGTTATTCCCCCGTGCGTGTCGCACCCGGGCGGTACCGTGACGTGCATGACCGGCGTCGGGGCGGTCTGCCGGTGGGGCCGGAGAGGGTCTCCGGGGACGGCCGGCGGGCGGAGCCGGGCGCGCCGGTGGACCACTCTCGGGGGGAGCGAAAGTGTCCACGTCATCGACGTCAGCCACCTCGGTCGCGTCGGCCGCGTCGCCGCCGGCGGAGGAAACCGAGCGGGCGGGGCGGGCCGCGAAGGCCGCCGCGGGTGAGGGCTCCGGCCGGCGCGGGAGGCCGGGACGGGCCGCCGAGGCCCAGGCGCAGCCGTACGCCGCGGTCTCCCGCCGCAGGGTGCGCCGCAGGCTCGGCGTCGTCCGTGGCAACCGGTACGACGCCGCCAAGGTGACGCTGCTGGTGAAGGAGCATCTGCGCCTGGGCAGCGAGCTGGCCCTGCTCGGCGAGCAGGCCGCGGCGCACACCGCGCAGGTGCGCGGCTTCCTGGACGCGGCCTGGGCCCACCTGGCCGACCGCAGGCCGGACGCGCTGGTCGGCGGCGCCTACCTGACCCTGGCGGACCAGGCCCTGATCTGGCTGCTGCCGCCGCCCCGGCTGCACTCCCGGTGCACGGTGGTGCTCGCCGAGCTGGCCCGCGCGGAGCACCCGGCGGCGCAGGAGGCGGGGCGGAAGCTGCGTGAGGCCATGGCCGGGGCGGGCGCGCGGCAGGACGGCTTCGGGGACACCGACGCGGTGCGCGCCGCGCTGCGGGCCGCCGTGGAGACGCTGCACACGCTGTGCGAGGAACGCACCATCGAGGACGACCTCCAGGTGCGGCGGTTGCAGCACCTGTTCGTCTACGCGGGGGCGATCCTGGCGCTGCTGTGCGTCGCGGTGCCGCTGGTCGCCCCGGCGGAGCTGCTCGCGGGCTGGCCGCAGGCCCCGGCGGGCGGCCGGTGGGGGACCCTGGCGGCGGTGACCGGGGTGGTGGTGCTGATGGGGGCAGCGGGCGGCGTGCTCAGCGGCCTGCTCCAGACCAGGGATGCGCGGGCCAGCCTGCTGACGTACCGGACGAGCATGCTGAAGCTGGGGCTGCGGCCGCTGGTCGGGGGTCTGGTGGCGCTGGTGATCGCGCTGCTGGCGAGCTGGGGCGCGCTGCCCGCGATCGAGTCGGTCGACCCGGGCCTGCTGCTGCTCACGGCGTTCCTCGCGGGGTTCTCCGAGCGGGTGTTCCTGCGGCTGCTCAAGGTGCCGGGCGAGGAGGAGGACAAGGCGCGGGAGCCGGGCGGGGCGCCCCGGGCGGCGTAGGGCGCGGCGCGGCGGGTCAGGTGCGCTTGGCCCGGCTGGGCTGGACGCGTTTGGGCTCGCCCGCCATCTTCGGGTGCTCCGGGGGGTAGGGCAGGTCGCCGAGGCCGTGCTCGCGCTCGTCCCTGGCGGCCAGCTCCAGGGCGGCGTCCAGGGGGTAGGCGTGGTCCTCCATGTCGGCGTGGACGTCGCCCAGCTCGGCGTAGCGGGCGGGCATGGTCGCCAGGTCGAAGTCCTCGGGGCGGGCGTCGTCCACCTCGTCCCAGCGCAGCGGCGCGGAGACGGGCGCGTGCGGGCGGGGGCGCACCGAGTAGGCGCCCGCGATGGTGCGGTCGCGGGCGGTCTGGTTGTAGTCGACGAAGATCTTCTCGCCGCGCTGCTCCTTCCACCAGGCGGAGGTCACCCGGTCGGGCGCGCGCCGCTCCAGCTCCCGGGCGACGGCGATGGCCGCGCGGCGCACCTGCACGAAGCTCCAGCGGGGCTCGATGGGCACGAACACGTGCAGGCCGCGGCCGCCGGAGGTCTTGGGCCAGCCGCGCATGCCGAGCTCGCCGAGCAGGGCGGAGAGCTCCCGGGCGGCGCGCACCGCGTCCGGGTAGCCGGTGCCGGGCTGGGGGTCGAGGTCGATGCGCAGCTCGTCCGGGTGCTCGGTGTCGGCGCGGCGCACCGGCCAGGGGTGGAAGGTCAGGCAGCCCAGGTTGGCGGCCCAGACGACGGCGGCGATCTCGGTGGGGCAGATCTCGTCGGCGTACCGGCCGCTGGGGAAGTGGATGCGGCCGGTGGGGATCCACTCGGGGAGGTTCTTCGGCGCCCGCTTCTGGAAGAACCACTCGCCCCCTACTCCGTCCGGGTGACGTTCGAGGGTGGTGGGCCGGTCCCGCAGGGCGCGCACCACCCCGTCGCCGACCGCCAGGTAGTACCGGGCGACGTCCAGCTTGGTGAAGCCGCGCTCGGGGAAGTACAGCTTCTCCGGGTTGGACAGCCGCACGGTCCGCTGCCCGGCCGTGAGCTCCAGCGCGTTGCCCGCCATGCCGCCAACGGTAGGCCCGGGGGCGCGCGGGCGCGCGTCGAGGGGCTCCCGTCCCCGGGTGGCGGCGCTCGGCGGGCGGATCGGCGCGCACCGGCGCAGAATCGTCGGTGTGGAGCTCCCCGTGATGCCTCCCGTGCAGCCGATGCTCGCCAAGCTGGTGGCGGACATCCCGCCGGGCATGAGCTACGAGGCCAAGTGGGACGGCTTCCGGGCGATCGTCTTCCGGGACCGCGACGAGATCGAGATCGGCAGCCGCTCGGGCAAGCCGCTGTCCCGCTACTTCCCCGACGTGGTGGCCGCCTGCCGTCGGGAGCTGCCCGAGCGGTGCGTGGTGGACGGGGAGATCGTGATCGCCCGGGGCGGGCGGCTGGACTTCGACGCGCTGCTGGAGCGCATCCACCCCGCCGACTCGCGGGTGCGGATGCTGGCCGGGACCACCCCGGCGAGCCTGGTGGTGTTCGACCTGCTGGCGCTGGGTGACGAGGACCTGATGGCGGCGCCGCTGCGGGAGCGCCGCGCCCGGTTGGTGGAGGCGCTGCGGGACGCGCGGGACCCGGTGCACACCGCCCCGGCCACCTCGGACATCGAGGTGGCACGGGAGTGGTTCCGGCACTTCGAGGGCGCGGGGCTGGACGGGGTGGTCGCCAAGCGGCCCGACCTGGGGTACCGGCCGGGCGAGCGGGTGATGGCCAAGGTCAAGCACGAGCGGACCGCCGACTGTGTGGTGGCGGGGCTGCGGGCGCACAAGTCGGGTCCCTCGGGCGTGGGCTCGCTGCTGCTCGGTCTGTACGACGGGGAGGGGCGGCTGCGGCACGTGGGGGTGTGCGCGTCCTTCCCGATGCGGCGGCGCCGCGAGCTGATGGAGGAGCTGGCGCCGCTGCGGATGCCGTCCGTCGAGGGCCACCCGTGGGCGGAGTGGGCGGACGAGGGCGCGCAGGCGCTCGGGCGGATGCCGGGCGCGCCGAGCCGCTGGTCGGGCCGGAAGGACCTGTCGTGGACGCCGCTGGTGCCGGAGCGGGTGTGCGAGGTGGGCTACGACCACATGCAGGGCGACCGGTTCCGCCACACCGCGCAGTTCCGCCGCTGGCGCCCGGACCGCGAGCCGCGCGAGTGCACCTACGCGCAGTTGGAGGAGCCGGTGCGCTACGACCTGCGGGAGGTGCTGTCGGGGGGCGCCTAGGCGGGGGCCCGTCCGTCACCGGGAGGTCCGCCCCGCCCCGCCCCGGGCCGGGGCGGGGCGGGGCGGCCGGGGCGGGGCGCGCGGGCCGGGTCAGCCCTTGCCGGAGGGGAAGGGGGCGGGATCGGGCAGGGTCCGCCACGACGGGTCGGTCACGATGGTCCTGAGCTGCTCCAGGCTCAGCACCGGCGCCGGGCGCGTGGCCCTGCCGCTCTTCTCCTTCTCGGTGTCGCTCGACTGGAGGAAGACCACGACGCCGTCCGTCCGCACGAGCTGCACGCTGTTGATCTCCGCGCCGCCTCCCTGGGGCCCCGCCTTGCCGTCGCCGGCGCCCGGGGTGGCCGGGTACTCGAAGTTCCGCTCCAGGCGCAGCGCCGAGCCGTCGGCGAGGCGGGTGACGGTGCAGGTGGCCGCGGTGCCGGTGAGGTCGGGGCAGACCGGCGGGCCCTCCTTCGGCGCGGCGCGGCGCACCGTGACGTGCGCCTGGCCGCTGCCGCGGGCGTCGGTCAGCACTCCCCCGGCTGCCACGTCGTGCGGCGCGGACTTCCCCCCGCCGCTGTCCGCCGCCCGCTTCTTCCCGGCGCCGCCCGGCGCGGGTTTGCCCGCCGCGGCGTCCGGCGCCTTGTCCCAGCGGACGGTGACCCCCCGGGGCAGCAGCCCGGACACCTGGTCCGTGAGGTGCCGGCGGGTCAGCTCCTCGGCCGCGGGGGCGGAGGGCGAGGGCACGGCCGCCACGTCTCCGGGCCGGTCGGCGCCGCCCGTCACGGCCGCCACCGCGCCCGCCGTGGCGGCCACGGCCGCCACGGCCACCGTCACCCCCACCACCCGCGCCCGCCGGGCGCGCATCCGCCGCCCCCGCTCCAGGCCGCCCGCGACCAGGTGCGCGGTCCGGGGCTGGACGCCCTCGGCCCCGGCCCGCAGGGCCCCGGCGAGGGCCGTCTCCGCACCGCCGATGGCGGGCTGCTCCTGCTCGTTCATGCCGTGATCACCGTCTCCTCGAATGCGTTGGGGTGCGACGTGCCGGTACGCGCGGCCGGTCCGCGGCTCGGGGCGCTCATGAGGGCGCCAGGGCGTGCGGCTCCGCGCCGAGCGCCGTGCGCAGCCGCCGCAGCGCGCGCTGGGAGCGGGTGCGCACCGAGCCCTGCGAGATGCCCATTCGCCGGGCGGTCTCCTCGACGCTGAGGTCCTCCCAGTAGCGCAGCACCAGCACCGTGCGGTCCTTGGGGCCGAGCCGGCCCAGCTCGGCGAGCAGGGTCAGCCGCAGCGCCTCGTCCGGCTGGGCGCCGACGCTGTCCGGCAGCACCGCGTACGGCTGCTCACCGCTGCTGCGCCGCCGCTGGTGGGAGATGTAGCTGCGCACCAGCACCGTGCGGGCGTAGGCGTCCGGATTGTCCGCCCGGGCGACCCTGCGCCAGGACCGGTACAGCTTGCCGAGGGTGGTCTGCACCAGGTCCTCGGCCAGGTGCCAGTCCCCGCACAGCAGCCAGGCCGTGCGGAAAAGCTGCCCGGCCCGTGCCGTGGCGAACTCCGCGTACTCCGTGTCCGATGCCATCGGCCCTTTCCTGTCGTCGCCTGCCTCGTCACTTGCTGGACGCGGCGGCACCGCCACCGCGTCACACCCGGCGCGGGACTTCCTCGTCCCGGACGCGGGCCCGCTCCGGCGGCGGGCCCGGCACAGGGGCGCGGGAGAGGGACGCGGCGGCGTGGTTGACTGCACGGGTGATCGCCCACGACATACTGCGCGTCTTCTGCGGACCCGGCGCGCGCCACGGCAACCGGCTCGCCGTCGTCCGCGACGGAACGGCCGTGCCCACCGAGGCCGGGCGCCTGGCCCTGGCCGCCGAACTCGGGTACAGCGAGACGGTGTTCGTCGACGACCCCGAGCGCGGGATCGTCGACATCTACACGCCCTCGGCCCGACTGCCGTTCGCCGGGCACCCCTGCGTGGGCGTGGCCTGGCTGCTCGACGTGCCGGAGCTCATCACGCCCGCCGGGGTGGTGGGCGCCCGGATGGACGGGGAGTTCACCTGGATCGAGGCGCGCCCCGAGTGGGCGCCGCCGCGCACGCTGCGCCGGTACGGCTCGGCGGCGGAGGTGGACGCCCTGGCGGTGCCCCCGCCCGGCGAGTGGGTGTACGCGTGGGCGTGGCAGGACGAGGCCGCGGGGCGGGTGCGCGCCCGCGCCTTCCCCGGCCGGGGCGACGGCATCGACGAGGACGAGGCCACGGGCGCCGCGGCGCTGCTGCTGACGGGCCTGCTCGGGCGCGCCCTGGTCATCACGCAGGGGCGCGGCTCGCAACTGGTGACGGCTCCCCTGCCGGGCGGCCTGGTGGAGCTGGGCGGGCGCGTGCGGCAGGAGCGGCCGGGGGGCTGAGGGGCTGAGGGGGCCCGGCCGGGTGCGGGGCGGCGGGGGCTTCGGGGCGGGCGCGGGGGGCGTTCGGGGCGGGTTCAGCGCGCCGTGAAGACCACCCAGACCTGGCCGGGCGGGAAGCGCAGCGGGTCCCCGCCGGGGGTGGTGAACGTCGTACCGTGCGCCGCGGACTCGCGGGACCAGCGCGCGTCGTACGCCTTGCCGTCCCGCAGGACCAGCGCGGTGCCGGAGCCCACAGTCTCGGTGAACGGCGACACGCTGCCCCAGCGGTCCTGGAACTGGGACGGCCGGACGGTGACGTGCTGGACCACCACGGTCACGGCGGACAGCCGCCGCCCGTCGGTGGTGACGGCTGGCTCGCCGTCCATGCCGACCAGCCAGCGCCGCTGCTCCTGCGACCAGGTGAAGGCGAAGGAGGCGCCGGGGTAGCGCACGGTCTCCTCGACCACCTGCCGCCCGCCCGGCGGCGCCGAGCCGAAGCGGAAGCCGATGTCCCGGGCGGTGCTCGCGTCGGGCGCGGCGGCCAGCGCCCGCTCGGGGCGCACGTACAGGTTGTGCGGGGCCTGGCGGTCATTGCCGCGGAAGAACACCTCCGCCGGGACGTCGCCCGGGGTCAGCCGGTACAGCGGGGCGGACCTGAGCAGCGGCATCAGCCGGGACTGGGCGCCGGAGTAGGCGAGGGCGGGGCGGTCGAACTGGCGCAGCAGCTCCAGGTCGGACTCGCGGGCGCTGCGCACCGGGCCCACGGTGTCCGGCAGGCGGGAGGAGAACACCGCGAGCAGGCGGCTCTGCCCCGCCTCCACCTGCTCTGCGTAGACGATGTCGGCGGAGTCGATGCCGGTCTGCGGGCGGGCCGGGCCCACGTTGTCTATCTTCACGGCCAGGACGGGGCCGGGTGGACCCGGCAGGCCGGTGAACGGGGACACCTGCCGGGTGGCGGTGGGGCTCGGCTCGGGGCTCGTGGTGGTGCCGCCCCGGTCCCCGTCCCCGTCGCCCGGCAGGACGACCAGGACCAGCACCAGGGCGACGATCAGCGCGAGCACCGCCGCGACGAGCGCGGTGACCCGCCGGGGGGTGAGGGGGACGGCCATGTCGTTCACCCGCTGATTCGCCGGTCTGCGGACCGGGAGCCGACGCGGGCTGCGCGCCACGCCCGGCGGCTTCGCCGCCCCGGGCATCGCCGGGCCGGGCGGGCTCCCGTACCCCCATGGTTCCACCGCGGGGCGGAAGACGCGCGGGGACGGGACGGCGGCGGCGGGAAGGCGGTGGGACGGGTGGTTACAGGCCGCGGCTCGGGTACCCGGGGGCCGGTGCTGGGCCGGTGCCCGGTGGGGCGGCGGGGGTGCCGGGGTCTGACGCGGGGTGCCGCCGGGGACGGAACCGGGCCGGGTGCACGGCGGGGGCCGTGGACACCACCGGGTCCGACCCGACGCGTACCGCCGGGCGGGGATGGCCCGGCGGTGCTCGCCGGGAGCACGGCGAGCACGGGGAACACGGCCGGGGTGAGAAGCCGGGGAGGGGCGCGGGGGCGCCGCCCGGCGGTCCGGCGCGCGCGGCGCGGTCCGACCGGCACGGCCCTCCGGGCGTCGGCGTCGGCGTCGGCGTCGGCGTCGGCGTCGGCGTCGGCGTCGGCGTCGGCGAGGCATGGTCCGCCCGTCCGGGTCGGCATCGTGCGGCTGACCCGCCACGGGCCGGCCCTGGTGGGGGCGGGGGTCTTCGGTTCGCGGGCGAGGCGCATGGGCCCGGGCCCCGGGGGTCACGTTCATCCGGTGAGCAGGTGAGGAGGCAGGGGCATGGGCGGCTGGTGGGAGAGCAACATCGTGGAGCCGGGGAAGCTGCCGCTGCTGCTGTGCCTGGCCTCGTTCCTGGTGACCTTCCTGTCCGCGCGCACCGTCACCCGCCTGATCAGGGCGGGGCGGGGGCCCTTCCGGGACGTGAGCACGGGCAGCATGCACGTGCACCATGTGGTGCCGGGGATCGTGCTGTCCACCGTGGGCGGGTTCGCCGCGGTGGCCACCGGGGGGCAGGGGGCGGGGCGGGCCGCGGCGGGCGTGGTGTTCGGGGTGGGCATCGGCCTGGTGCTGGACGAGTTCGCGCTGGTGCTGCACCTGCACGACGTGTACTGGAGCGAGCAGGGCCGCACCTCGGTGGAGGCGGTGCTGCTGACCGCGGCGGTGGTCGGCATGGTGCTGCTGGGGGCGCTGCCGTTCGGGGTGGACGGCGTGGAGGAGCCCGAGCAGGACGGGCGCACCTCGGCGGCCCTCGGGGTGGCGGGGAACTTCCTGCTCGTGGTGGTGGCGCTCGCCAAGGGCAAGCTGGGGCTCGGCGTGTTCGGGGCGATCTTCCCTCCGGTCGCCCTGGTGGCGGCGGTGCGGCTGGCCCGGCCCCGCTCGCCGTGGGCCCGCCGCTTCTACCGGGAGCACTCGGCGCGGCGGCGCCGGGCGGAGAGGCGGGCGCGGCGGCACGACGCCCGGTGGCAGCGGCTGCGCACCCGGCTGGAGAACCTGGTCGCCGGGGCACCGGACCGGTCCTGACCGGACGCGCCCTCTGGCGGCCGCGATGAGTTCCGCGCCGCCACCCGGTCTGCATGGGCGGACGCGAAGGGAGCCGCCCATGACCGCGCACGGCCAACCGCCGCCGCACCCCCAGGACACCGCCGTTCTCCTGCTCGGCGAACCGCCCACCAAAGCCGGGATACCCCGGCTGTGCGACCGGCTGCGGGCGCTGCTCGCCACCGCCCCCGGCGGGGTGGTGGTCTGCGACGTGACCGCGTTGGGGGCGCCGGACGCGGTGACCGTGGAGGCGCTGGCGCGGCTCCAGCTCACCGCCCGGCGGGCCGGGGGCGAGATCCGGCTGCGCGGCGCCCATCCGGCCCTGCGGGCCCTGCTGGACCTCGCCGGGCTCGGCGCGGTGCTGCCGCCGGAGGGGCGCTCACCCCTCCAGGTGCGACGGCAGGCCGAACAGCGGGAACAGGCGGGCGGTGTCCAGGAAGGAGTTGAGCCCGGTGATCCGGCTCCCTTCTGAGGTGGTGGTGATCTCCAGCAGTTGGAGCGCCCACGGCTCGTGACCGCCGCCGGGCGCGGGCCGGTACTGGGCGAACGCGGGAAGGCCGTTGGCGCGGACCGGCAGCAGGCGCGACCCGCGGCAGCCGGAGCCGTGGCCCGCCATGAACCGCTGTATCTCCTCGGGGCCGCGCAGCCACAGGTCGAACGGCGGCATGGACAGGGTGGCGTCCTCGCGGAGCAGGGAGGTGAGGGCGTCGAGGTCGTACGCCTCGAACGCGGCGACATAGCGGTCGAGCAGGCCGCGCTGCTCCTCGTCGGCGGGCTCGGCCGGCTCCGCCACGGCCGGGCCGAGCCCGGCGAGGGAGGCCCGGGCGCGCTGGAGGGCGCTGTTGACGGACGCGACCGAGGTGCCGAGCAGCTCGGCGACCTCGCTGGCCCGCCAGGCCAGCACCTCCCGCAGGATCAGCACGGCCCGCTGCCGGGGCGCCAGGTGCTGGAGCGCGGCGACGAACGCCAGCCGCACGCTCTCCCTGGCGACGGCCAGCTCCGCGGGGTCGCCGCCCTCCGGCAGCACCCGGCCGTCGGGGGCGGGCGATATCCAGGTGGTCTCCGGCAGCATCTCCGGCAGGGGCGCGTCGGCCCGGCCGGGGGAGGCCAGGTCCATGGGGCGGGCGCGGCGGGAGCTGCCCTTGAGCATGTCCAGGCAGACGTTGGTGGCGATGCGGTACAGCCAGGACCGCAGGCTGGCCCGCCCCTCGAACCTGTCCAGGCTGCGCCAGGCCCGCACCATCGTCTCCTGCACGGCGTCCTCGGCCTCGAAAGCGGAGCCCAGCATGCGGTAGCAGTAGCCGGTCAGCTCCACCCTGTGGTGCTCCAGGCGGGCCTCGAGGCCGGGCTCCGCGCCCCCGGCGGCCGCTGCCGTACCCGCGATGACGGCCGCTTCCGTCTCGACGGCGAGTTGGTTCATCGAACGCCCCTTCCACTTGTCGCGCAGCCTACGACCCGGCACTGACAACGGCGCGGCGGAAGGCCGCGCGGCGGCGCCGCGGCGCCCGGAGAGCCGTCGGAAAAAGAAGTCGGCCGGGACCGATGAGTTCGGGGCGGGCCCGCGGTCCAACCCTGCGAAAGCCCCACGGAGCGAGCCGCGCGGCAGCGGCACCGGACGGGCGAGCCGCACGAACCAGAGAGCGAGAGAACCATGAGCACCAAGATCTTCGTCAACCTCCCCGTCAGCGACCTGGAGCGCTCGAAGGAGTTCTTCACTGCACTGGGCTACTCCTTCGACGCGCAGTTCTCGGACGAGAACGCGGCCTGCCTGGTCATCAGCGAGCACATCCACGCGATGCTGCTGACCCAGCCGTTCTTCGCCTCCTTCACCAGCAAGGAGGTCGTGGACGCCACCAAGGCCACCGAGACGATCATCGCGCTGTCGGCGGACAGCAGGGAGCAGGTCGACGAGCTGGCCGACAAGGCGCTCGCCGCCGGCGGCCGGCCCTCGGGCGACCCGATGGACCAGGGCCCCATGTACGGCCGCAGCTTCCAGGACCCGGACGGGCACATCTGGGAGATCGTCTTCATGGACATGAGCGCCATGCAGCCCCAGGAGTGAGGACGGCTCCGCCGCACCTCCCCGCCACACCGGACCGGACCGAGCGCACACCGCGCACGGTCCGGTCCGGCGTTTCCGCCGAGGGTGCGAGGACGGCTCCGCCCGGCGCGGGAGGCGGCGCGGCACCGGTTCCCGCCCCCCTGCCCCGCTCCACCACCGCCGTGGACGAGGCCGGGTACGAGCCGGCCGGGCGGCCGACCAAACGCGGCCGCCGGACGCCGCCGGGCGGTTCGCGGCGCCTACCATTCCCCTTGCGCACGAATCGACTCCGAGGAGCACCGATGAGCACGGCGTCCCCCGTCGCGGGCGAAGTGGAGTTGGCCATCGGCGGCATGACGTGCGCGTCGTGCGCCGCCCGGGTCGAGAAGAAGCTCAACCGCATGCCGGGCGTGGCGGCCACCGTCAACTTCGCCACCGAGAAGGCCAAGGTCAGCTACGGCGAGGGGGTGGAGATCGCCGACCTGATCGCGACGGTGGAGCGGACGGGGTACACCGCGGCGCCGCCCGCTCCCCCGCCCGCCGCCCACGGCGCCGAGGGGCGGGACGCCCGTTCCGGGGAGCCCGACGAACTGCTGCCGCTGCGCCACCGCCTGGTCACCGCCGTGGTGCTGGCGGTGCCCGTGATCGCAATGGCGATGGTGCCCGCCCTCCAGTTCGAGTACTGGCAGTGGCTGTCGCTGACGCTGGCCGCGCCGGTGGTGGTCTACGCCGGCTGGCCGTTCCACCGCGCCGCCTGGACCAACCTCAGGCACGGCGCCGCCACCATGGACACGCTCATCTCCCTGGGCACCGTCGCCGCGCTCGGCTGGTCGCTGTGGGCGCTGTTCCTCGGCACCGCGGGCGAGCCCGGCATGACGCACCCGTTCGAGCTGACCATCGACCGCACGGACGGCAGCGGCTCCATCTACCTGGAGGCCGCCGCGGGGGTCACCGCGTTCATCCTGGCCGGGCGCTGGTTCGAGGCCCGCGCCAAGCGGAAGGCGGGCGCCGCGCTGCGCGCGCTGATGGAGCTGGGCGCCAAGGACGCCACCGTGCTCCGGGACGGGCGGGAGGTGCGCGTACCGGCCGGCGAGCTGGCGGTGGGCGACCTGTTCGTGGTGCGGCCCGGGGAGAAGATCGCCACCGACGGGGTGGTCGCCGAGGGCACCTCCGCGGTGGACGCCTCCATGCTCACCGGCGAGTCCGTGCCGGTGGAGGTCGCCCCCGGGGACGCCGTCACCGGGGCCACCGTCAACGCGGGCGGCCGTCTGGTGGTGCGCGCCACCCGGGTCGGCTCCGAGACCCGGCTCGCCCGGATGGCCAGGCTCGTGGAGGACGCGCAGAACGGCAAGGCCGCCGCCCAGCGCCTCGCCGACCGGGTCTCCGCCGTGTTCGTGCCCGTGGTGATCGCCCTTTCGCTGGGCACCCTGGGTTTCTGGCTGGGCGCGGACGAGGGTGCCACCGCGGCGTTCACCGCGGCCGTGGCGGTGCTGATCATCGCCTGCCCGTGCGCGCTCGGCCTGGCGACGCCCACCGCGTTGATGGTCGGCACCGGGCGCGGTGCCCAGCTCGGCATCCTCATCAAGGGGCCGGAGGTGCTGGAGTCCACCCGGGCCGTGGACACGATCGTGCTGGACAAGACGGGCACCGTCACCACCGGCGCCATGGCCCTGGCCGGGGTGCACGTCGCCGAGGGCGAGGACGAGAAGGAGGTGCTGCGCCTGGCCGGGGCGCTGGAGCACGCCTCGGAGCACCCGATCGCGCGGGCCGTCGCCGCCGGGGCCGCGGAGCGGGTCGGCGCCCTGCCCGCGGTGGCGGACTTCCGCGGCGTGCCGGGGCTCGGCGTGCGGGGCGTCGTGGAGGGGCGCGCCGTGCTCGCCGGGCGGGAGAAGCTGCTGGCCGAGCGGTCGGTGGAGCTGCCCGGGAAGCTGGCGGCGGCCCGGAGGGCGGCCGAGGCCGCGGGGCGCACCGCCGTCACCGTGGCCTGGGACGGCGCCGCGCGGGCGGTGCTCGAGGTCGCCGACGCGGTCAAGCCCACCAGCGCGGAGGCCGTCGCCCGGCTGCGCGGCCTCGGGCTGCGCCCGATCCTGCTCACCGGCGACAACGAGGCCGTGGCCCGGGCGGTGGCCGCCGAGGTCGGCATCGCGCCGCAGGACGTGATCGCCGAGGTGCTGCCGGAGGACAAGGTGGACGTGGTGCGGCGCCTCCAGGCCGAGGGCCGGTCGGTGGCGATGGTCGGCGACGGGGTCAACGACGCCGCGGCGCTGGCCCGGGCCGACCTGGGGCTGGCCATGGGCACCGGCACGGACGCCGCCATCGAGGCGAGCGACCTGACCCTCGTCCGCGGCGACCTGCGGGTGGCGGGCGACGCCATCCGGCTGGCCCGCCGCACCCTGGGCACGATCAGGGGGAACCTGTTCTGGGCGTTCGGCTACAACGTGGCGGCGCTGCCGCTGGCGGCGGCCGGCCTGCTCAACCCGATGATCGCGGGGGCGGCCATGGCGTTCTCGTCCGTCTTCGTCGTCGGCAACAGCCTGCGGCTGCGCCGCTTCGCCCCGGCGTGAGCGGGTCCGGCGCGGCCGGACCCGCCCGGTGTCACGCCGGGAGGACCACCAGGTCCCGCACCGTGAGGTTCAGCCGCTCCCCCGCCTCCTCGCCGCACACCACGATGTCCTCGATGCGGGCGCCGAACCGGCCGGGCAGGTAGATGCCGGGCTCCACCGAGAACGCCATGCCCGGCTCCAGGGACAGCGCGCTGCCCGCCACGATGTAGGGCTCCTCGTGGGTCTCCAGGCCGATGCCGTGGCCGGTGCGGTGGATGAAGTGGTCGCCGTACCCGGCGCGCGCGATCATGTCGCGGCCCACCGCGTCGAGCTCCTCGGCGGTGATGCCGGGGCGCACCGCCTCGGTCTGCGCGGCCTGCGCCTCGCGCAGCACCTCGTACAGCTCGCGGAAGTCCTCGTGCGGCTCGCCGACGGCGTAGGTGCGGGTGGAGTCCGAGCAGTAGCCGTCCTCGGTGGTGCCGCCGATGTCCACGACCACGGGGTCGCCGTGGCGGATGAGGCGCTCACCGGGCTCGTGGTGCGGGCTGGCGCTGTTGGGGCCCGCGGCGACGATGACGAAGTCGCAGGTGGCGTGGCCCGCCTCCAGGATGGCGTCGGCGATGTCGCGGGCCACGTCGCGCTCGGAGCGGCCGGGGGCCAGCCACTCCCCCATCCGCCGGTGCACCCGGTCGATGGCGGCGCCCGCCCGGCGCAGCGCCTCCACCTCGGCGGGCGACTTGCGCATCCGCATGCCGCGCAGCACCTCGGAGGCCAGGCCGAGCCGGGCGTCGGGCAGGGCGTCGCGGAAGGCCAGGACCTTCTCCGCCCACATGTGGTTGTCCACGGCGACGCGGAGCCCGCCGGACGGCAGCCGGCGGGCGATCAGCTCATAGGCGTTCTCGGTCTCGGTGAAGCCGGTGATCTCCACTCCGAGGCCGCCGGCCGGGGACGCCTCGGCGGCGGGCTTCTCCAGGGCGGGCACCACGAGGAACGGGTCCGCGTGGGCGGGCACGACCAGGCACGTCAGCCGCTCCAGCGGCAGGGCGTGATAACCGGTCAGGTAGCGCAGATCGGCGCCCGGCGAGATGAGCAGCGCGTCGAGCCCCCGTTCCGCGGTGGCGGCGCGGGCGCGCTCCAGGCGCTCGGCGGGGAAGAGTTCTCGGTTGTTCACGATCACACGTTAGGCCACGCGGAAGGCCCGGGGCACGGGTGGGCACGGGCCTGTGGACAACCCGCCCGGCGGGCCCGGGGCCCCGTGCGGGCCGGGACGTACGCTGGCCCGGTGAACGAGGCTGGACGGCCCCTGGGCGGGCTCGCGGAGACGGCGCGGCACGTGGCGGCGCTCCCCCCGTCGGCGGGCCCGGTGCGGCTGGTGGCGGTGGACGGGCACGCCGGGTCGGGGAAGACGACGTTCGCCCGGCGACTGGCGGGGCTGCTGGGCGGCGCCCCCGTGGTGCACCTGGACGACCTGGCCACCCACGAGGAGCTGTTCGGCTGGACGGAGCGGCTGCTCACTCAGGTGGTGGAGCCGCTGGCGCGGGGCCGGGCGGCGCGGTACGAGGTCTACGACTGGACGGCGCGGCGGTTCTCCGGGGAGCGGGAGGTTCCGGTCTCGGGGGTGGTGCTGGTGGAAGGGGTGGGCGCGGGCCGGAGGGAAACGCGCCCCCATCTGGCTCAGCTTCTGTGGATGGATCTGCCCGCGCGTGAGGCGCACGCGCGGGGCATGAAGCGGGACGGACCCGCCCTCGCGCCGTTCTGGAAGCGCTGGCGCGCCGCGGAGAAGGCGCACTTCGCCGCTGATCCGTCCCGGCCGCACGCCGATCTGGTGGTGCGGGCGGTGCCGGACGGGTACTCGGTGCGCCCGGGGTGCGTCTCCGCCCCGGAGGCACGCATTTTCGATCACGGAGCGTGATACTCTGCGATCTTTATGGTGCGGATGCGGATCGTCCCGTTTCGCGCACACCGGGCGAGCTTGACCCGGGGCGCGATGAGGTCTTACGTTCTGAATACGCGGTCTGTTGCACCGCCTTTGACGCGGAGCCCCCGGTTGTTCCCCCGTGACCGGGGGCTTCGCTTCACCCCTCCACCGTTACGCACAGCAACCGGTCACTCACCGCAACCAGCGGGCCGAACGCCCCTCGAGGGCTCGGCACCGGGCCGGGAGCCCCAGGTGGGAGCCGTGGCCGGATCGTCCTGCCCGGGGCAAGATGCCGCGCCGGGCGCTCTTCCGGCCGGGGCCGCCGCCGGTACCATGCCAGGAAGTGCGTCCGGCCGATGGTGTGGACGCGCTCTTCGTTCGGGCCCGGGGCGCGGTGGAGCCGGCTCTGGCGGGCGCGGGGGATCACGTGTGGGGGACCTGATGGACATCAGTGCCAACCGTTTGGGCACCCCCGCCGACCTGGCATGGCTGCGCGCGGTGGACGCCTACACGGTGGGCGCCTACCCGGAGGCCGAGGAGGAGTTCCGGACCGCGGTGCGCCTCGATGCGGGGATGGCGGACGCCTGGCTCGGGCTGCACGCCCTGCGTGCCGACACCGCGACCGCCCTGCTCCAGATGTACCGGCACCGCGACCGCTTCGGCGAGCAGCGCGAGCTGCACGGGCGCACGCTCAGCTCCTGGTACTGGCTGGGCTGGTGGGTGCAGCCGGTGCTGGAGACCCACCAGGACCTGCTGCTGGCGCACGCCTCGCACTGGCTGGACGGCCGTCACGTGGACGAGCTGGAGGCGGCGCTCGCCCAGTGCCCCCACGTCGAGGACGACCCCAAGGTGCGGTTCCTCCACGCCTGCCGCGCCTACCTGGTCAAGGACTGGGAGCAGCTCATCCGGCACACCGAGCCCCTGCTCGAGGACCCGCTCCTCGGCATCGAGGCGGGCCTGTTCGGCGGCATGGCCCGGGTCCGCCTGGAGCTGTGCGCGCAGGCCGAGCCGCTGCTGGCCACCGCGCTGATGCGCTGCCGCTCCGAGCAGCCGCAGCGCAAGGAGCTGCGGTACTGGCTGGCGCGGGCCCGCGAGGGGCAGGGGCGCAGCGCCGCGGCGCTGCCGCTGTACCGGGCCGTGCACCGGGTGGACCCCACGTTCATGGACACCGCCGCCAGGCTCGCGGCGATCACCGCGGGCGAGGGGCTCGACGAGGCCGCCGACCTCGCGCCGGTGCCGCTGACCGGAGCCGGGCAGCTCGGCGACGCCATGGGCGGCCCCACGGTGGACACCCGCGGCCCGTTCGCCGAGCGGCAGCCGCCGGCCGGCGGCGCGGACGGGCGGCGGGAGAAGGCCGTGCTGCCGGTGGCGCCGATGGCGCCGCGCGGCGCGGGCACCGCCGCCCCCGACCCCGTCCTGCTGTCGCGGGCCCTGGCCGAGCTGGAGCGCATGGTGGGCCTGGAGCCGGTCAAGCGGCAGGTGCGGGCGCTGTCCGCGCAGTTGCGCATGGCCAGGCTCAGATCGGGGCAGGGCCTGCCGGTGCAGCCGCCCAAGCGCCACTTCGTCTTCTCCGGCCCGTCCGGCACCGGCAAGACCACGGTGGCGCGCATATTGGGCCGGGTCTTCTACGCCCTCGGCCTGCTCGAAGGTGAGCACCTGGTGGAGGCGCAGCGCGCCGACCTGGTGGGCGAGTACCTGGGCCAGACCGCGGTGAAGGCCAACGAGCTGATCGACTCGGCGCTCGGCGGGGTGCTGTTCGTGGACGAGGCGTACAGCCTGGCGAACACCGGCTACAGCAAGGGCGACGCGTACGGCGACGAGGCACTCCAGGTGCTGCTCAAGCGCGCCGAGGACAACCGGGACCGGCTGGTGGTGATCCTGGCCGGCTACCCGGAGGGCATGGACCGGCTGCTCGCGGCGAACCCCGGCCTGAACTCGCGGTTCACCACCCGGGTGGACTTCCCCAGCTACCGGCCGCAGGAGCTGACCCGCATAGGGCAGGTGCTGGCGGAGGAGAACGGCGACTCCTGGGACGAGGAGGCGCTGGAGGAGCTGCGCAGCATCAGCGGGTACGTGGTGGACCAGTGGTGGATCGACGAGCTCGGCAACGGCCGCTTCATCCGCACCCTGTACGAGAAGAGCTGCGCCTACCGCGACCTGCGCCTCTCCGGCATGAGCGGGGTGCCGACCCGGGAGGACCTGGCCACGCTGCGCCTGCCCGACCTGATGCAGGCCTACGGCGAGGTGCTCTCGGGCCGGGACCTGCGCGGCCGCGAGGACGAGCCCCCGGTGGACTGACCGGCCGCCGCGGCCGCCACCGGGCCCGCACGGCCCACCCGGCGCGCACGGCCTACCTGCCGCGCCGCCCCACCGTGTAGGGGGCGCGGGCCGCGTGCGGGGCGCGGGGCGCGGGCCTGCGGTGGGCCGGGTCGCGGACCTCGCCGACCAGCATCTCCAGCACGTCCTCCAGCGCGACCACGCCGAGCACCCGACCCTCGGCGTCCTCGACCGCCGCCAGGTGGGAGGCGGCCCTGCGCATCGTGGTGAGCGCGTCGTCCAGGGGCAGGTCGGCGGCGAGCCCGGCCATGGGCCGCCATATGCGGCGCGGCACCGGCCGGTCCTGCTCGTCCAGGTCGAGGACGTCCTTGACGTGCAGGTAGCCGTGGAAGGCCCCGCCGGGGGCGGTGACCGGGAAGCGGGAGTACCCGGTGCGCACCGTCAGGTCCTCCACCTCGCGCGGGGTCACCGACGGGTCCACCGTCACCACCGCCTCGTGCTTGAGCAGCACGTCGGTGACCGGGCGGCTGCCGAGCTCCAGCGCGTCCTCCAGGCGCTCCTTCTCGGCGGGTCCGAGCAGCCCGGCCTGCCGGGAGTCCTCCACCAGATGGGTGAGCTCCTCGCTGGTGAACGCCGACTCCACCTCGTCCTTGGGCTCGACGCGCAGCAGCCGCAGCATGCCGTTGGCGCAGGCGTTGAAGAAGGCGATGAGGGGGCGCAGCGCCCGGGTGAAGCCCACCAGGGCGGGGCCGAGCCACAGCGCGGCCTTCTCGGTCTTGGCCATGGCGATGTTCTTGGGCACCATCTCGCCGACGACCAGGTGCAGGAACACCACGGCGGACAGGGCGATCAGGTAGGACAGCAGGTGGCTGAGGTGGCCGGGCACGCCGAGCGTGTGGAACGGCCCTTCGAGCAGCCGCTCGACGGTGGGCTCGGCGACGGCGCCCAGCGCCAGGGAGCACACGGTGATGCCGAACTGGGCCGCGGCCAGCATCATCGACAGGTGCTCGATGCCGTGGATGACGGTGCGGGCCCTGCGGTGGTGGGCGGCCAGCGGCTCGATCTGGCTGCGGCGCACGGAGACGAGCGCGAACTCGGCGCCGACGAAGAAGGCGTTGCCGAGCAGCAGCAGCACGGCGAACAGCAGTTGCAGCACGGTCATCGCGCGGCCTCCCCCGTGCTCGCGGCGCCGCGCGCCGCCTCGCCGTCGCCGGCGCGGACCAGGCGCACCCGCTCGGCCCTGTGGTGCCCGACCAGCCGCACCCGCAGCCGCCACCCGGGCAGGGTCACGGTGTCGCCCTGCTCGGGGATGCGGCCGAGCAGGTCGGCGACCAGGCCGGCCACGGTCTCGTACGGTCCCGGCGGGGCGTGCAGGCCGATCCGCTCCAGCAGGTCCACGCGGCAGCTTCCGTCGGCGTCCCAGGCGGGCCTGCCCTGCTCGGCGGGCGCGGGGGCCAGCTCGGGCAGGGCCACCGCGTCGTGCTCGTCGCGCACCTCGCCGACCAGCTCCTCGACGATGTCCTCCAGGGTGACCACTCCGGCGGTGCCGCCGTACTCGTCCACGACCACGGCCACCGGCTGCTCGTGCCGCAGCCGCTCGAGCAGCGCCTGCACGGGCAGGGTCTCCGGGACCAGCAGCGGGGCGACGGCGACGGCGCCGACGGCGGTGCGGTCCCGCTCGGGGGCGGGGACGGCGAGCGCGTCCTTGAGGTAGACCACGCCGACGATCTCGTCCAGGCGCTCCCGGTAGACGGGGAAGCGGGACAGGCCGGTGGCGCGGGTGAGGTTGACGACGTCGGCGGCGGTGGCGGTGTCCTCCATGGCGCAGACCCGCACCCGCGGCGTCATCACCGACTGGGCGGTCAGCTCCGCCAGGCTCATGGTGCGCACGAACAGGTCGGCGGTGTCCTCCTCCAGCGCCCCGGCGCGGGCCGAGTGCCGGGCCAGGGACACCAGCTCGGCGGGGGTGCGGGCGGACGCCAGCTCCTCGGCGGGCTCGATGCCCAGCGCCCGCACCAGGCGGTTCGCCGACGCGTTCAGGAAGGTGATCACCGGTTTGAACACGGCGGAGAACGCCCGCTGCGGTCCGGCGACGAAGCGGGCCACCCGCATCGGCTGGGAGATGGCCCAGTTCTTCGGGACCAGCTCCCCGATCACCATCTGCACGGCGCTCGCCATCAGCATCCCGACGACCACGGCGGTGCCGTGCACGGCGGGACCGGGCACACCCGCCGCGGTCAGCGGCCCGTCCAGCAGCACCGCCAGGGCGGGCTCGGCCAGCATGCCGACGACCAGGGAGGTGATGGTGATGCCGAGCTGGGTGCCGGAGAGCTGGAACGACAGCTTGCGCAGCGCCCGCAGCACGCTGTGCGCCCTGCGGTCCCCCTCGGCCGCGGCCCGCTCGACGGCCGTCCGGTCCACCGCGACCAGGCCGAACTCGGTGGCCACGAAGAAGCCGTTCGCCAGGATCAGCACCATGGCCGCGGCGAGCAGGAGCAACGGAACGGTCATGCCGCCACCTCCCCGCACCGGGACGGGGCGGTCGAGGTGGCGCGGGTACTACAGGACGATGGATCCATCGCCGGAGAGTGTCACTCCTCGGGTCGTACGGCCGGTCGTGCCCGTCGGTCTCCCGGTGCGTTCCGGGCGCCGGGGGCGCCAGTGGTTCAAGGGTAGACGGGGCCGCCGCGCGGTGTCAGGGCGTGCCGGGGCGGTCCTCGGCCCCCGTGCCGCGGGCCTCGGCGAGGGCGCGCAGGGTCCGCGCGTCCCGGATGGCCTGCGCCCGGCCCACGCCCGGCTGGATGCCCATGGCCGCCATGGTGGTGCCGTCCGCCAGGTCCAGGTACACCCACGGGTCACCGGGCCGCAGGTTCACCCGGAGCACCTCGGCCCAGGCCAGGCGGCGCCGTACCGTGAGGTTGACCACGGTGACCCCGTCCTCGTCCGCGACCACCTTGGGCCGGGACAGCACCAGCAGCACCGCGAAGATCAGCAGTCCGCTGCCGACGAAGGTGAGCCGGTCGGCGAGGTTCCACGCGCCGGGCCCCGAGCCGCCCGGCAGGGCGACGGCGATCACCGTGAACACGACGAGCAGCACGGCGCCGATGCCGAGCAGCACGGCGCGGGTGCGCCCGGGCCGGAAGGTGACGGGCAGGTCCGGGAGCCGCTGGGGGTCGGCCGGGGCGGGGGCTGGCACGGGGGACGCCTTCTTGTCGCTGTTCATCGCTCGGACGCCGGGGACGAGGGGTGGTCGGTGGGGGCGTGGGAGACGCCCGCGGCGGCGCAGGGCGGCGCCGCGGGCCGCTCGGCTACAGGCGGCAGGCGTGGATGTCGGTGACGAGGATCGCCCGCGCGCCGACCTCCCACAGGTCGTCCATGATCCGCTGCGCCTCGCCGCGCGGCACCATGGCCCGCACCGCCACCCAGCCCTCGTTGTGCAGCGGGGAGACGGTCGGGGACTCCAGGCCCGGGGTGAGCGCGACGGCCTTGTCCACGTGCTCGGCGCGGATGTCGTAGTCCATCATCACGTAGCGCCTGGCCACCAGGACGCCCTGCATCCGGCGCAGGAACTGCCGCACGCCCGGGGTCTCCGGGTCGGCGCCGACGCGCCGGATCACGATGGCCTCGGACTCCAGGATCGGCTCGCCGATGATCTCCAGGCCGGCGTTGCGCAGCGTGGTGCCGGTCTCCACCACGTCCGCGATGATCTCGGCGACACCGAGCTGGATCGCGGTCTCCACGGCGCCGTCCAGCCGCACCACGGAGGCGTCCACGCCGTTGTCCGCCAGGTGCTTGGCGACCACGCCGGGGAAGGAGGTGGCCACCGTCATCCCGCCGAACTCGCCGACGTGCGTCGCGGTGCCCGGCCGGGTGGCGTAGCGGAACGTGGAGCGGGCGAAGCCGAGCTGCATGATCTCCTCGGCGGACGCCCCGGAGTCCAGCAGCAGGTCGCGGCCGGTGATGCCGACGTCGAGCCGGCCGGAGCCGACGTACACGGCGATGTCCCGCGGCCGCAGGAAGAAGAACTCGACGCCGTTCTCCGGGTCCACCAGCACCAGCTCGCGGGAGTCCTTGCGCTGGCGGTAGCCGGCCTCATGGAGCATCGCCGAGGCGGGCTCGGACAGAGAACCCTTGTTGGGCAGAGCGATGCGCAGCATGTCGGTCGGTTCCCTCTCGTGGTGGTGGTGCGTGGTGGGTGCCGGTGGCGAGGGCGGGGTGCCGTGCGGCCCGGGGCGGGCCGCGGGCGGCTACAGATGAGCGTAGACGTCCTCCAGCGCGATGCCCCGGGCGACCATCATCACCTGGAGGTGGTACAGCAACTGGGAGATCTCCTCCGCGGTGCGGTCGGCGCCCTCGTGCTCGGCGGCCATCCACACCTCGGCCGCCTCCTCCACCACCTTCTTGCCGATGGTGTGCACGCCCGCCGCGACCAGTTCGGCGGTGCGGGAGGAGGCGGGGTCGCCGGTGGCGGCCTTGTGCTGGAGCTCGGTGAACAGCTCCTCGAATGTCTTCGCCATGGTGCCCTACAACCTACCGGGTCCCGCCCCCCGCCCCGCGGTCAGCGCCACGGTTCGGACACCGAGCGCAGCGTCGCCGCGGTGGCGACGGCCGCGGTGGCCGCCTCGTGGCCCTTGTCCTCGGCCGAGCCGGGCAGCCCGGCGCGGTCCAGCGCCTGCTCCTCGGTGTCGCAGGTGAGCACCCCGAAGCCGACGGGCACGCCGGTGTCCACGCTGACCTGGGTCAGCCCGACGGTGACGCCCTGGCACACGTAGTCGAAGTGCGGGGTGCCGCCGCGGATGACGACGCCGAGGGCCACCACGGCGTCGTAGCCGCGACCCGCCAGCACCTTGGCGACGACGGGCAGCTCGAAGCTGCCGGGGACGCGCAGCAGGGTGGGCTCGTTGATGCCCAGCTCGCGCAGCGCGCGCAGCGAGCCGTCCACCAGGCCGTCCATGACCTTCTCGTGCCACTGGGCGGCGATCACCGCCACGCGCAGGTCCTGGCAGTTCCGCACGGTCAGTTCGGGTGCGCCTTTGCCGCTCACGTCTCTCCTGGTCGGTCGCAGTCACATCGGATGGGTCGGACGGGGAGGGTGGTCCGGGCGGCGGGGCGCCCGGACCGGGGTCCCGGGGTCAGGCCGGGTCGCCGAGCCACGGCAGGTCGTGGCCCATGCGGTCCCGCTTGGTCATCAGGTACCGCAGGTTGTGCTCGCCCGGCGGGACCGGCAGCGGCTCGCGGCCCAGGACCGTCAGCCCGTGCCGGGTCAGCGCGGAGGACTTGTCGGGGTTGTTGGTCAGCAGGCGCACGGAGCGCACGCCGAGGTCGATGAGCATCTGCGCGCCCGCGCCGTAGTCCCGGGCGTCGGCGGGCAGGCCGAGTTCGAGGTTGGCGTCCAGGGTGTCGCGGCCGATCTCCTGGAGCTGGTAGGCGCGCAGCTTGTGCAGCAGCCCGATGCCGCGGCCCTCGT
Source organism: Streptomyces capparidis (assembly GCF_054782095.1). Classification (NCBI taxonomy): domain Bacteria; kingdom Bacillati; phylum Actinomycetota; class Actinomycetes; order Kitasatosporales; family Streptomycetaceae; genus Streptomyces; species Streptomyces capparidis. Next base: position 162,993 of record NZ_BAAGTD010000008.1, on the reverse strand, counting down.
GCCCGCGCAGGTACAGCACCACGCCCCGGCCCTCGGCGGCGATCCGCTCCAGGGAGGCCCGCAGTTGGGGGCCGCAGTCGCAGCGCTGGGAGCCGAACACGTCGCCGGTGAGGCATTCGGAGTGGACGCGCACCAGCACGTCCTCGCCGTCGGTGAGCCGCCCGTCCGGGTCGAGGTCGCCCGCGACCAGGGCGATGTGCTCCACCCCGTCGGTGGTGCTGCGGTAGCCGAAGGCGCGGAAGGCGCCGTGCGCGGTGGGCAGCCTGGTCTCGGCCTCGCGGCGCACGGTGGGCTCGGCGCGGCGGCGGTAGTCGATCAGGTCGGCGATGGAGACGATGGCCAGGCCGTGCTTGCGGGCGAACGGCACCAACTGCGGCATGCGCGCCATGGTGCCGTCCTCGTTGGCGATCTCGCAGATCACCGCGGCGGGCCGCAGCCCGGCGAGCCGGGCCAGGTCGATGCCCGCCTCGGTGTGGCCGTCCCGCTCCAGCACCCCGCCGTCGCGGGCGCGCAGCGGGAAGACGTGGCCGGGGCGGACGAAGTCGCCGGGCACGGTGTGCGGGTCGGCGAGCCCGAGCACGGTGGCGGCCCGGTCGGCGGCGGAGATGCCGGTGGTGGTGCCGTGCTTGAGGTCCACCGAGACGGTGAAGGCGGTGCGCATGCTCTCGGTGTTGTCCTGGACCATCTGCTCCAGCTTGAGCCGGTCCAGGTCCTCGCCGGTCATGGGCACGCAGATCAGGCCGCGGCACTCGGTCATCATGAACGCGATGAGCTCGGGGGTGGCGTGCTCGGCGGCGAAGACGAGGTCGCCCTCGTTCTCCCGGTCGGCGTCGTCGACGACCACGACCGGCCGCCCGGCGGCGATGTCGGCGATGGCCCGCTCGATCGGGTCGAGGCCCGGGTCGTGCGCGGTCCACTCCGCGGGGTCCTGCAACGCTGTGGTGGCGCTCATGCTGCCGCTCCTTCCAGGACGGGCTGCCGATGTGCGTGGTCTTCCGCGCTCGAACGCCGCCACCAGGCGCGCAGGCCCAGCAGCACGAGGACGAAGTAGACGCCGTAGACGAGGCCGGAGAAAGCGAGGCCGCTGGTGAAGGCGAGCGGGACGCCGACGAGGTCCACGGCGAGCCAGGCGAACCAGAACTCCACCAGGCCGCGGGCCTGGGCGACCATCGCGGCGAGGGTGCCGACGAAGATGTAGGCGTCCGGCCAGGGGTTCCAGGACAGGTCCGGGTGGGCGGTGAACAGCCAGCCGACGGCGAGGGTGCCGGCCGCGGTGCCGCCCACCAGCCAGGCGCGCTCGGTCCAGGTGGCGAAGCGGACGGCGACCGCGCCGCCGCCGCGCATGCCGCGGTGCCACTGCGTCCAGCCCCACAGGGCGACGGTGATCACCAGTAGCTGCTTGCCGACGCCGCCGCTGAGCTGGGCGGAGGCGTAGGCCGTGATGAGGATCAGGCCGGACGCCAACTGCGTGGGCCAGGTCCACAGCGACCGGCGCCAGCCGAGCGCGAGAGCGGCCAGGCCCAGCAGGTTGCCGGCCATGTCGGACCAGATCACGCGCTGGTCGAAGACGGTGAAGGCGGTGTCGTTGAGGTGGTCGAGGGCGCTCATCCGGTGACCTCCGCGTCCGCGGTGAGCGCGGCCCGCCCGTCGAGCAGCCGCTCGACGTACTTGGCGATCACGTCCACCTCGAGGTTCACCGGGTCGCCGGGCTGCTTCACGCCGAGGGTGGTGAGCTGGAGCGTGGTGGGGATCAGGCTGACGGTGAAGTGGTCCGCCGCGGCGTCCACCACGGTGAGGCTGATGCCGTCCACGGTGATGGAGCCCTTCTCCACCACGTACCGCGACAGGTGGGCGGGCAGCGAGATCTTCACGATCTCCCAGCGCTCGCCGGGGACGCGTTCGACGATCTCGCCGGTGCCGTCCACGTGGCCCTGCACCAGGTGGCCGCCCAGCCGCCCGCCGAGTTCCATGGGCCGCTCCAGGTTGACCCGGGAGCCGGGGCGCAGCGCGCCGAGGCTGGAGCGCGCCAGCGTCTCGGCCATCACGTCGGCGGTGAACTCGCCGCCGCCGGTTTCGACCACGGTCAGGCACACCCCGTTGACGGCGATGGAGTCGCCGTGCCGGGCGCCCTGGGTGACCTTGGGGCCGCGCAGCCGGAACCGGGACGAGTCGCCCAGTTCCTCCACCGCGACGACCTCGCCCAGTTCTTCCACGATTCCGGTGAACACTCAACTCTCCTCGGTCGGGATGCGGGTGGTGGCGGTGCGGGTGGGGGGCGCGGGGCGCGGCCTGGGGTAGGCCGTGATCCGCAGGTCGCCGCCGATCCTGGTGGCCTCGGCGACGTCGAGCCGCAACGCGCGGGAGATCGTCGTGATTCCCGCGCCGTTGACCGCGGTGGGCCCCGCGCCCAGCAGGGCGGGGGCGAGGTAGCCGACGATCTTGTCGACGTGGCCCGCGGCGAGGAAGGCGCCCGCCAGGGTGGGCCCGCCCTCCAGCAGCACCGACCGCACGCCGCGCCGGTGCAGCGCGGTGAGCAGGGCGGACAGGTCGAGGCCCACCCCGCTCGCGGCCAGGGGCAGCCGCAGCACCTCCACCCGGCCGGGGCCCCCGGCGGGCAGGTGGGAGGCGTCGGCGTCCTCGGCGACGCAGACGACGGTGGGGGCGGCATCGTCCAGGACCCGGGCGCCGGGCTTGGTGACCGCGCGGGTGTCGACGACGACGCGCAGCGGCTGGGGGACGCCGGGGCGGTCCACGCCGCGGTAGGCCAGGTGCGGGTCGTCGGTGCGGGCGGTGCCCGAGCCGACGACGACGGCGTCGGCCTCGGAGCGCAGCCGGTGCACGTCCGCGCGGGCGTCGGGCCCGGTGATCCAGCGGCTGCTGCCGTCGGCGGCGGCGATGCGGCCGTCCAGGGTGGCGGCGTACTTCCACAGCACGAACGGGCGGCCCAGGCGCACCGCGGTCAGCCACGCCTCGTTGCCCGCGGCGGCCTCGTCGGCGAGCAGCCCGCGGGCGACGTCGATCCCGGCGGCGGCGAGCGTGGCGGCGCCGCCGGTGGCCTGGGGGGTGGGGTCGGCGACGGCGTGGACGACACGGGCGACGCCCGCTTCGATCAGCGCCTGCGCGCAGGGGCCGGTGCGGCCGGTGTGGTTGCACGGTTCGAGGGTGACGACGGCGGTGCCGCCGCGGGCCCGTGCGCCGGCCTCCCGCAGGGCGTGGATCTCGGCGTGGGGGCCGCCGGCGCGCCGGTGCCAGCCCTCCCCCGCGACCCGGCCCTCGGCGTCGAGCACGACGCAGCCGACCACGGGGTTCGGGCTGGTGGCGCCGAGCCCGCGGGCGGCGAGCCGGATGGCCCGGCGCATGGCGTCGGCTTCGTCGAGCTGCCCCACCGGAGTCCTCCTGCCGCCTTCGCTTGGCGCGGACTCCGGGGTACGGGAGAGACGCGGGCGATGGAGACAACGGGACGCGACGCCACGGGAAGGCGGGCTCCGCTGAGCCCCGGGCACCTTCGCGGTACCCGGCTCGTGGAGCCGCCGACGTGGCGGCGTACCGGTGCACGCCCGCCGCGCACTGCCTCCCATCCGGACTTTGACCGTCGGTCCAGGAATTTCACCTGGTCAACCGGCCGCTGGCTGCGGCCGGGTCGCGGACTGTAACCGCCGGTTCGGAGTTTCACCGACCCCGGAGTGCGCGAACGTCACTGATACGCGTCCAGTGTGCCATGCCGGGCCGTGGCCGGGAGAGGGCGACCCCCTGTGGGGTGGATCACTCCAGCGGTGTTCCGCTCGGGTCCTGCCCCTGCTCAGGCCCGGTTCCGCCGGGGCTGGGCAGAGGCGCTTGCGGCCCGGCGTACGCGCGCGCGGACGCCGGGGCCCGCCGCCCGGAGGGGCCGTCAGTCGGTGGTGAACAGCTCCGCCCGCGCCGTCTCCAGCGCGGTGAGCACCCCGCCGCGCAGCACGGGGCTGCCCTCCACCGCGGCGGCGCGGACCTCGGTGCGCAGGGGCGACATCGTCGCCAGGCGCCGCTCCACCCGGGCGGCCAGCTCCGCTCCCCCGGACCTGCCCACCTCGCCGCCGAGCAGTACGCACCCGGGGTCGAGGACGGCGGCCAGCGCGGCGGCGCCGAGCGCGAGGCGCCCGGCGAGCTCGCCGAGGAACGCCTCGCTCCCGGCGCTCAGCCCCGCGCGCACCGCCTGCCCCGCCGACGGTGCGTCAATTCCGTGCCGGGCGGCCAGCGCCCGCACGGCGGCGCCCCCGGCCAGGGCGTGGAACCCGCCGTCGCACGCGGTGGCCGAGGGCAGCCCCGAGGTGCCGGGCACCGGCAGGAACCCGATCTCGCCGGTGCCGCCGGACGCCCCGCGGCGCAGCCTGCCGTCGAGCACCACGGCCGCGCCCACGCCCTCGTCCAGCCACATCAGGGCGAAGGTGTCCAGGTCGCGGGCGGCGCCGGCGCGCAGTTCGGCGACGGCGGCGAGGTTCACCTCGTTCTCCAGCAGCAGGTGGGCGCCGAGCCGTTCGCGCAGCGCGGCGACGAACGCGCCGTGCCAGTTGGGCAGCGCGCCGGTGGGGCTGAGCTCCCCGGTGGCGGGGTCCACCAGGCCGGGGGCGCCCACGGCGACGGTGTGCGGGGCGCGGGCGCCGCTGTCGCGCAGCGCCAGGTCCAGGGCGGCGACGGCGCGGGCCACGGCGTCGGCGGCGGGCAGGCCGGGGTCGACGGGCACCTCGGCGTGGGCCAGCTCGCGGCCGGACAGGTCGATCACGGCGCAGGCCAGACCGTGGGTGCGCACATCGACGGCGGCGATGTGGGCGCGGTCGGCGGCGAGCCCGTACAGCCGGGCGTTGGGGCCGCGGCGCCGTACGTCGGCCTCGCCGACTATGCGGACCAGGCCGCGCTCCTGGAGGCGTTCGACCAGGTCGGCGACGGTGGGGCGGGACAGGCCCGTGGCCGCTTTGAGCTCGTTCGCGGTCAGCGGGCCGCGGGCGGCGAGGAGCTCCAGGGCGAGGCGGTCGTTGATGGCGCGTGCCGTTCGCGGCGAGGCCGTGCGCGCGGTGGTCATGGCCTGCATCCTCGCAGACGGCTCATATGGGGCCGCCGGGGCCGTATGAATCATGAAATGGGGGCCGCGGAAATCCCGTTTTCTATCAGGCAGCCTTCCTGATAGTTTCTTGGCCATGCTGATCGAAGCAGAGCCCGCCCCGGGCCCGGTGGCCGACCGTGTCCGCGCGGCGCGGATCGCCGTCGCCGCCGTCTTCACCGTCCACGGCTGCGTGAGCGGCAACTTCGTCACCCGGATCCCGTGGCTGCGCGACCACCTGGACCTCAGCCCCGGCACGCTCGGGCTCGCCCTGTCGTTCCCCGCCATCGGCGCCTCGCTGGCCATGCCGCTGGCCGGGCGGGTGGTCCACCGCGTCGGCGGACGCGCCGCCGTGCGCTGGCTGATCGCAGCCTACGCGGCCGTGCTCGCCCTGCCCGCGCTGGCCCCCGGACTGCCCGCGCTGTGCGCGGCCCTGCTGCTGTTCGGCGCCACCGCGGGGATGGCGGACGTGGCCATGAACGGCCAGGCGGTGGACGTGGAGCGGCGGCTCGGCCGCTCGGTGATGTCCGGGATGCACGGCATGTGGAGCGTCGGGGCGCTGCTCGGCTCCTCCGTCGGCGTGCTCACCGCGCACACCGGCACCGACGCCAGGGGCCACCTCGCGGTCGCCGCCGCCGTGCTCGCCGCCACCGGGCTGTGGGCGAGCACCCGGCTGCTGGACGTGCGGCCCGCGCCGGACGAGGAGGCGCCGCCCCGGTTCGCGCTGCCGCCCAGGTCGGCGCTGGCCATCGGCGCGGTCGGCATGTGCGCGATCTTCGCGGAGGGGGCCAGCATGGACTGGTCCGGCGTGTACCTCAAGGACGTCACCGGCGCCTCCCCCAGCGTCGCCGCCGCCAGCTACACGGCGTTCGCCTGCACCATGGCCGCCGCCCGGCTGGTCGGCGACGCGGTGGTGCGGCGCCACGGACCGGTGCGCACCGTGCGGGTCAGCGGCGCCCTGGCCGCGGCGGGCGGGCTGCTGGTGGTCGTCGCGACCAGCCCCGCCCTGGCCATCGCGGGGTTCGCCCTGCTGGGCGTGGGCATCGCCGTGGTGGTGCCGCTGGCCTTCGCCGCGGCCGGGGCGAGCGGTCCCGCGCCCGCCCAGGCCATCGCGGGCGTGGCCACCATCACCTACGCCACGGGCCTGATCGCCCCGGCCGCGTTCGGGGCGGTCGCGGACCTGACCTCGCTGCGGATCTCCTTCGGGCTCGTCACGACGTTCACCGCGGTGCTGATGCTCGCGGCCGGAGTGCTGCGGCCGCGGGCGGCGGGAACCCCGGTGGCGACGGGCTCCCCGGCCGGGGAGCCCAGCCGGGCTCAGGGGCAGGCGCCCGCGGCCTGAGCGGCGGCCGCGGGGCACGACCGGTGCGGCGGGAGGGCGGCGGGCGGCCTCCCGCCGCACCCCTTTTCCAGCTTTTCCGGCTTTCCCGGCGCCCGGTGCCGGCGCGGGCGGCCCCGGGCGCCGGGCCGGGTGTCAGCCCGGGTCGAGCGGCTGCTGGAGCTCCGTCACCCACAGCTCCCGGTCCGGCGGGCACTCCAGGTACACCTCGCGCGCGTACCCGGCCGGGCGGTGGCCCGCCGCCTCGATCCAGCGGGCCAGGAGCTGCTCGGTGGCCAGCACCCGGTCCATCGGCCCGCGGTGCACGGCGGTGGCGGCGGCCTCGACCGGCGGGAGGTCCACGACCGCGAAGCCCAGGCCCTCCCCCGGCTCCACCGCGACCGTCACCCCGGCGTGCACCACGACGCCGCCGTTCCCCTCCGGCGCGTCCTCGTAGGTGGCGATGCCCGGCCCGGCGGGGGTCACGCCCGCCCGCTCCAGCTTCCGGTACAGCTCCCGGTACAGCGGGACGATCACCGGCCCGATGTCCTCGGGCGCGTAGCTCGCGGCGACCGCGGTCAGCTCGGCGGTCCTGACCGCGGGCAGGGGCTTGGTCACCACGTCGTCGTCCGGCATGCGTCCCTCGCTCTCGATGGTCCGGAGCCTGGCCCGCACCTGCGCCAGCCGCCGGGCCGCGGCCTCCGCCGCGGCCTCGAGCTCCGCCTCGCGCAGCCGCAGCATGCCGCGCAGTTCGGCGGCGTCCACCCGCTCGTCCAGGATCGTGCGCACCTGTTCGAGGGTGAAGCCGAGGTCCTTCAGGGCGATGACCCGGTTGAGCCTGGTCAACTGCGCCGCCTCGTAGAAGCGGTAGCCGCTGGCCGGGTCGGTGCGGGCGGGGCGCAGCAGGCCGATCGCGTCGTAGTGGCGCAGCATCCGCACGGACACGCGTCCGTAGCGGGCGAAGTCTCCGATGGTGAACATGACGCCTCCGAGCCAAGGGCCTCACACGGTGTCATGGTCAAGCGGACGGCCCCAGACGGCCCCAGGGGGCGGCGCGGGGGTGCCCGTCCGGCGGGCCCGTTCCCTCCTTCGGGGGATCCCGGTGGGCGGGTGCCGGTGCCAGGGTGGGGCGGCATGACGCTGATGGAGGCCGCCTCCGTGGACGCGGTGATCGGCAGGATGCGCGCGCTGGAGCGGGAGCTGCCGCCCCGGGACGGGGTCGCGGTGTTCAACCGCGTGTACCTGTCGGTCACCGAGGAGATCGGGCGGCGGCTGCGCTCCGGCTGGTTCGCCGACCCGCCGCTGGCCGCCGAGCTCGACGTGCGGTTCGCCGGGCGGTACCTGGACGCGGTGGCCGCCGACCGGGACGGCGGGCGGGCGGCGGCCTGCTGGCGGCCGCTGTTCCAGTCCCGGCACCACCCCGGGGTGCTGCCGCCCCAGTTCGCCCTGGCCGGGATCAACGCCCACATCGGGCACGACCTGGCGCTCGCCGTGGTCGCCACCTGCCGGGCGCGCCGGGTGGCGCCGGGGCGCATGGAGGACGACTTCCAGCGCGTGGGCGACGTGCTGGTGGAGATGGAGGAGCGGGTCCGCGAGGACCTGATGCCGGGCCCCGACCCGCTGGACGTCGCCGATCCGCTGACCCACCTGGTCGGCTCCTGGAGCCTGGAGCGGGCCAGGGAGGCGGCCTGGGCGATGGCCGAGGTGCTGTGGCGGCTGCGCGGGCTGCCCGAGGCGCAGCGCGAGCTGGCCCGCCGCCTGGACGAGAGCGTCGGCCTGGTCGGCCGGTTCCTGCTGACGCCGCTGCGCGACGTCGGCGCGGCACGGCGGGACGCGGACCGGTAGCCCCCGTCGGACGGTGAAGGGGCGCTGCCGCGGGAAGCGGTTGTCGGAGCGGCCCGCCACGGTGAGGATCTCCCGCACCCGGATACCGCCGCCGCCCGTCAGTCGTCCGGCATCTCCACCGGGGCGATCTCGTCGTACACGTCACCGGGCCCGGGGTTGGCCGGGTCGGTGGCGCCGCCGAGGTGGTGCATGACGCCCCACACCGCGTTCAGGGCCGTCTGGACCGCGCCCTCGGCCCAGCCCGCCGTCCAGGAGATGTCGTCGCCGGCGAGGAACAGGCCGCGCCGGTCGGCGGGCAGCCGGTCCTGCACGAAGTGGGTGAACAGGCGCCGCTGGTAGCGGTAGTGGCCGGGCAGGTTCGCCTTGAACGCGCCCATGAAGTACGGCTCCGCCTCCCAGGAGACGGTCACGGGGTTGCCGATGATGTGCCGCCTGACGTCCACCTTCGGGTAGATCTCCCGCAGCGAGTTCAGCATCACCTCCAGCCGCTCGCCGGGGGTGAGCGCCAGCCACTTGGAGGAGTCGTCGCACCAGGTGTACGACAGGCACATCACTGCGGGCCGGTCGGGCCCGTCGTCCAGCAGGTAGGTGCCGCGGGTCATCCGGTCGGTGAGCGTCATGCTCATCACCTCCCGGCCCGTCTCGGGGTCGACGTCCTTCCAGAACGGGCGGTCGACCGGCACGAACAGCTTGGACGACTCCATGTAGTGGGTGCGCTCGACCGCGGTCCAGTGGTCGATCGGGAACAGCGACTCGTCGCACTCGATCTTGCTGAGCAGCATCCAGCTCTGCGCGGTGAACACCGCGGCGCGGTAGGTGCGCACGTCGCCCGAGGCGTCGGTGACCGTGATCCGGTTGCCCGCGGTGCGGTGCAGCCGGGTGACGGCGGGGCGGGGCGCGCCGCCGTGCAGGGAGGACAGCGAGGTGCCGCTCGGCCAGTGGACGGCCTTGTCCGGAGTGCGCTCCCACAGCCGCAGCGGCAACTGCTGGCTGCCGCCGACGATCAGGCGGTGGTCGTCGTCGGCGCCGGTGTACACCACGCGCAGGATCTCCAGGATGGAGTTGGGGAAGTCGGTGTCCCAGCCGCCGGTGCCGAAGCCGACCTGCCCGAAGATCTCCCGCATCCGGAAGGAGGAGAACGCCTCCGAGGCGCACAGGAAGCCATAGAACGTCTGGTTGTCGTACCGCTCGACGAGTTCGGACCACAGGGCGCGGATGGTGGCGGTGTCGCGCTCGCGGATGGCGCGCTGCATCTCGGCGAAGTGGGCGCCGCTCTCCAGGGTGGCGTGCCAGGCGTCGCTGACCCGCTGGTACACCTCGGGCAGGTCCTCCAGGGTGCGGGCGTAGTGGGTCTCGCCCTTGAGGTCGACCACGGTGCTCGGGGTGGCCGGGGACAGCGGGTTGGGGAACGGGGCGGTCTCGAGGCGCACCTTGTCGATGTAGTGGAACAGGGCGGTGGACGACGGCGGGAAGCGCATCGCGCCCATCTCGGCGGTCAGCTCCGGGTCGCAGCCGTCGAAGCGCGCGGTGCGCAGCCGCCCGCCGATCCGGTCGGCCTCGTACACCACCGGCCTCAGGCCCAGCTTCATCAGCTCGTACGCGGTGACGATGCCGGACAGGCCGCCGCCGATGACGGCGACCTCGGTGCCGTGGACGGTGGGCGGCACGGAGCCGAGCCCGGCAGGGTGGGCCAGGTAGTCGTCGTACGCGAAGGGGAAGTCCGGTCCGAACATGGTCAGAGGCGGCTGGGCCGCTGCTTCGGCTTCGTCGTGGACGGCCGTGGGGACCGTGGACGTCATCGGGTGGTTCTCCTTGCGAGGGTACGGGGTGGTGCGGGTCAGCGCGCGAGGGCGGCCGGGGGCGGGCCGTACAGCTCGGGGCGGCGGTCGGCCAGGTAGGGGTTGGCGGCGCGGGAGGCCGCGAGCAGGGCCGGGTCCACGTCCGCGACCAGCAGCTCCTCCCCCGTGCCCGCGCCCGCCCTGGTGGCGCCGTCGGGCCCGGCCAGGCAGCTCAGGCCGGCGTACTCGGTGCCGGACTCGGCGCCGCAGCGGTTGACGTAGGCCACGTACAACTGGTTCTCGAAGGCACGGGCGGGCACCAGCAGACGGGGCACGATCTCGTACGGGCGCATCAGCCCGGTGGGGACGACCAGCAGGTCGGTGCCGTGCACGGCGTGGGCGCGGGCGTTCTCCGGGAACTCCAGGTCGTAGCAGACGAGGAAGCCGAGCGTGACGCCGTCGAGCCGGGCCTGGACCACGGCCCGGTCCCCGGGGGCGAAGTGCGCGCGGTCGTGGTCGCCGTACAGGTGGGTCTTGCGGTACCCGGCGAGCCGCGCCCCGTCCGGGCCGAGGACCTGCACGGCGTTGAACACCCGTCCCTCGGCGTCCCGCTCCGGGTAGCCGTAGACCAGCGCCACGCCGTGCGCGGCGGCGATCCGCGCGGCGCGGGCCGCGCTCGGCCCGTCCGCGGGCTCGGCCAGGCGGGCGGTGTCGTCCCCGATGAGGTAGCCGGTGAGGAACATCTCGGGGCACACCAGCAGCCGCGCCCCGAGGGCTGCCGCCCGCCGCGCCGTGGCGTCGAGCAGCTCCAGCGTCCGCTCCTTGACGCCGGGGCCCGGCCGGGCCTGCTCGGGTCCCTGGTAGAGCGCGACGCGCAGGGGCGACGGGAGGGGCGGCGTCATGAGGGCCTTTCCGGCGGTGGTGCGGGTGCGGGGCACCGCCGGTGACCGTCGGGGCGCGTGCCGCACTCGACGGTACGAAAAGCCCACCCATGGCCACAAGGCACGGATGTTGCGCGTCAACGCGCGATTCGTTGCGTGTTTCCGGCCCGGAACGGCTGATCGTTGCGTGCGGGCGCGCTGCCTCCCGGGGCGGGGACGCGGCGGCTCACTCCGGCGCGCCGGAGGAGTAGCGGCGCAGCAGCGGGGACAGGACCAGGACGGACCGGGTGCGCTCCACGAACGGCTCGCCGTTGATCCGCTCCAGGACCCGCTCGAAGTGCCGCACATCGGAGGCGAACACCTGCACAACCGCGTCCGCGTCGCCGGTGACGGTGGACGCGGAGGCGACCTCGGGGTACGGGGCGAGCGCGCGCCGGATGTCGTCGGGCGAGGTGCGCTTGCGGCAGTACAGCTCCACCAGCGCCTCCGTGGACCAGCCGAGCGCGGCCGGATCGACGCGCACGGTGAAACCGGTGATCGCACCCGCCGCGAGCAGCCGGTCCACCCGGCGCTTGACGGCGGGCGCGGACAGGCCGACCTCGGCGCCGATGTCCGCGTAGGAGCGCCGGGCGTCCCGCGCCAGGGCGTGCACGATGCGCTCGTCCAGGTCGTCCAGTCGCACGGTCCGCCGCTCCTCACCCGCTCGTGTGCCCGTCACCGGCCCACGCGCAGTAGATCACGGGCCGGGGCGCGCCGGGCCCGCGTCCCCGGGCGGGTCCGGTCGTCCGGTCTCCCCGGGGTCCGGCGGTGCCGTGGCCAGGGCCGGGGGGACGGCGCGGCGCAGGGCGGCGGCGACCGCGGCGACCGCGGGGTGGGCGGCGGCTCCGGCGCGGAACGCGATCGAAGTGCGCCGGTGCGCGGCCAGCGGGGTCAGCGTCACCCCGGGCCACGACGGCCGCGGGGCCTCCGGCGGGGAGGCGGGGGCGGCGAGCTGCGGGACCAGGGCCACGCCCTGCCCGGCCGCCACCAGCGCGAGCACCGTGGGGAAGTCGTTGACCCGGTGCCGCAGGCGCGGGGTGAACCCGGCGGCCTCGCAGGCCCGGAGCGTCATGGTGTGGCAGAGGGTGCCGGGGGTGGCGCTGATCCAGGGGGCGTCGCGCCAGTCCTCGACGGCCGTGCCGGGCTCGGCGGGGGCGACCTCGCGGCCGGACGCGGCGGCCCTCGGCGCCGGGGTGACCGGCGGGCGGGCCGGGTCCGGGGTGGCCAGGTACAGGTGTTCGCGGAACAGCGGCTCGGTGGCCACGCCGGGCTCGGCGGGGACGGGCACGAAGTCGTAGTCGTGGACGAGGGCCACGTCCAGTTCGCCCGCGCGCAGCGCGTGGGCCACGTCGGCCGTGTCGAGTTCGCTGACCATGGGCTCGAGGGCGGGGTGGCGGCTGGTCAGGTCGGTGACCGCGGCCAGGACGACGGTCCGCGCGGCGGTGGGGAAGGTGCCCAGGCGCAGCGGCCCGGACAGGCCCCGGCGGGCCGCGGCCAGCTCGGCGGAGGCCCGCTCCAGGTGGGCGAGCACCGCCTCGGTGTGCCGGACCAGGTCGCGCCCGGCGGGGGTGAGCGTCACCCGCCGGCCGGTCCGCTCCAGCAGCGGCAGGCCCGCCTCGCGTTCCAGCGTGCTCAGTTGCTGGGAGACCGCCGACGGGGTGAACGCGAGGGCGTCCGCCACCGCGGCGATGGTGCCGCGCAGGGCGAGCTCCCGCAGCAGGCGCAGGCGCCGGACATCGAGCATCAGCTCAGCTTACGCTTCACCGCACAAATGTGAACTGGACCTGTACCGAACGGCGGTGCCAGGCTCCTGGCCATGACACGACAGGCCATGACACGACAGGCCAAGGCCCGGCAGGGCGAGACCCGGCAGGGCGAGACCCGGCAACCCGGGACACGGGAGCCCGAGGCCCGGCAGCACGAGACCCGGCGGTACGAGACGCCGCGGCCCGCGACGCCGCGGCCCGGGGCGCGGCCGTCGGCGACCGGCCGCCCGGCGCTCCCCCGGGGCGTCCTCGTTCCCCTGGTCACGCCGTTCGCCGCCGACGGGAGCCTCGCCCTCGGGGCCCTGGAGGGCCTGGCGCGCGAGGTGCTGGACGGGGGCGCCGCCGGGATCGTCGCGCTCGGCACCACCGGGGAGCCCGCCTCGCTGGACGACGACGAGCGGCGCGCGGTCGTCGAGGTGTGCGCCCGCGTGTGCCGGGAGCGCGGCGCGGCGCTGGTCGTCGGCTCGGGCGGTGGCGACACCCGCGGCGCCGCGCGGGCCCTGGCCGCTCTCGCGCACGGGCCCGAGGTGACGGCGGCGCTGGTGGCCGTGCCGTCGTTCGTCCGCCCCTCCGAGGACGGCGTCCTGGCCCACTTCGCCCACCTGGCCGCGGGCAGCCCCGTCCCGCTGGTCGCCTACCACGTCCCGTACCGCACCGCCCGCCCGCTCGGCGCCGCCGCGCTGCGGGCGCTGGTGCGCGTCCCCGGCGTCGCCGGGCTGAAGTACGCGGCGGGCGGGGTGGACCAGGAGGCGGTGGAGCTGCTCGGCGACCTGCCGCCAGGCTTCCCGGTGTTCGCCGGGGACGACGTGTTCGCCTCCCCGCTGCTCGCGCTGGGCGCCGCGGGCGGGATCCTGGCCTCGGCGCACCTGGCCACCGGCCGCTTCGCCGAGCTGGCCGCGGCGTGGCGGGATGGCGAGGTGGCGCGGGCCCGCGCCCTGGGGCACCGCCTGGCCCGCCTGTCCGCCGCCGTGTTCGCCGGGCCGAACCCGACCGTGCTCAAGGGCGTGCTGCACGCCCGGGGCCGGATCCCGGACCCGGGCGTGCGCCTGCCGCTGCTGCCCGCGGACCGCGCCTTGGTGGAGGAGGCGCTGCGGCGGCTGGCCGAGGCGGAGGAGCCCGCCCCGGCGCGGTAGCCGCCGGCGCGGGTCAGGTCCAGCTCGCGTGCAGCGGCTTGCCCTCCGCGTAGCCCGCGGCGCTCTGCACGCCGACGACGGCCCGGTCGTGGAACTCCTCCAGGCTGGCGGCCCCGGCGTAGGTGCAGGAGCTGCGCAGGCCCGCCACCACGGAGTCGATCAGGTCCTCCACGCCGGGCCGGGCCGGGTCGAGGAACATCCGGGAGGTGGAGATGCCCTCCTCGAACAAACTCTTGCGGGCGCGGTCGTACGCGGACTCCTCGCTGGTGCGGTTGCGCACCGCGCGGGCGGAGGCCATGCCGAAGCTCTCCTTGTACATGCGGCCGCCCGCGTCCTGCTGGAGGTCGCCGGGGGACTCGTAGGTGCCGGCGAACCAGGAGCCGATCATGACGTTGGACGCGCCCGCGGCCAGCGCCATCGCCACGTCCCTGGGGTGCCGCACGCCGCCGTCCGCCCACACGTGGCGGCCCAGCCTGCGGGCCTCGGCGGCGCACTCCAGGACGGCGGAGAACTGGGGGCGGCCGACGCCCGTCATCATCCGGGTGGTGCACATCGCGCCTGGTCCGACGCCGACCTTGACGATGTCGGCGCCGGCCTCCACCAGGTCGCGCACGCCCTGCGCGGAGACGACGTTGCCCGCCACGACCGGCACCCGCGGGTCCAGCGCCCGCACCGCGCGCAGCACCTCGATCATGCGCTCCTGGTGGCCGTGCGCGGTGTCCACGACCAGGGTGTCCACCCCCGCGTCGAGCAGCGCCTTGGCCTTGCCCGCCACGTCGCCGTTGATGCCGACGGCGGCGGCGACGCGCAGCCTGCCGTGGGTGTCGGTGGCGGGGGTGTACAGGGTGGCGCGCAGGGCGCCCTTGCGGGTGAGGATGCCCACGAGGTTGCCCTCGTCGTCCACGGCGGGGGCGAGCTTGCGGTTGGCCTCGTCCATGCGGTTGAACGCGTCGCGGGGGTCCACCTCGGCGTCCAGCAGGAGCAGTTCCCTGGACATGACCTGCGCGAGCTGGGTGAAGCGGTCCACCCCCACCAGGTCGTGCTCGGTGACGACGCCGACCGGGCGGCGCCCGTCCACCACCACGACCGCGCCGTGGGCGCGCTTGTGCAGCAGGGAGAGGGCCTCCGCGACGGTCGCGGACGGGCCGAGGGTGATGGCGGTGTCGTGTACCAGGTGCCGCCGCTTGACCCAGCCGATGACCTCGGTGACCACGTCGAGCGGGATGTCCTGCGGGATGACGGCGAGGCCGCCGCGCCGGGCGACCGTCTCGGCCATCCGGCGGCCCGCGACGGCGGTCATGTTGGCGACGACGATCGGGATGGTGGTGCCGGTGCCGTCGGGCGTGGCCAGGTCCACCTCGAGCCGCGAGCCGACGTTGGAGCGGCTCGGGACCATGAAGACGTCGTCGTAGGTCAGGTCATATGACGGAAATGTCTCGTTCAGGAAACGCACATACTTGATTCTCACACGAATGCGCGGTGATCGGGAACGGCCGTGCGACCTGGGCCGCCCCGCCCGGCGGGACGAGGGGGCGGACGAGGCGAGCGGGCGGGCCCGCGGGAGCCCGTCCCCGGCGAAGGGCTCCCGCGGGCGGCCCGCCCTCAGGGCTCGATCACGATCTTCCGGCCCTCGCCCGCCCGGAAGCGCTCCAGGGCCCGCGGGTACTCCTCCAGCTTCAGGCGGTGGCTGATGAACACCTCCGGGTCCAGCACCCCCGCCGCGAACAGGTCGGCCGCGCGCTCGTAGGAGTGCAGCACGGCCATGGAGCCGGTGATGGTGATCTCCTGGTTGTAGATCCGGTACGGCTCGATCGTCACCCGTGTGGCGTAGTCCGCGACGCCGAACTGGAGGAACGTGCCCGCCTTCGCGACGCGGCCGAGCCCGTCCTGGATCGCGGCCTGGTTGCCGGTGGCGTCCACGACCACGTCCCAGCCGCCGGGCCGGTCGAACTCGTCCGCCGAGGCGGCCGCCCCCGAGCAGCCCAGCAGTCGCGCCGTCTCCAGCCGCGCCGGGTTGACGTCCACCACGTCCACGCGGACCGCGCCGGTGCGCTTGGCCAGCTCCAGCATCATCAGCCCCATGGTGCCCGACCCGTAGATCAGCACCGCGGCGCCGAGCCGCCCGGCGAGCACGTCGTAGCCGCGCACCGCGCACGACAGCGGCTCGATCAGCGCGGCGTCGCGCGCGTCCACGTGCTCGGGCAGCTTCACGCAGTTGGCGACCGGCGCGACGGCGTACTCGGCGGCGCCGCCCGGCACCGTCACGCCGATGGCGCCCCACCGGTCGCACATGTTGCCGTGGCCCTCCCGGCAGTGGCGGCACTCGTGGCAGTACAGCGAGGGGTCCACCGCGACCCGGTCGCCCTCGGCCATCTCGGTGACCTCCGCCCCCACGGCCACGACCTCGCCCGCGAACTCGTGCCCCGGCACGATCGGCAGGGTGGGGGCGAACTCGCCCTGGAGGATGTGCAGGTCCGTCCCGCACAGCCCGCACGCGGACACGTCCACCACGACCTGGCGCGGCCCGGGCGCGGGGTCGGGCACGGTGGTGACGGTCACCTTGCCGGGGGCTTCGATCAGGGCGGCCCTCATTTCACTGCTCCTAGGGAGAGGCCCTGGACGAGCTTGTCCTGGGCGGCGAAGCCGGCGGCGAGCACCGGCAGGGACACGACGACCGACGCGGCGCACAACTGGGCGAGGAACAGGCCCTGGCTTGTGACGAAGCCGGTCAGGAACACGGGCGCGGTCTGCGCCACCACGCCGGTGAGCACCTTGGCGAACAGCATCTCGTTCCACGAGAAGATGAAGCAGATCAGCGACGTCGCCGCGATCCCGGGCCCGGCGATGGGCGCCACCACCCGCACCAGGATGGTGGGCAGGCGCGCCCCGTCCATCTGCGCCGCCTCGATGACGGACACCGGGATGTCGGAGAGGAACGACTGCATCATCCACACCGCGATCGGCAGGTTCATCGAGGTGTAGAGGATGACCAGCAGCCAGATGTTGTCCAGGAAGTGCGTCTCCTTGGCGAACAGGTAGATCGGCAGCAGCCCGGCCACGGGCGGCAGCATCTTCGTGGACAGGAAGAAGAACATCACGTCCGTCCACTTGCGCACCCGCCGGATCGACAGCGCGTACGCGGCGGGGAGGGCCAGCACCAGCACGAAGAAGGTGGAGAACAGGCTGGCGCCGAGCGAGTTCAGCAGCGACGGCCACGGGCTCGCCCCGCCGTCGAAGAACGCCCGGTACCCATCGAGGGTGAGCGGCGCGGCCAGCGACGGCGGGTTGGTGGCGGCGTCGGCCTCGGAGTGGAACGAGGTCAGCACCATCCACGCCACGGGCAGGAAGAACAGCAGCCCGGCGAGCCAGGCCAGCAGCGCGAGCGCGGCGCCGCGGCGGCGGGCCCGGCGCGCCGCCGGGTGCGCGGCCGCGGCGGGGCGCGCGGGAGCGGTCACCGAGGTCATCCCCGGCTCACCTCCTCACGGAACAGCGACGACACCACGCGCAGGGCGAACGTGGCGATGACGATGGAGCCGATCACCACGAGCACGCCGACGGCGGACGCCTGTCCGTACTCGTGGGCCTCGTAGAAGGTCTGGTAGACGGTGTACGGCAGGTTGGCCGTGTCCAGGCCGCCGCGCGTGATCGTGTACACGGCGTCGAAGTTCTGCACGATGTAGATGGAGCCGAGCAGGATGCCGAGCTCCAGGTAGCGCCGCAGGTGCGGCAGGGTCAGGTGGCGGAAGATCTGCCAGTCGCTCGCGCCGTCGAGCCGCGCCGCCTCCACCATCTCCAGGGAGCGGCTCTGCAACCCGGCGAGCAGGATGAGCATCATGAACGGCGTCCACTGCCACACCAGCGACGCCTCCACGGCGAGCAGCGGCGTTTCGGACACCCAGTCGCGCTGCGGCGGGCTCTCGGCGCCGAACAGGTCGCCGACCCAGTGCAGGGCCCCGTTGAGCAGGCCGTACTCCGGGTTGTACAGGGCGTGCTTCCACAGCAGGGCGGCGGCGACCGGCACCACCAGGAACGGCGCGATGAGCATGGTGCGCACCAGGCCCCGGCCGCGGAACCTGCGGTCGAGCAGCAGCGCGAGCGCCAGGCCGAGCACCAGGCTGACGAGCACCACGGACGCGGTGAGCAGCGCGGTGGTGACGACGGACTCGCGCAGGGCCTCGTCGGTGAACACGGTGGTGTAGTTGTCGAGCCCGGTGAAGTGCCGCTCGTCGGGGGCCAGCGAGTTCCAGTCGAACAGGGAGATCACCAGCGTGGCCGCGAACGGCAGTTGCGTGACGGCGACCAGGAACACCAGGGCGGGCAGCAGCGGTGCCCGGGTGGCCCACGTCCTGGCGTCCAGGCGGCGGCGCCGGGGCGCGGCGGCCGGGGCGGGAGCGGGTGCGGCGGGTGCGGGGGCGGTGGTGGCGCTCATGAGTCCTGGTACTCCTCGCCGACCTTCTCGGCCAGTTTCTGCGACTTCCTCAGGGCCGCGTCGACGGACTGCCGTCCGGCGATGGCGGAGCTGATCTCCTGGGAGACCTTCGTCCCGAGGTCGGAGAACTCGGGGATGCCGACGAACTGGATGCCGGGGGCCGGGCGCTTCTGCACCCCGGGGTCGCGCGGTCGCGCGTTGGCGATCGCCTCCCGGGTGACCTCGGCGAACGCCCCGGCGGCGGCGCGGTACTCGGGGTTGGCGTAGGTGGACGCCCGCTTGCCCGCGGGCACGTTCGCCCAGCCGATGTTCGTGCCGACCAGCGACTCGTACTCCTTGCCGGACGCCCAGGAGATGAACTTCCAGGCGTCGTCGGCGTTGCGCGACGCCTTCTGCACGCCCCACGCCCAGGTGTACAGCCAGCCGGAGCTCTCCGTCCGCGCCACCGGCGCCTGGACGTAGCCGATCTTCCCCTTCACCGGGGACTTCGCCGCCTCCAGGGACCCGGCGGCGGCCGTGGCGTCGTACCACATGGCGACCTTGCCCTGGGTGAGGTTGTTGAGGCACTCGGCGTACCCCGACTGGGCGGCGCCGGACTGGCCGTGCTCGCGGACCAGGTCGACATAGAACTTCGTCGCCCTCACGAACTCCGGGTCGGTCAGCCGAGCGTTCCAGTCCTGGTCGAACCAGGTGCCGCCGAAGGTGTTGACGACCGTGGTGAGCGGCGCCAGCACCTCGCCCCACCCCGGCAGCCCGCGCAGGCAGATCCCGCGCATCCCGGGCCGCGCCCCGTCGGCCTGCGCGGCGAGGTCGGCGACCTGCTGCCACGTCGGCGCGGCGGGCATCGTCAGGCCCTTCTCGGCGAACACGTCCTTGCGGTACATGAGGAACGACGACTCGCCGTAGAACGGCTGCGCGTACAGCTTGCCGTCCGCCGCGGTCAGCGACTGGCGCATCGGCGGCAGGATGTCCTCCTGGTCGAACCGCCGGTCCTCGGCCACGTAGTCGTCCAGCGGCAGCAGCCAGCCGTTCTTGGCGTAGAAGGAGACCTCGTAGTTGCTGATGGTGGCCACGTCGTACTGGCCCGCCTGGTTGGGGAAGTCCTGGCTGATCTTGTCGCGGACGTCGTTCTCGGGCAGCACCGTGAAGTTCACGCGGATCCCGGTCTCCTTGGTGAAGTGGTCCGCGGTGAGCTTCTGCAACTCGATCATCTGCGGGTTGTTCACCATGAGCACGTTGATGGTGTCGCCGCCGGATCCGCCGCCGGCGCCGGCGCACGCCGCGAGCAGTGATCCCGCGGCCGCCACGGCCAGAGCCGCCCGTGGACCTCGTCGTCCCAGGGTTGGCATGGGAGGGCTCCCTTGTCGGTCGTTCGTGTCGGGTGTCGTCGCCGGCCGCCGCGGCGGGGCCCGCGGGCGGCGCGGTGGGTCGGGGCGCGGCGGGCATGCCGCAGGGGTGGGCGCCGGAGCCGCGGCGGCGGGCCGGGTCCGGGTCCGGGGAGGGGGACGGGGCGCGGGGACGGGGCGGGGACGGCGGTGGGCGGCCTACACCCGCAGGACCTGCGGGCCGAGCAGCGAGTAGCGGTGGGCCTCGGACAGCGGCAGCCCGGTGTCGGTGACGATCGTCCCCACGTCGCCCACCCCGGCGAACCGGCAGAAGCTGGCGGCGCCGAACTTCGTGTGCACCCCGGCGAACACCTTCCGCCGCGACACCCGCATCACCTGCGCCTTGACCTCGCCCACCGCGGGGTCGGGCGTGGTCAGCCCGAACTCGCGGGAGATGCCGTTCGCTCCGACGAACGCCAGGTCGATGACGAAGCCGGACAGCATGTGCGTCGCCCAGGCGCCGACGGTCGCCAGGGTGCTGCCGCGGACCCGCCCGCCCAGCAGCAGGACGGTGGTCAGCTCCCGGGCGGCCAGGGCGTTCGCGGTGCCCAGCGACGCGGTGACCACGGTCAGGGGCCGCGTCGTGGGCAGCGCCTCCGCGATCAACTGGGGGGTGAACCCCTCGTCCACGAACACCGTCTCCGCGTCGCCGACCAGCTCGGCCGCGGCCGCGGCGATCCTGGACTTCTCCGGGACGTGGTCGGTGGTGCGGAACGCCAGCGTGGTCTCGAACCCGGCGCTCTCCACCGGGTACGCGCCGCCGTGGGTGCGCCGGATCAGGCCGTGCCGTTGCAGGACGGCCAGGTCCCGCCGGATCGTCTCCTTCGACACCCCGAACTCCGCCGACAGCTTGCCGACGTCGACCGACCCGGTGCGCCGCGCCTGTCCGAGAATGCCCCTCCGGCGCTCCTCCGCGTCCACGCGCACCTCCTGTCCCGCCCGAGCCGCCCGCCGCCCGGCGCACACACCGTCCTGGCCGAAAACCAACCCTGACCGAAGCGACGCCCGTTCGGGCGCCATGGGAACTTTTTACAAGGCGGCATCAGCGGTGACCAGCTCTGCCGCCCTGGGGATCGTGCCCGAATACGCCCGCTTCTCAGGAGGTGTTCGCGCAGTTCAGCGTGGTGCGGGCCCGCGACCGAGCGGTGCGGGCGTGCCCGGACCCCGGTCCTGGGGCGCCTGCTTTCCGCCCGTTCGCGCTTCCGGGCGCGCCCGCGCGAGGGACGGAGCGGGCACACCCGGGCCCGCGGGGGCGACGGAGGACGCGGGCGGGCGGGCGGCCGCCGGGGGCGGGGCCGCCGGGGCGGGGCGGGAAACCGGCGAAGCCCCGGGCGCGGCCGGGGCGTCGCCTACTATGGCCCGGTCCCCGTGTCGTCCTTCCCCGTGCGGCACGGGGCTCAAGCTGCCCCCCGCTCCGAGGTGGTGTCCCCCTCTTGTCCGCGAACCCTCCCTTACCCGCGCCCGCAGCCGCGACCCCGCGGCCGCCCGCGCCGCCCTTCGTCCCGCCGACCCTCATCCCACCCCCGCCCCCGCGCGCCGCGCGCGGGACGGCCTGGCGCCGCAACACCGCCAAGGTCCTGCTCGCCGGGCTCGTCCTGTACGGCCTGCTGTGGCTGACCGGGGTGCTCGGCACCCTCGGCGCCACCTGGGTCGCCCGCCAGAGCCTCCCCGCGGGGGTGCGCATGGAGGGCATCAACCACTTCGTCGCCGTGGACGGCCAGGTGTGGCGCGGCTCGGCGCCGGGCGCCCGCGGCTACCGGGCGCTGGCCGACCGCGGCGTCACCACGGTGGTGGACCTGCGCGCCGAGGACCTGACCGAGCGCCAGGTGTCCGCGCCCCGCGAGGCGGGCCTGACCCTGGTGCGTCTGCCCGTCAGGGACGGGCAGACGCCGACCGAGAGCCAGGTGGAGCGGTTCCTCGCCGTGGTGCGGGGCGCCGAGGGCCGGGTGTTCGTGCACTGCGGCGCGGGCGTGGGGCGCAGCGGCGCGATGAGCGCCGCCTATCTGGTGCGCACCGGGCAGGAGAGCCCGGCCGGCGCGGTGCACCGCAATCTGGCGGTCGGCCCGCCGTCGATCGAGCAGATCTACTACGCGGTGAACCTGCGGCGCGACGGCAGCGCCCAGCCGCCCCTGCCCGTCCGCGCGGTCAGCCGCGCCCTGGACGCGCCCCGCCGCGTCTGGTCGCACCTGTGACGGTGCCGGGCGCGGGCCCCGCCGCCCGCGCCCGGCGCCGCCGCCCCCCGCGGCCGTGCCGGGGCTCCGCCCGGGCCCGGGTCAGCCCCGCTCGATCTGCGCCTCCCCCATCACCGTGAAGCGCACGCGGTCCAGTTGGCTGTCCACCAGGCAGCCGCGCAGCCGCATCCGGTCGTGCGGGCTCAGCGCCGGGCGCACCACCCCGGCGTAGACGTCGCCCTCCACATGGCTGAGCGGGGCGTTCACCAGCAGCCGCGAGGTGGACGCCCGGCAGCTCGCCCACAGCCGCTCCGCCATCAGGTCGCGGCCCGGCTGCGGCAGGTCGCCGCGCACGGAGACCTTCAGCAGGTACGACGACGCCTCGGCCTCCGGCCTGGGCTCCGGCCGGGTCTGGGTCAGCTCGGCCAGGCCCACCACCAGCGCGGCCAGGGCGACCAGCGCGCCCGCCGCCAGGGCCGCGCGCCGCCCCCGGCCCGGCGGCGGCGGGCCGAGCACGGGGGTGAGGTCGTCGTCGGGCACGGCCTCCCGCACTCCCCCGGCGGGCGCGGCCAGCACGGCGAGCCGTCCCGCGAGGCGGGTGTCGGCGGCGGGGCCCGCGGTGGCGGTGGCCAGGCGCTGGACCAGCCAGGCCGCCCCGGACAGCAGCGCCCCCGTGGCCAGCAGCACGGGCACGAAGACGAAGGTGCGGCTGCCCGTGGCGCCCCGTTCGGCCTCCAGCCAGCGGAAGGACGGCGGGCCGGCCTGCTCCCCGGTCTCCGCCAGCCGCCGCCGGACGTCCTCGGCGCGCGGGTCCAGGGCCGCGCCGACCCGGCGCTCCAGTCGGGCGATCCGTCCCAGCAGCACCAGGCAGACCAGGAACACCTCGACCACCAGCAGCAGCGTCCCGGCCATCAGGGCGCGCTGCCACTCCCAGCGGTAGAGGTACACGGCGAGGTAGCCCCCGGCCCCGGCGGCACTGAGCCCGCCGAAGACGTAGCTCAGCCGGCGGATCACGACCGCACCCCCTCACCGGCCCCGGCCCGGGCCGCGGCCACCGGCACGGGCCCGTCCACGGGCGGCGGCTGCTGCTGCCCGCGCACCTCACCGGTCCTGCCGTCCACGGTCAGGGGCGTGCCGGGCGGGAACCGGTCGAGCGCGCCGAGGACGCCGACCGCGGTCGGGACCCGGTACTCACGGGCCAGCACCGCCAGGTGCGAGAGCGTGCTGCCCGTCTCGGCGACCAGCGCGGTGAGCCCGGGCAGCAGGGGGGCCAGCGACGGGTCCAGGGTGCGCACCACCAGCACGGCGTCGTCGGGCCTTCGCCCGGTGCCGTCCCAGGCGGTGCCGCGGACCCGCCCACCGCCCGCGCCCTGCGCGCCGTCCGCCGGGCGCGGGCGGCGGGTGGGCTCGGCGACGGGCGTGCCGTCGGCCAGCCGGAACGCGGCGGGCAGCGGCGCCGACGCGGGCCTGGGCGTCCGCCGCCCCAGGTCCGCGGGCAGCGGCCCGCCCCGGGCGACGGTGAGCAGCTCGGCCCAGGTCAGCGAGGTGATCGCGGCTCGCTCCGGCAGTTCGCCCGCCCGCTCGAGGCGTCCGGCGAGCTCCCACAGCAGCCGCGCCTGTAACTCCTGCACCCACCGTATGCGCAGCCGCAGGCCCTCCCGCACCGGCAGCGCCGCCACCCCGCGCGGGGCGGGCGCGTCGGGGGGCGCCGGGGGCAGCGCGGGCGGCACCCCGGTGGCGGGCGGCACCAGGGCGAGCAGCACCGGGTGGCGGGCGACCAGCTCGGCGTCGCCGGCCCCGTCCCGCCGTCCGGCCAGCACGGCGAGCGCCTCCGCCGCGGCGGTGCGGCCGGTGCCCGCGCCGAGCAGGGCGCCCGCCAGCGACTCCTGGGCGTGCAGCGGAACCAGGACGGAGCGCCCCCAGGCGAGCGCGGACAGCAGCTCGCCGCGGCCGAGGGAGTCGGGCGGGCCCACGGACGCCAACTGCCGGTCCACGTCCGCCATCAGGTCGGTGGCCAACCGCGGCAGCACCGCCTTCAGCCGGCCGACGCGCCAGGCCGCGCCGAGCCGCCGCAGTCCGGGCAGCGGGTTGAGCACCGCGAGCCGCCGGCGCCGGGGCGGGGCGGCGCCCAGCAGGCGCAGGTCGGCGGCGACGCGGCCGTGCACCGTGGTGACCAGGGGGTGCCGGCGCAGATGACGGCGCGGAGCGGCGGCCGCGAGGTCCAGGGCGGTGGCCAGGCCCTTGGCCATGGGGACGGCCCACAGGTCCTCCTCCACCGGCTGGAGCACGCCGGGGAAGGTCTCGGCGACCGGCCCGGGGCCGAGCAGCCGCGCCCCGCGGGGCGGCCGGGCGGCCATCGCCGTGATGGGGCGGCTCTGGAACAGCCACAGCCGCCCCTCGGTGTCGAAGCCGAACTCGACGTCCTGCGGTGCGCCGAACAGCCGCGCGGTGGCGCGGGCCAGGGCCGCCAGGCGGCGCAGCCGCCGCCGGGTGAGCACCGGCGGGCGGCCGTGCTCGCCGGGCTCGCTGGACAGCAGGCGCCCGGAGGAGGTCAGGCGGTAGCGGGTGCCGGTCTCGGCGCCGCTCACCAGGGCGTCGGGGCCGCCGCGCACCGCGCTCACCACGATCCGGTCGGCGCGGCCCTCCACCGGGTCGGCGCCGAACATCACCCCGCCGGTCTCGCACCGCGTCATCGGCTGCACCAGCACCGCCATGTCCCTGGCGGCGCCGAGCTGCCCGGCGGAGTCGAACACGGCGCGCACGGCCTCGTCGAAGCCGCGGCGGCCGGTGACGTCGAGGACCGAGGTGAACCGCCCGGCCATCGAGGACCACTCGGTGTCCTCGCACGCGGAGGAGGAGCGCACCACGAGGGGCCGGGTCCCGTCCGCGCTCAGCTCCCGCCACGCCCGCTCGAGGTCCCCGGTCCCGCCCGGGGCCCGCTGGGCGGGCACGAGGACGAAGCCGGGCAGTACGGGCAGTCCCGCCCCGGCGGATCTCGCCAGGTTGGCCGCCTTGGCGCCCGTGAGCCGGGCGTCGCCTGCGTGTGCGTCGTGCAGTGACACGACCGCGAGTTCCCCTGCCTGGATCACCATGCCGTGTCTCCCATCAACGGCGGCTCCTGGTGTGGAGCGGTGTTCCCCCAGGATCCACCGGCAGGCGGCTTGCGCGTAAGAAGGCGAATGGCCCCACTGCCGCCGCGAGGCGGGCCCAAGGCGCGGACCAGGCATTTCTCCACCGCGAGCCCGGAAAGACAACAGCACGGAACTCACCGGGTGCGGAAAACCGGTGGCCGCGGGGCCGCCCGCGCCGGGCGCCGGACGAAGCGCGGGTCCCGGCGTCCGGGCGCCGGGACCCGCACGGCGGGTGCCGCCCTCCCCCCGAGGGGGGATGCCGCCCTCGGCCGTAGGGCGCACGCCGCCCCGACCCGCTGTGCGGGTGCCGTCCCCGCACCACGCGGACGGTACCG
Organism: Streptomyces capparidis; assembly: GCF_054782095.1. Classification (NCBI taxonomy): domain Bacteria; kingdom Bacillati; phylum Actinomycetota; class Actinomycetes; order Kitasatosporales; family Streptomycetaceae; genus Streptomyces; species Streptomyces capparidis. Next base: position 137,711 of record NZ_BAAGTD010000008.1, on the reverse strand, counting down.
CTCTCACCGCGCGGGCGGCCCCGTCCTCACCGCCGCGGGGTGGCGGCCCCCGCCCGCTCCCGCAGCTTGCGCACCGCCTCGGCCGGGTCGTCCGCGCCGTAGACGGCGGAGCCCGCGACGAACACGTCCGCGCCCGCCTCGGCGCACCGCTCGATGGTCGCGTCCGACACGCCGCCGTCCACCTGGAGCCACAACTGGAGGCCGTGCTTGTCGATCAACTGCCGGGTCCTGCGGATCTTGGGCAGCATCACGTCGAGGAACTTCTGGCCGCCGAACCCGGGCTCGACCGTCATCACCAGCAGCATGTCCAGCTCGGGCAGCAGGTCCTCGTACGGCTCGACGGGCGTGGCGGGCCGCAGCGCCATCGCCGCCCGCGCCCCCTTGGCCCGGATCTCCCGGGCCAGCCGCACCGGGGCCCGGGCCGCCTCGACGTGGAAGGTGACGGACCCGGCCCCGGCCTCGACGTACTGGGGCGCCCAGCGGTCCGGGTCCTCGATCATCAGATGGCAGTCGAGGGGGGTGTCGGTCGCCTTGCGCAGCGACTCCACCACCGGCACGCCGAGGGTGAGGTTGGGGACGAAGTGGTTGTCCATGACGTCCACGTGGAGCCAGTCGGCCCCCCGCACCGCGTTCGCCTCGTCGGCGAGGCGGGCGAAGTCGGCGGACAGGATGCTGGGGTTGATCTGCACGGCCATGGCCCCAGTATCCCGGCCGCGGCCCCCCGGACCGCCGCCGGGCCGCCGCCGGGCCGCCACGGGGCGGCCGCCCGGGGCCGCCCGGGGTGGACCGTCCGATTTGATCACTTTAGGATGGTTTGTTGAACACAAGATCCGTAGTCAACCGGATCCGCCACGGCAGCCGCCCGGCCCGCGGCTCCCCACGGGGAGTCCGCCGCCGCGGCCGGTCCGTCCGGGCTGCGAACCGAGGATCCGCCACCGCGGATCGGAAGGGCGGCACGTGCACACCGAGCGCGTCGGAACCACGTCCGTGGACGTCACCGGTCCCCCGGTGGCCGCGCCGTCCACGCCCGACCGCGCCCGGGCGCTGGCCGCCGTCGGCACCGGCGTGTGCCGCTGGGACCAGCGCGCCGGCACGGTGGAGCTCGACGCCGAGGCCGCCCGGCTGCTCGGGCTGCCCGCGGAGCCCGCCGCCCTGCCGGTGCTCGCGGTGCGCGCGCGCTTCCACGCCGAGGACTTCGTGGAGCTGGGCTCCCTGCTCTCGCTCGCCCGCGCCGAGGAGTCCGTCGCCGAGGCGCCGCTGCGCGTGATGGACGAGGACGGGCAGGTGGCGCGGGTGGTGCGGCTGCGGCTGCGGCCGCTGGGCCGGGACCGCGCGGCCGGCGAGCTGCTCGGCACCGTCCAGGAGGAGCTGCCCTCCCCCGCGGCGCCCCGGGGCGAGGCCGGGGCCGCGGGAGCGCGGGCGGCGGGCGACCGGCGGCGGGCCAGGGAGGCGTTCCTGCTGGACGCGGGGCGGGCGCTCGCCGAGGCGGACAGCACCGACGAGGTGCTGCGGGTCACCACCCGCCTGTCGATGCCCGGCTTCACCCCGGACGGCCTGATCGTCTTCGGCCGCAGCGGCGACCGGCTCACCGTGATCGGCCAGCACGGCTACCCGCGGGACTACCTCCCGCCGTCCACCATGGTCTCGATGGACGCCGACCACCCGGCGGCCCAGGTGGTGCGCACCGGCCGGGCGGTGTACGTGTCCTCGCGCGAGGAGTACGTCCGGCGCTTCCCGCGCACCTGGCCGCTGGTGCGGCGGTTCGGCCGCGCCTCGTGGGCGTTCGTGCCGCTGGTGGCGGGCGGGCACACGATCGGCGCCTGGATGGCGGCGTTCGCCCATCCGGTGGCGTTCACCTCGGACGAGCGCGCGGTGCTCACGACCATAGCGAGGCTGCTCGCCCACGCCCTGGAGCGCGCGCGGGTGCACGAGTCGGAGCGCGCCCTGTCCGACGGCCTCCAGCGCGCCATGCTGCCCGTGCGCGCGCCCGGCATCCCCGGCATGGCGCTGGCCGCCCGCTATGTGCCGACCGGCGGCGGCCTCCAGGTCGGCGGCGACTGGTACGACGTGATCCCGCTGCCCAGCGGCAGGACCGCCGTCGTCATCGGGGACGTGCAGGGCCACGACGTGCACGCGGCGGGGGTGATGAGCCAGTTGCGCATCGCGCTGCGCGCCTACGCCGCCGAGGGGCACCGGCCCGACGCGGTGCTCTCCCGCGCCTGCCGCTTCCTCGCCGGGCTGGAGACGGACCGCTTCGCCACCTGCCTGTACGTGGAGATCGACCCCGAGCGGGCCACGCTCGATCTGGCGCGCGCCGGCCACCTCAACCCCAGCGTGCGGCTCGGCGACGGCACCTGTGTGGTGCGGGAGGTGCCCGGCGGGCTGCCGCTCGGCGTGCTGCCGGAGGACGACTACCCGGTCAGCCGCCTGGTGCTGGAACCGGGCGAGGTGCTGCTGGTGTGCACCGACGGCCTGGTGGAGGCCGGCGGCCACGACCTGGACTCGGGTCGGCGGCGCATCCACCGGGTGCTCGGCGGCAGCCCGTCCGCCTCCCTGGACGCGGTGCAGGGCCTGGAGGAGCTCGCCGACTGCCTGGTCGGCGCCGTGCACGGCCCGGCCTCCCACCACGCGCCCGGGCCGCTCGCGGACCGGCGCGAGGACGACATCGCCCTGGTGCTGCTGCACCGCGAGAGCGGCACCGCGCCCTCGCCCGCCCGCCGCATCGAGCTGGTCATCGCGCAGGCCGAGACCAGGCGGGTCGCCGAGGTCCGCGCCAATGTCCGCGCCACGCTGCGGGACTGGGCCCGGCCCGAGCTGGTGGACACGGCCGAGCTGCTCGTCTCCGAGGTACTGACGAACGTGCTGGTGCACACCGACTCCGACGCGCTGCTGTGCGCCGAGCTCACCGGGCCGCCCGGGCGGAGCAGGCTGCGCGTGGAGATCGTCGACTCCGGCGACCAGTTGCCGCACCGCCGCACCCCCGGGGAGCTGGCCTCGTCGGGCCGCGGCCTGCTGCTGCTCGACGCGCTGGCCGACGCCTGGGGCGTGGAGCCGAGCGGAACCGGCAAGACCACATGGTTCGAGCTGCTGGAACACCGCTGAGCGGCGGTGGGGCGGAAGGGGGGAGGCCGCCGGGGGCCAGGAGGGCTCCATTTCCCGCGATTCCGCACTTTTCTTCCCTAAATCCGCTTAATCGGGCATTGGGTGGCAAACCCAACAGAGGAGATCGCGGCGACGGGAAGAAGGGAGTTCCTCCATGACGACCGGCGCGCACACCCCCCACGACGAGCACCCCCACGAGCACGGCAGCGGCTGCGGCCACGTCGCCGTGCCCCACGCCGGCCACGTCGACTACGTCCACGACGGTCATCTGCACCGGGCCCACGAGGGCCATGTGGACGAGTGCGAGCCCGAGGGCCACATCGTGCACGAGGGCCACGACCACCGGCACGGGCCGGACTGCGGGCACGTGTCGGTGCCGCACGGCGGCCACGTCGACTACGTCCACGACGGGCACCGGCACGCCGAGCACGACGGCCACTGGGACGACCACTGAACGGCGGGTGGCGCCGCGGGCGCCGGGTCGGGGCACCCCCGGACCGGCGCCCGGACGCCGCGGAGCGCACCCGGCCGCACGGGACGGGGACGGCGGCCCCTGAGGCGGGTGGGCGGCGCGGCGGCGCGGAGCGGTTCGCGACGCTGGTGTGCGGGCGGCGCGGCAAGTGGGCCGTGGTCGCGGTGTGGCTGATACTGATCGTCGCCGCCGCCCCCGCGGCGCAGAGGCTGACCGGCGCCCAGGAGAACGAGACCTCCGCCTGGCTGCCGGGCAGCGCCGAGTCCACACGGGTGGTCGAGGTCGCCAAGCGCTTCCGCAGCGACGCCACCGTGGCCGTGCTGGTCTACGCCCGCGACGGCGGCCTGACCGAGCGGGACCTGCGGTCGGTGGCCGAGGACGCCCGGCGCGTCCGCGCGCTGAGCACGCACGGGATCGACGGCCGCGCCGCGACCGGACCGTTCCCCGACCGCGCGGACGCCCCCCGGGCCGCGCAGATCCTGGTGCCCGTGGAGCTCGGCGACACCGGCTGGACGAGACTCGCCGAGGCGGCCGACGAGCTGCGCGCGCCCGCGGCCGACCGGCCGGAGGGCCTGTCCTTCCACGTGACCGGCCCCGGCGGCACGGGGGCCGACTCCGCCGACGCGTTCGAGGGCATCGACGGCACGCTGCTGTTCTCCGCCCTCGCGGTGGTCGTGGCGATGCTGCTGCTGACGTACCGCAGCCCCACCCTGCTCCTGCTGCCGGTGCTGTCCACCCTCGCCGCGCTGGTCGGCGCCCAGGCGGTGGTGTACCTGCTGGCCGCGCACACCGGCCTGGTGGTGAACGCGCAGAGCGCCGGCATCCTGACCGTCCTGGTGTTCGGCGCCAGCACCGACTACGCGCTGCTGCTGGTGGCCCGCTACCGGGAGGAGCTGCGCCGCCACGAGGACCGGCACGAGGCGATGGCGCGGGCCCTGCTCCGCGCCGGGCCCGCGGTCGTGGCGAGCGCGGCGACGGTGGCGCTCGGCATGCTGTGCCTGCTGGTCGCGGACATGAACTCCACCGCCGGGCTCGGCCCGGTCGCCGCGGTCGGCGTCCTCGTCGGCCTGGCCGCGATGACCACGCTGTTCCCCGCGCTGCTGGTCGTGTCGGGACGGCGGGTCTTCTGGCCGATGGTGCCGCACACCGGTTCGGCGGAGCCCACGGCGCGCGGGGTGTGGGCGCGGGTGGGCCGCAGGGTGGCCCGCCGTCCGCGGACGGTGTGGGTGGCGACGGCGGCCCTGCTCGCGGTGCTGGCCGGCGGGATGACGGCCCTGCGCGCGGACGGCCTGTCCTACGCCGAGGGCTTCACCGACCGGCCCGAGTCGGTGGCCGGCATGGAGGTGCTGTCCCGGTACTTCCCCGCGGGCTCGGGCGAGCCGGTCGTCGTCACCGCGCGGGCCCCGGCCGCGGGCGAGGTGAGCCGGGCCCTGGCGGCCGTGCCCGGGATCGTCCCGGACAGCGTCGGCACCCCGCCGGGCCTGCCCCGGGAGCGCGGCGGGACGGTCTACCTGGAGGCCACGCTGCGGGACGCCCCCGACAGCGCCGCCGCCGAGCGCACGGTCGAGCGGGCCCGCGAGGCGCTGCACCGCCTCGACGGCACGGAGGCGCGGGTCGGCGGCAACACCGCGATGCGCATCGACGCCCAGCGGGCCGCGGCCCGCGACCGGGCCCTGGCCATCCCGCTGATCCTGCTGGTGGTGCTGGCCGTCCTCGCGCTGCTGCTGCGGGCCCTGGTCGCGCCGCTGCTGCTGGTGCTGTCCGTGGTGCTGTCGTTCGCCGCCGCGCTGGGCGTCAGCGCGCTGGTGTTCCGGCACGTGTTCCACTTCGCGGGCGAGGACACCTCGTTCCCGCTGTTCGTGTTCGTGTTCCTGGTCGCCCTCGGGATCGACTACAGCATCTTCCTGATGCACCGGGTCAGGGAGGAGTCGGCCCGCCACGGCACCCGCCGGGGCACGCTGACGGGCCTCGCCGCCACCGGCGGGGTGATCAGCTCCGCGGGCCTGGTGCTGGCCGGGACGTTCGCGGCGCTGGCCACCCTGCCGATCGTCAACTTCGCCGAGCTGGGCTTCGCCGTGGCGTTCGGGGTCCTGCTGGACACCTTCGTGGTGCGGTCGGTGCTGGTGTGCGCGCTGTGCCTGGACCTGGGGCACCGGGTGTGGTGGCCCAGCGGGCTCGACGCGGGACGCAAGCCCGCGGCGGCCTCAGCCCGTCCGCCGCAGTAGGGCCAGGTACATCGCGTCCGTGCCGTGCCGGTGCGGCCACAACTGCACGTCGGGCCCGTCGCCGAGACCGGGCACGCCGGGCAGCAGCGGCCGGGCGTCGATCCACTCGGCGCTCACCGGGGGGCCGCCGCGGCCGCGCAGCACGTCGTCGACGACCGCTCGGGTCTCGGCCTGGTGCGGGGAGCAGGTGGCGTAGCCGACGACCCCGCCGACCCGCACCGAGTCCAGCGCGCCGCGCAGCAGCTCCCGCTGGAGCGGCGCGAAGCCGGGCACGTCCTGCGGGCGGCGCCGCCACCTGGCCTCCGGGCGGCGGCGCAGGGCGCCCAGGCCGGTGCAGGGCACGTCCACCAGCGCCCGGTCGAAGGTGCCGGGCCGCCAGGCGGGGGCCGTGGTGTCGGCGGTGACCACCTGGTGGGCGCCGGGCACGGGCGCCAGGGCGCGGGCGACCAGACGGGCGCGGTGCGGCTGCCGCTCGGCCGCGAGCAGCGCCGCGCCGCGCTGCGCGGCGAGCGCGGCGAGCATGGCCGCCTTGCCGCCGGGACCCGCGCAGCCGTCCAGCCAGCGCCGGTCGTCCCCGTCCAGCGGGGCCGCGGCCAGCGCCAGGGCGACCAGTTGGCTGCCCTCGTCCTGCACCCCGGCCCGGCCGTCGCCGACCACCTCGAGCTCGGCGGGGTCGCCGCCCGCGGCGAGCCGCACCGCGTACGGGGACCAGCGCCCCGGCTCGCCCACGCCCTCGGGCAGCGCCCGCAGCAGCGCGTCGGCGTCGGCCAGGCCCGGGCGGGCGGCGAGCGTCACCTCGGGACGGTCGTTGTCGGCGGCGAGCAGGGCCTCGATGCCCTCCCGCCCGCCGCCGAGGGAGTCCCACAGCGCGGAGACGATCCAGCGCGGGTGGGAGTGCACCACCGCCAGGTGCTCCTCGGGCGAGGCGTCCCAGGGCGGCGCGACCCGCTCCAGCCAGCCGTCCAGGTCGTGTGCGGCCACCCGGCGCAGCACCGCGTTGACGAACTTCGCGCGGCCGTCGCCGAGGACGCCCCTGGCCAGGTCGACGGTGGCGGAGACGGCGGCGTGCGTGGGGATGCGGGTGCCGAGCAGTTGGTGGGCGCCGAGCGCGAGCACGTCGAGCACCGGCGGGTCCACCTTGGCCAGCGGCCGGTCCACGCAGGCGGCGAGGACCGCCTCGTAGGTGCCGCGGCGGCGCAGCGTGCCGTAGACGAGCTCGGTGGCGAACGCGGCGTCCCGCCGGTCGATGCCGTCACGCGCCCGGGCCTGGCGCAGCATGGCGGGCAGCACCAGGTTGGCGTAGGCGTCGCGCTCGTCGACGGCGCGCAGCACGTCGTACGCGAGCAGGCGGACGGGGTCCTGGCGGGGCCGGCGGGGACGCCGGGCCTGACGGGTGCGCTGGTGGTTCACGTCGGTCACGCTCCGAGCCGCTCGCCGGTGCCGATCCGGGTACCGCGTGCCCAGTCGGCGGCCCGCATACGCTTCTTGCCCTGCGGCTGCACGTCGGTGAGCTCCACCGCGTGGCTGCCGGTGCCGACGTGGACGGTGTTCCTGCCGACGGCGAGCTCGCCGGGGGCCAGGTCGGTGCGGTCGGGCGCCACGGCGACGGGGGCGAGCTTGAGCCGCTCGCCGCGGAAGGTGGTCCAGGCGCCGGGGGCGGGGGTGCAGCCGCGCACCACCCGGTCGATCCGCAGCGCGGGCGCCGCCCAGTCCACCCGGGCGTCCTCGACCGTGATCTTGGGGGCGAGGCTGACGCCGTCCGCGGGCTGCGGCACGGCCTGGAGGGTGCCGTCCTCGATGCCGTCCATGGTGGCGGCGAGCAGCCGCGCCCCGCCTGCGGCGAGCCGCTCCAGCAGCTCCCCGCTGGTGTCGCGGGGACGGATCTCCTCGGTGACCACCCCGTAGACGGGTCCGGAGTCGAGCCCCTCCTCGATGAGGAAGGTGGAGGCGCCGGTGACCTCGTCGCCAGCCATCACCGCGTGCTGCACGGGCGCGGCGCCGCGCCACGCGGGCAGCAGCGAGAAGTGCAGGTTGACCCAGCCGTGGACGGGGATCTCCAGCGCCGCCCCGGGCAGCAGCGCGCCGTACGCCACCACGGGGCAGCAGTCCGGGGCGATGGCCCGCAGCCGCTCCAGGAACTCCGGCTCGCGGGGCCGCGCCGGCTTGAGGACCTCCACGCCCGCCTCCTCGGCCCGCCGGGCCACCGGGCTGGCGACCAGCCTGCGCCCGCGCCCCGCGGGGGCGTCGGGCCGGGTGACGACGGCCACCACCTCGTGCCTGCCGGACGCCAGCAGGGCGTCCAGAGCGGGAACCGCGACCTCGGGAGTACCGGCGAAGACGAGCCTCATCTGGGTTTCTGCGTCCTTCTGTAGGGGGCGCGCCCAAGTCTAGGGGGCGGCGCGCCGACGGAATCCGCCGCGGTTTCCCCGTGGCCGGGCGCGTGACCACGGGGCGGCTCACGCGTTGGTCAAGGCGAGATTGACCGCCGCGGGCCGCGTCTTGCCGGTCCCGTTCCCCAGCTTCGCCGGTTCGAGAGGCATTCTCATGGCCGACCACGCCACCCACGACGCCCAGGCAAGGGCCAGCCTGCACCTGCTCGTGCGGGACATCGAGCGGGTCCGCCGCCAGGTGGACGCCCTGCGTACGCTCACCGCGCAACTGGGCAACGTCTACCGCCCGCGCCGCACCGGGCCGTCCAGCGGCTTCGTGGTCTACGGCCGCGCCCCCGCGCCCACCGTCCGGCTCGCGCAGGAGCTGCGCGACAGCGTGGAGACGCTGGTCACCGCGGCCGTGGACTTCGACAGGTCGCTGGGCTTCTCGTGGGACGCGGTCGGCTCGGCGCTGGGCGTGACCAAGCAGGCCGTGCACCGCCGCTACGGCAGCCGCAGGCCCGCCGCCGTGGAGCCGAAGCTGCCCGAGCAGCCCGCGCGGCTGCCCGAGCAGCCCGCCCGCACCGTGCCCGCGGCCCGCACTCCCCCGACACCGTTCCCGGGCCCGAGGAACGTCTGAGCCTCCGGCGCCACCACCCGCGCGCCCCGCCCCGCGCGCGCCTCGGCCCGCCCCTGCCCGCCGCCGTCTCGCGCCGACCGCCGCCCAGGGCGCCTCAGCCGATGTCCAGCGGGTCGATCCGCACCCGCACGGCCTCCGGCTCCTTGCGGGCGATCCGCGCCGCCTGCGCCGTCTTCAGAGCCTTGGCCAGGGCCGCGCCCTGCCCGGGGGGCACACGCAGCAGCACCCGCTCCAGCGGCGGCCCGCCCCGCTCCCAGGCGGGCGCCGGCACCGGCCCGAGGATGTCGGTGCCCGGCGGCAGGCCGGCCGTGGCGACGAGGTTCGCCACCGCCGCCGAGGGGCCGGTGACGGACGCCATCCGGGACACCGGCGGGAACCCGAGCTCGGCCCGCTCGGCGAGCTCCCGCACCGCGTGGCCCACCGGATCCCACCGCACCAGCGCCTGCACCGGCCGCAGCCCCGGCTCGGCCACCGCCACCACGGCGCCGCCCTCCTCGCGCGGCCGCACCAGCGCGGCGGCGCCCAGCCACCGCCGCAAGGCCTCCTCCGCCGCCCGCAGATCGGGCCAGCTCAGCAGCGCCCAGCCGTCCAGCAGCAGCGCCGCCGCGTACCCGCCCTCGGCCACCGGCTCCGCGCCGGGGGTGGCGATCACCAGGGCGGGCGTGTCGGACACCGACGCCAGCACCCCGTCCCGCCCCGAGGTGCGCACCGGCACGGCGGGGAAGGCGCGGCCCAGCTCGTCCGCGGTGCGCCGGGCGCCGACCACCCGGGCCCGCAGCCGCGGGGAGCCGCACCGCGGGCAGCGCCACGCCGCCTCGGGGCGGCCGCACCAGGCGCAGCGCGCCACCCGGTCGCCGCCGGGCATCTCCAGCGGCCCCGAGCAGGCCCCGCAGTGCGCGGGCTCCCGGCAGCGCTCGCACGACAGGCGGGGGATGTAGCCGCGGCGCGGCACCTGCACCAGCACCGGTCCGCGCCGCAGGGCGTCCCGGGTGACCTGCCAGGCCAGGCTGGGCAGCCGGGCGGCGCGGGCGGCCGGGTCGCGGGCCTGCTCCTCGCCGCCGACGGTGCGCACCAGGGGCGCGGCGGCGCGCACCGCCTCCCGGGGCGGGGCCAGCGGCAGCGCCCAGCGGCTCTCCACCAGTTGCGCGCCCTCGACGGTGCAGGTCAGCCCGCCGAGCAGGAACCCGGTCCGCTCGGTGGCGGCGCGCAGCACCAGCACCTCGCGGGCGTGCGGCTGGGGGGCGTGCAGCTCGGAGTGGCTGGAGTCGCCGTCGTCCCACAGCGCCACCAGCCCCAGGTCGCGCACGGGCGCGAACATCGCGGCGCGGGTCCCGACGACGGCCCGCACCGCGCCCCGGCTGACCGCGAGCCAGCGCCGGTACCGCTCCTCCGGCCCGGCCTCCGCGGTCAGCACCACGTGGTGCCCCTCCCCGAGCAGGTCGAGCAGGGCGCGGTCCACCCGGGCGGCGGTGCGGCCGTCGGGCACCACGGCGAGGGCGCCGCGGCCCGAGGCGAGGGCGGCGGCGAGCGCGGCGGCCAGCTCGGCGGGCCAGTGCGGGCCGGGCAGGGCCGTCCACACGGCGCGGGGGTTCTCGCCGCGGGCGAGGGCGCCGAGGAAGGCGGGGCCCTTCGGGTAGCGGCTCCAGGTGCCGGGCCCGGGGGCGGGCGGTGCGGGGCGGGGCTCGGGGGACGGCTCGGCCTCGGCGCGGCCGTGCCGGGGCGGGACGGCGAGCTGGAGCACGTCGGCGAGGGTGCCCGCGTACCGGTCGGCCACCGCCCTGGCCAGGGCGAGCAGCTCGGGCCCGAGCACGGGCTCGGGTGACAGCACGGAGGCCAGCGGCGCCAGCGGCCCGCGGTAGTCGCTGGACTCGCGCCGCTCGACGATGAACCCGTCCACGAGCTGCCCGCCGGCGCGCCTGCCCCGCTCCCCCTTGACCACATGGCCGCCGAACCGCACCCGCACCCGGGCGCCGGGCACGGCGTCGGCGTCCATGGCGGCGGGCACCGCGTAGTCGTAGAACTGGTCCAGATGGGACAGGGCCTTGTCGACGGCGACCCGGGCCACGGGCAGTCGCTCGGCGAGCGCCGTCGCCGCGCGCGCCTTCGGGCGGCTCCTGCGGACGGTCTCGCGGATCAGCGCGAGCTGCTCGGGGCCGCTGTCCTCGCCCCGGTCGGCGGCGTTGTCCGTGTCCACGTCCCCCGTCCTACCAGATGGGGCGGACAACCCGAGGGGGCGGCCACCGCCGCGGGGCGCGGGCGCGCACGGACCGGCGCGGGAGCGAGCCGCTCCCGCGCCGGTCCTTCCGGTCCTGCGTGCCCGCTTCCCGCGGGTGGCGGTCAGACGCCCGCGGCGGCCTTCAGCGCCTCGACCCGGTCGGTGCGCTCCCAGGTGAAGTCCGGCAGGGAGCGGCCGAAGTGGCCGTAGGCGGCGGTCTGGCTGTAGATCGGGCGGAGCAGGTCGAGGTCGCGGATGATCGCGGCCGGGCGCAGGTCGAAGACCTGGGAGATGGCCTTCTCGATCCGCTCCTGCTCGATCTTGGCGGTGCCGAAGGTCTCCACGAACAGGCCGACCGGCTCGGCCTTGCCGATGGCGTAGGCGACCTGGACCTCGCAGCGGGAGGCGAGCTCCGCGGCGACGACGTTCTTGGCCACCCAGCGCATCGCGTACGCGGCGGAACGGTCCACCTTGGAGGGGTCCTTGCCGGAGAAGGCGCCGCCGCCGTGGCGGGCCATGCCGCCGTAGGTGTCGATGATGATCTTGCGGCCGGTCAGGCCGGCGTCGCCCATGGGGCCGCCGATCTCGAACCGCCCGGTGGGGTTCACCAGCAGCCGGTAGCCGTCGGTCTCCAGCTTGATGCCGTCCTCCAGGAGGGCGGCGAGCTCGGGCTCGACGACGAACTCGCGGATGTCGGGCGCGAGCAGCGACTCCAGGTCGATGTCCGAGGCGTGCTGGGAGGAGACCACCACGGTGTCGAGCCGCACGGCCTTGTCGCCGTTGTACTCGATGGTGACCTGGGTCTTCCCGTCGGGCCGCAGATAGGGGATGGTCCCGTTCTTGCGGACGGTGGTCAGCCGCTGGGCGAGCCGGTGCGCCAGGGTGATCGGCAGCGGCATCAGCTCGGGCGTCTCGTCGCAGGCGTAGCCGAACATCAGGCCCTGGTCGCCCGCGCCCTGCCGGTCCAGCTCGTCGTCGGCGTCGCCGGTGCGCTCCTCGTAGGCGGTGTCCACGCCCTGGGCGATGTCCGGCGACTGGGCGCCGATGGAGACCGACACGCCGCAGGAGGCGCCGTCGAAGCCCTTCTTGGACGAGTCGTAGCCGATCTCGAGGACCTTGTTCCGCACGAGGGTCGCGATGTCCGCGTACCCCTTCGTGGTCACCTCCCCGGCCACATGGACCTGACCGGTGGTGATCAACGTCTCGACGGCCACCCGGGAGGTGGGGTCGTCCTTCAGGAGGGCGTCGAGGATGGTGTCGCTGATCTGGTCAGCGATCTTGTCGGGGTGTCCCTCGGTCACGGACTCCGAGGTGAACAGGCGGCGAGACACATCGCTCCCTGGGGTTGCAGCGGCTGCTGGCTGGTCCTCCAGGCCCGCGTGGGCGGCCCTGGACGGTGGTGCCGGAACCCCTCGGGAGCTGCGCCCAAGCGATTCCGGGGGCCAGTTTATCCTTCAGCCTGCCCGCGCGAACCCCGCGTCTCGAAGACTGGATCGATTAGCGAGCGGGAGTTCACCCAGGTTTGAGCGAAGACGCGGCTGGTCAGGGCCTGTTCCCCGGCTCCGGCGGCGCCGCGGGCGCGGCGCCGCCGGCCGACTGATCACCCTTTGAGGGGAAATGCGAGCGCTCAGGTGAGACGGGCGGCGACCAGGTCCCAGACGGTGTCGGCGAGCGCCTCCTTCGGGCCGAACGGCACCGGGGTGGCGCTGCCGTCGGCGCCGAGCACCACGGCCTCGTTCTCGCCGGTGCCGAACGCCTTGCCGTCCCCGACCTCGTTGACCACCAGCAGGTCGCACCCCTTGCGGGCCAGCTTGGCGCGGCCGTTGGCCAGCACGTCGTCGGTCTCCGCGGCGAACCCGACGACGACCTGCACGGGGCGCGGGCGGTGGGCGGAGAGCTCGGCGAGGATGTCCGGGTTGCGCACCAGCGCGACGGGCTCCGGGTCCTGCCCCTCCACCTTCTTGATCTTCCCCGCGGCGTAGGAGGCGGGCCGGAAGTCGGCCACGGCCGCGGCCATGACCACGGCGTCGGCGTCCTGCGCCGCCTTCAGCACGGCCTCGCGCAGCTCGACGGCGGTGCCGGCGCGCACCACGTCCGCCCCGGCCGGGTCGGGCAGCTCGACGTTGGCCGCGAGCAGCGTCACCCTGGCGCCGCGGGCCACGGCGGTGCGGGCCAGCGCGTAGCCCTGGCGGCCCGAGGAGCGGTTGCCGAGGAAGCGCACGGGGTCGAGCGGCTCCCGGGTGCCGCCCGCGCTCACCACCACGTGGCGGCCGGCGAGGTCGGCGGCGGGGGCGGCGCCGCGGGCCAGGACGGCCCGGCACACCTCGAAGATCTCGCCGGGGTCGGGCAGCCGCCCCTTGCCGGTGTCGGCGCCGGTCAGCCGGCCCACGGCGGGCTCGATGACGACGGCGCCGCGGCGGCGCAGGGTGGCCACGTTCTCCCGGGTGGCCGGGTGCTCCCACATCTCGGTGTGCATGGCGGGGGCGAACACCACCGGGCAGCGGGCGGTGAGCAGGGTGTTGGTCAGCAGGTCGTCGGCCAGGCCGTGGGCGGCGCGGGCCAGGGTGTCGGCGGTGGCGGGGGCGACGACGACGAGGTCGGCCTGCTGCCCGATGCGCACGTGCGGCACCTCGTGCACGCCGTCCCACACCTCGGTGGCGGCGGGGTTGCCGGACAGCGCGGCCCAGGTGGCCTCGCCGACGAAGCGCAGGGCCGAGGCGGTGGGCACCACCCGCACGTCGTGGCCGGACTCGGTGAGGCGGCGCAGCAGCTCGCACGCCTTGTAGGCGGCGATGCCGCCGCTGACTCCCAGGACCACCTTGGGCCTGTGCATCGTCGCTGCTCCCTTGGGGTGCGGGTGGCGGAGGGCCGCGGGGGCGGGGTGCGCCGCGGTGGGTGCCCGCGGGGCGGGGTGGACGCGCCACGGGCCCGGCGGCCGTGGTGGCCGCCGGGCCCGTGGCCCACGCCGGTTGCCGCACGCCGCGTGCGGCGCGGCCCGGTCGACTACTGGTTCGTGTCGAGGGCCTCGGCGGTGAGCATGCCCGCGTTGATCTCGCGCAGGGCGATCGACAGGGGCTTCTCGTGGACGTGCGTGTCGACGAGCGGACCCACGTACTCCAGCAGGCCCTCGCCGAGCTGGGAGTAGTAGGCGTTGATCTGCCGCGCGCGCTTGGCCGCGTAGATCACGAGGCTGTACTTCGAGTCCGTGGCCTCGAGGAGCTCGTCGATCGGCGGGTTGATGATGCCCTCGGGCGCGGTGATGGAAGAGGACACGCTCTGCCTTTCGCTGCTTGCCACGGGGCCGCGGGCCACAAGGCCACGGCCCCGCCGGTCATGTCGGCTGTGGTCGTCTTGTCGGCTGTGACGGGTCGGCCCGTCCGGTCCGGTCTCCGGCGGCCTCGCTTCCGGGGCCCGCCGGGCCGGTGCCGGTGGGGCGGGGCGCCACCACCAGTCTGCCTCAAGCCGAACGAAGCAAGGCTAGCAGCTCACGCGCCACGTCCTCGACGGAGGTGTTGACCAGGGTCACGTCGAACTCCGACTCGGCGGCGAGCTCGACCCTGGCGGCCGCCAGGCGCCGCTCGATCACCTCGGGCGCCTCGGTCCCGCGCCCGGTGAGCCGGCGGACCAGCTCCTCCCAGGACGGCGGGGCGAGGAAGACGAGCTGCGCCTCGGGCATCGACTGCCGGACCAGGCGGGCGCCCTGGAGGTCGATCTCCAGCAGCACCGGTTCACCGCGCTCCAGCCGCTCCATGACGGCGGCGCGCGGAGTGCCGTAGCGGTTCCCGGCGAACTCCGCCCACTCGAGCAGCTCACCGTTGGCGATGAGCTTGTCGAACTCGTCGTCGTCGACGAAGTAGTAGTGCACTCCGTGCTGCTCTCCGGGACGCGGCCTGCGGGTGGTGGCCGAGACGGAGAGCCAGACCTCGGGGTGCTCCTTGCGCATATGGGCGACGACCGTGCTCTTGCCGACCCCCGAGGGGCCGGAGAGCACGGTCAACCGCGGACGATGGGTCATGGACCGATTATCCCGGTTCCCGGCGGAGCCGGGGCACGTCAGGCCTGGCCGCCACCGAACTCGCGCTCGAGCGACGCGATCTGGTTGGAGCCGAGGCCCCGTACGCGGCGGCTCTCGGAGATGCCGAGGCGCTCCATGATCTGCTTGGCGCGGACCTTTCCGACGCCCGGAAGGGACTCCAGCAGAGCGGAGACCTTCATCTTGCCGATCACATCGTTCTCCTGGCCGGCCTTGATGACCTCGTGCAGGGAAGCACCGCTGTGCTTGAGCCGGTTCTTGACCTCGGCGCGCTCCCGGCGAGCCTCAGCGGCCTTCGCGAGCGCGGCTGCGCGCTGTTCAGGGGTCAGGGGCGGAAGTGCCACGCCTAGTCACCTCAGTGGGAGTTCGAACAACAGGATGTGAGTCGCAGAGGAACCTAGTGGCTCGGGCAGAACCCGAGCAACGAGAAACGCCCTGCTGGTGGAACCTACCGCCGGAGCGTAGCCCGCTTGAACAGCGGCGTCAGGAAAAGAAACCGAAAAGTCCAGATCAGCAGGCTGCGACTCCGACATTTACGGGCGAATTGGACAGGAGTCGTGAGAAATTCCCTGCTTGACGACCTCCCGAGCGCCTTCCCGCAGGCCCGGGACCGGGCCCGCGACCCGCCCGGGGGGAGGCGCCGGGGCTCGGGGGCGGGCGGCCGGTGGAGTCCTCGGGGCAGGGGCGGGCAGGGCGGCGCGGGGGTACGGAGGGGGCGCACGGGCGCGCACCACGGACCGGGGCGAGGGGAGGGGGAGGCGGGAGGGCGGGGTGCGAGGGGTTTCGAGGTGGGGGTCCGGCGCGGGTTCCGAAGCGGGTGCGACGCGAGGCCCGGGGTGACGAGAAGGCCGCCCTCCCCCCGCCCCGCCCCGGGGTTCCCTCCCGTCGCATCACCCGCCGCTGGGGCGGCGGGTGGGGCGACGGGAGGGCGGGTGGGGCGACGGGAGGGCCGGTCAGCCCAGCGCCGCCCGCAGTTCGTCCACGTAGCGTTCGGCGGCGTCGCGCAGCGCTCGGGGGTCGGGTCCGTGGCGCAGGACGTCGCGGCTGACGCTCGGCACGACGTCGCGCGCCGCCGCCCCGAACAGGCGCGGCAGGTCCGCCGGTGTGGCGCCCTGCGCCCCGATGCCGGGGGCCAGCAGCGGCCCGCCCACGGCCAGGTCCACGCCCGTCTCGGCGAGGGTGGCGCCGACGACCGCGCCGACGGACCCCAGCGGCGCCGCGCCCGCGTTCTCGGCGGCGATCCGCTCCAGCACGGCCTGCGCGACGGTGACGCCGTCCGCCCCGGTGGCCCGCTGCACCTCGGCGCCCTCCGGGTTGGACGTCAGGGCCAGCACGAACACCCCGGCGCCGTTGGCGCGCGCGGTGTCGAGCACGGGGCGCAGGGAGCCGAAGCCGAGGTAGGGGCTGACGGTCAGGGCGTCGGAGAACAGCGGCCCCGAGGCGTCGACGTAGGCGGCGGCGTAGGCGGCCATGGTGGAGCCGATGTCGCCGCGTTTGGCGTCCATCAGCACCAGGGCGCCCGCGGCCCGCGCCTCGGCGACGGCGCGCTCCAGCACGGCGACGCCGCGGGAGCCGAACCGCTCGTAGAACGCCGACTGCGGCTTGAGCACGGCGACCCGGTCGGCCAGCGCCTCCACGACCGTGCGGGTGAAGCGCTCCAGGCCCGCCGCGTCGTCGGGCAGGCCCCAGGCGGCCAGCAGGGCGGCGTGCGGGTCGATGCCGACGCACAGCGGGCCGCGGGTGTCCATGGCCTCGCGCAGCCGAGCGCCGAAGGGCGCGGCGGCGGGGGTGGGGGCGGTGTCGGTGGTCACGCGGTGTTCTCCTCGCCGGCCTCGCGGGCCTCGCTGGTCTCGTTCTCCCGGTCCTCCCGGTCCTCCCGCTCCTCCCGGTGCGCCTCGGGCTCCTGCGGGGCGTCCACGTCCGCGCCGACCGCTTCGGCGAGGGTGCGGTGGGGGCTGGCCGCGAGCAGGGCGGCCAGGCCCCGGTGGATGCGGCGGTTCCACAGCGGCCCCTGGTAGACGAACCCGCTGTAGCCCTGCACCAGCGTGGCGCCGGCCAGGATGCGCTCCCACACGTCCTCGGCGCTCTCCACGCCCCCGACGCCCACCAGGGTGAGCCGATCGCCCGTACGGGCCCGCAGACGCCGCAGAACGGCCAGTGAGCGCTCTTTCAGGGGCGCCCCGGACAGTCCGCCCGCCCCGATGGCCGCGACCTCCTCGGGGGCCGCGGTGAGGCCCTCGCGGCCGATGGTGGTGTTGGTGGCGATGATGCCGTCCAGCCCGAGTTCCAGGGCGAGGTCGGCGACGGCGTCGACGTCCTCGTCCGCCAGGTCGGGGGCGATCTTCACCAGCAGCGGCACCCGGCGGTCGGGGCGGGCCCGGTCGGCCGCGGCGCGCACGGAGACCAGCAGGGGGCGCAGCCGGTCCACGGCCTGGAGGTCGCGCAGGCCCGGGGTGTTCGGCGAGCTGACGTTGACCACCAGGTAGTCGGCGTGCGGGGCGAGGCGCTCGGTGCCGGCGACGTAGTCGGCGACGGCCTCGTCGTCGGGGACGGCCTTGGTCTTGCCGATGTTCACCCCGACGACCACGCGGCGGCGCCAGGGCTGGGTGGCGCGGGCGGCGAGCCGCGCGGCGACGGCCTCGCTGCCGTCGTTGTTGAAGCCCATGCGGTTGACCAGCGCCCGGTCCCCGGCCAGCCGGAACAGCCGCGGCCGCGGGTTGCCCGGCTGCGGCCGCGCGGTGACGGTGCCGATCTCCACGTGGTCGAAGCCCAGCATGGACAGCGCGTCGACGCCGACGGCGTTCTTGTCGAAGCCCGCGGCGAGCCCGAAGGGACCTGGCATGTCGCGGCCGAACGCGTGCACCTTCAGCTCGGGCCGCCCGGCCGCCAGCACCCGGGCGAGCAGGGCGCGCACCCCGGGGAGCGCGGCGGCGATCCGGATGGCGGTGAAGGCCAGGTGGTGGGCCTTCTCCGGGTCCATCCGCTTGAAGAACAGGGCGAAGAACAGGGCGTACATCGAATGCTTTCTCCTCGGGGCGCGGGTGTCCGGCGCGGGCGGTGACGTGCCCGGGCCCCGGGTACCCGGCGGTGTCCCCACCGGGTGCCCGGGGCCCTTCGGCGCCGGTGCCCGCGGCTACTGGCGGGCCTGGACGAGCAGCTCGGCGTGCTCCTGGAGCGAGCGGACACCCACCTCGTCCCGGGTGACCGCGTCGATGCCCTGCACGGCGGCGGCCAGGGCCTGGACCGTGGTCAGGCAGGGCACGCCGCGGGCGACGGCCGCGGTGCGGATGTCGTAGCCGTCCAGGCGGCCCCCGGTGCCGAAGGGGGTGTTGACGATCAGGTCGATGCCGCCGTCGTGGATGAGCTGCACCACGGTCGGCTCGCCGTTCGGGCCCGGGCCCTCGCTCTGCTTGCGCACCACGGTGGCCTGGATGCCGTGGCGCCACAGCACCTCGGCGGTGCCGGAGGTGGCCAGCAGCTCGAAGCCGAGCCCGGCCAGCGCCCGGGCGGGGAAGACCAGGGCGCGCTTGTCGCGGTTGGCGACGGAGACGAACGCGCGGCCCTTGGTCGGCAGGGCGCCGTACGCGGCGGTCTGCGACTTGGCGTAGGCGGTGCCGAACATCGAGTCGATGCCCATGACCTCGCCGGTGGAGCGCATCTCCGGGCCGAGCACGGTGTCCACGCCGCGGCCGTGCGGGTCGCGGAACCTGCTCCAGGGCAGCACGGCCTCCTTCACCGAGATCGGGGAGTCCAGCGGCATGGTGCCGCCGTCGCCCGAGGGGGGCAGCAGCCCCTCGGCGCGCAGCTCGGCGACGGTGGCGCCGAGCGAGATCCGGGCGGCGGCCTTGGCCAGCGGCACCGCCGTGGCCTTGGAGGTGAACGGCACGGTCCGGGAGGCGCGCGGGTTGGCCTCCAGGACGTACAGGATGTCCCCGGCCAGCGCGAACTGGATGTTGATCAGGCCGCGCACGCCGACGCCGCGGGCGATGGCCTCGGTGGAGGCACGCAGCCGCTTGATGTCGTGGCCGCCGAGGGTGATGGGGGGCAGCGCGCACGCGGAGTCGCCGGAGTGGATGCCGGCCTCCTCGATGTGCTCCATCACCCCGCCGAGGTACAGCTCGGTGCCGTCGTAGAGGGCGTCGACGTCGATCTCTATCGCGTCGTCGAGGAAGCGGTCCACCAGCACGGGGCGGTCCGGGCCGATCTCGGTGGACTCCTCGATGTACGCGGCGAGGCGCGCCTCGTCGTAGACGATCTCCATACCGCGTCCGCCCAGCACGTACGACGGACGCACCAGCACCGGGTAGCCGATCTCGTCGGCGATCGCCTTGGCCTCGGGGAAGGAGGTGGCGGTGCCGTGCTTGGGCGCGGGCAGGCCGGCCTCGGCGAGCACCCGGCCGAAGGCGCCGCGGTCCTCGGCGAGGTGGATGGACTCGGGCGAGGTGCCGACGATGGGCACGCCGTTGTCCTTCAGGGCCTGCGCGAGCCCGAGCGGGGTCTGCCCGCCGAGCTGGACGATCACGCCGGCGACGGGCCCGGCCTCCGTCTCGGCGCGGACCACCTCCAGCACGTCCTCCAGGGTGAGCGGCTCGAAGTAGAGCCGGTCGGAGGTGTCGTAGTCGGTGGAGACGGTCTCCGGGTTGCAGTTGACCATCACGGTCTCGTAGCCCACCCCGTTGTTCGCCGGCGGCGTGCGCAGGGCGAACGAGGCGTGGACGCACGAGTAGTCGAACTCGATGCCCTGGCCGATGCGGTTGGGTCCGGAGCCCAGGATGATCACCGCGGGCTTCTCGCGGGGCGCGACCTCGCTCTCCTCGTCGTAGGAGGAGTAGAAGTACGGGGTCCGGGCGGCGAACTCGGCGGCGCAGGTGTCCACGGTCTTGTAGACGGGGCGTACGCCGAGGGCGTGCCGCACCTCGCGCACCACGTCCTCGCGCAGTCCGCGGATGTCGGCGATCTGCGCGTCGGAGAAGCCGTGCCGCTTGGCCTCGCGCAGCAGGTCGGGGTCGAGCCGGTCGGCCGCGGCGAGCTCGTCGGCGATCTCCTTGAGCAGGAAGAGCTGGTCCACGAACCACGGGTCGATCTTCGTGGCGTCGAAGACCTCCTCGGGGGTGGCCCCGGCGCGGATGGCGGCCATGACCGTGTTGATCCGGCCGTCGGTGGGCACGGCGGCGCGGGCGAGGAGCTCGGCCTTGTCGCCGGGGTCACCGGTGAAGGAGAGCTGCGAGCCTTTCTTCTCCAGGGAGCGAAGCGCCTTGTTCAGCGCCTCGGGGAAGTTGCGGCCGATGGCCATGGCCTCGCCGACGGACTTCATGGTGGTGGTCAGGCTGGCGTCCGCGGCCGGGAACTTCTCGAACGCGAACCTGGGCACCTTGACCACGACGTAGTCCAGCGTGGGCTCGAAGCTGGCCGGGGTCTGCTCGGTGATGTCGTTGGGGATCTCGTCCAGGGTGTAGCCGACGGCCAGCCTGGCGGCGATCTTGGCGATCGGGAAGCCGGTGGCCTTCGACGCCAGCGCCGAGGAGCGGGAGACGCGCGGGTTCATCTCGATGACCACCACGCGGCCGTCCTCGGGGTTGACCGCGAACTGGATGTTGCAGCCGCCGGTGTCCACCCCGACCTCGCGGATCACCGCGATGCCGATGTCGCGCAGGATCTGGTACTCGCGGTCGGTGAGCGTCATCGCGGGCGCCACCGTGATGGAGTCGCCGGTGTGCACGCCCATCGGGTCGAGGTTCTCGATGGAGCAGACGACCACGACGTTGTCGTGCTTGTCGCGCATCAGCTCCAGCTCGTACTCCTTCCAGCCGAGGATGGACTCCTCCAGGAGCACCTCGGTGGTCGGGGAGAGCGCCAGGCCCTGCCCGGCGATGCGGCGCAGCTCCGCCTCGTCGTGGGCGAAGCCGGAGCCGGCGCCGCCCATGGTGAAGGAGGGGCGGACCACGACGGGGTAGCCGCCGAGGGTCTCCACGCCCGCCAGGACCTCGTCCATGGAGTGGCAGATCACCGAGCGGGCGGACTCGCCGTGGCCGATCTTCCGGGCGACGGCGGCGACGACCTCCTTGAAGCGGTCGCGGTCCTCGCCCTTCTCGATGGCCTCGATGTTGGCGCCGATCAGCTCGACGCCGTACCGCTCGAGCACCCCGCTCTTGGCCAGGGCGACGGCGGCGTTCAGGGCGGTCTGGCCGCCCAGGGTGGGCAGGAGCGCGTCGGGCCGCTCCTTGGCGATGATCTTCTCGACGAACTCGGGGGTGATCGGCTCGACGTAGGTGGCGTCGGCGATCTCCGGGTCGGTCATGATCGTGGCCGGGTTGGAGTTGACCAGGATCACCCTCAGGCCCTCGGCCTTCAGGACCCGGCACGCCTGGGTGCCGGAGTAGTCGAACTCGGCGGCCTGGCCGATCACGATCGGGCCGGAACCGATGACCAGGACGGACTGGATGTCGGTGCGCTTAGGCACGCTCGTTCTCCATCAGGGCGCAGAAGCGGTCGAACAGGTAGGCCGCGTCGTGCGGGCCGGCCGCCGCCTCGGGGTGGTACTGGACGCTGAAGGCCGGCCCGTCGAGCAGTTCCAGGCCCTCCACCACGTCGTCGTTGAGGCAGACGTGGGAGACCCGGGCCCGGCCGAACGGGGTGTCGCTGACCCGGTCGAGCGGCGCGTCGACGGCGAAGCCGTGGTTGTGCGCCGTGATCTCGACCTTGCCGGTGGCGTGGTCCTTGACCGGCTGGTTGATGCCGCGGTGGCCGTACTTCAGCTTGTAGGTGCCGAAGCCCAGGGCCCGGCCGAGGATCTGGTTGCCGAAGCAGATGCCGAACACCGGGGTGCGGCGCTCCAGCACGCCCCGCATCAGCGCCACCGGGTGGTCGGCGGCGGCGGGGTCGCCGGGGCCGTTGGAGAAGAACACCCCGTCCGGCCGGACCGCGTACAGCTCCTCCAGGGTGGTGGAGGCGGGCAGGACGTGCACCTCGATGCCGCGCTCGGCCATGCGCCGGGGCGTCATCGCCTTGATGCCGAGGTCCACGGCGGCCACGGTGAACCGTTTCTCGCCGACGGCGGGCACCACATAGGGCTCGGCGGTGGTGACCTCGTCCACGAGGTTGGCGCCCTTCATCCCCGGGGCGCTGCGCACCCGCTCCAGCAGCTCGCCGGGGTCGGCCAGGCGGTCGCCGGAGAACACGCCGACGCGCATGGCGCCGCGCTCGCGCAGATGGCGGGTGAGGGCGCGGGTGTCTATGCCGCTGATGCCGACGACGCCCTGCGCGGCGAGCTCCTCGTCCAGGGTGCGGCGGGAGCGCCAGCTCGACGGGGTCCGGGCGGGGTCGCGCACGACGTAGCCGCTGACCCAGATCCGCCGGGACTCGCCGTCCTCGTCGTTGACGCCGGTGTTGCCCACGTGCGGGGCGGTCATCACCACGACCTGGCGGTGGTAGGACGGGTCGGTGAGGGTCTCCTGGTAGCCGGTCATGCCGGTGGAGAACACGGCTTCGCCCAGGGTCTGGCCCACGGCTCCGTAGGTGCGGCCGCGGAAGGTGCGCCCGTCCTCGAGGACGAGGACGGCGGGGCCGTGGGGCGCGCGGCGCCCGGGTTCGGCTGCGCGGGGGGTTGCGGTCATCGTGCGCCTTCCTGGTCGTGCTGGTGGTGCGGGGTGGTGCCGGCGGCGGTGAGGGCGGTGCCGTCCGGGTGGTCGCCGTCCACCAGGTGCCGCACGGCCCGGATCCAGGTGGCGTGCTCGGCGGGGTGGTCGGCGCGGAAGCCGGAGTCCAGCAGGTGCCCGCCGTGCTCCCAGGTGATCACCAGCAGGCCGCCCTCGGTGAGGACCTTGCCCGCGATGCCCTTGTCGAGGCGGGCGCCGCGCACCGCGGCGGCGGGGATGAGGAAGTCGGCGGCCCCGGGGCGGCGCACCGCGATGCCGTCGGGGCGCAGGGTCAGCTCGGCGAGGCTGCGGGAGCCCAGGCCCCGGGCGACGACGCGGTCGAGCCAGTCGCCGGAGGTGGTGGTGCCGTGGTAGCGGCCGGTCAGCTCGGCGATGGGCGGTGCGGCCGGTTCCCCGGCGGCCGCGTCCCGGGCGGGCGGGACGGGGAGCAGTTCGGGCAGGTCGTGGTGGCGGGCGCCGCGCCGCTTCCACGAGCGCCACATCAGGGCGTACACGGCGATCACCAGCAGCACCAGGAGCCCCACCCACATCAGCCGTTCCGCCAGGTGGGTGGTCTCCGCGGAGCGCTTGCCCGCCGCCAGCGCCACCGTGTGCGCCAGCCCTTCGGGGTGCAGCGACCCCGCCTGCGTGATGGAGGTCATACGAGCTTCCCGTCCCAAACCGTCGGCCTGCCCCGCAGGAAGGTCGCCGTCACCCGTCCCGGCAGCTCCAGCCCGGCGTACGGGGTGTTGCGGCTGCGGGAGACGAAGGCCGCGGGGTCCACCGGTCCACGGTAGTCCGGGTCCACCAGGGTGAGGTTGGCGGGCTCGCCGGGTGAGACGGGACGGCCCTGCCCGGTGAGGCGGCCGATGCGCGCCGGGCGGAACGCCATCCGGTCGGCGACGCCGGCCCAGTCCAGCAGCCCGGTGTCCACCATGGTGTGCTGCACCACGGACAGCGCGGTCTCCAGGCCGACCATGCCCATGGCGGCCACGGCCCACTCGCAGTCCTTGTCCTCGGTGGGGTGCGGGGCGTGGTCGGTGGCGACGCAGTCGATGGTGCCGTCGGCGAGCGCCTCGCGCAGCGCGGCCACGTCCTCGGCGGTGCGCAGCGGCGGGTTGACCTTGTAGACCGGGTCGTAGGAGCGCACCAGCTCGTCGGTGAGCAGCAGGTGGTGCGGGGTGACCTCGGCGGTGACGTCCCAGCCCTTGGACTTGGCCCAGCGCACGATCTCCACCGAGCCCGCGGTGGACAGGTGGCAGATGTGCACGCGGGAGCCCACGTGGGCGGCGAGCAGCACGTCCCGGGCGATGATCGACTCCTCGGCGACGGCGGGCCAGCCGCGCAGGCCGAGCTCGCCGGAGACCGGGCCCTCGTTCATCTGGGCGCCCTCGGTGAGGCGGGGCTCCTGGGCGTGCTGGGCGACGACGCCGTCGAACGCCTTCACGTACTCCAGGGCGCGCCGCATGATCACGGCGTCGTCCACGCACTTGCCGTCGTCGGAGAACACCCGCACCTGCGCCGCGGACTCGGCCATCGCGCCGAGCTCGGCGAGCTGCTTGCCCTCCAGGCCCACGGTGACGGCGCCGACCGGGTGGACGTCGCAGTAGCCGTGCTCCCGCCCGAGCCGCCACACCTGCTCGACCACGCCCGCGGTGTCGGCGACGGGGAAGGTGTTGGCCATGGCGTGCACGGCGGTGAACCCGCCCTTGGCGGCGGCGCGGGTGCCGGTGAGCACGGTCTCGGAGTCCTCGCGGCCGGGCTCGCGCAGATGGGTGTGCAGGTCCACCAGGCCGGGCAGCAGCACCTGGCCCGCGGCGTCGAGCACGGTGGCGCCGTCCGCGGGCAGGTCCCGGCCGACGGCGGCGACGGCGCCGTTCTCGACCAGGACGTCCGCCGGGTCGCCGCCGAGGATCCTCGCGCCGCGGATCAGGGTCTTGTGCTCGCTCACTTGCTCTCCTCGGGGCGGGCCTGGGTGGCGGGGACGGTGGCGGCGGGCGCGGCCAGGGCGGGCTCGGCGCCGCCGAGCAGCAGGTACATCACGGCCATGCGCACGCTGACGCCGTTGGTGACCTGCTCGACGATGGTGGAGCGCACGGAGTCGGCGACCTCGGCGGCGATCTCCATGCCGCGGTTCATCGGCCCCGGGTGCATGACGATGGCGTGCTCGGGCAGCGCGGCCACGCGGGCGGCGGTGAGGCCGTAGCGGCGGCTGTACTCGCGCTCGGTGGGGAAGAACGCGGCGTTCATCCGCTCGCGCTGCACCCGCAGCATCATCACGGCGTCGCACTTGGACAGGGAGGCGTCCAGGTCGTAGGAGACCTCGCAGGGCCAGCCCTCGACGCCGATGGGCAGCAGGGTGGGCGGCGCGACCAGGGTGACGTGCGCGCCCAGGGTGTTCAGCAGGTGGACGTTGGAGCGGGCCACCCGGCTGTGCAGGACGTCGCCGACGATGGTGACGCGGCGGCCCGCCAGGTCGCGCCCCGTGCCGTCCCCGGGGCCGCGGTGGTGGGTGGGCCCGCCGTCGGGGGCGCCCGCGAGGTGGCGGCGCATGGTGAAGGCGTCCAGCAGGGCCTGGGTGGGGTGCTCGTGGGTGCCGTCGCCGGCGTTGACGACGCTGCCGCCGATCCAGCCGGAGTGGGCCAGGCGGTGCGGGGCGCCGGAGGCGGGGTGCCGGATGACCACGGCGTCGGCGCCCATGGCCTCCAGGGTCAGCGCGGTGTCCTTCAGCGACTCGCCCTTGGAGACCGACGACCCCTTGGCGGAGAAGTTGATCACGTCGGCCGACAGGCGCTTGGCGGCGGCCTCGAAGGAGATGCGGGTGCGCGTGGAGTCCTCGAAGAACAGGTTGACCACGGTGCGCCCGCGCAGGGTGGGCAGCTTCTTGATGGGGCGGTCGGCGACGCGGGCGAGCTCCTCGGCGGTGTCGAGGATCATCAGGGCGTCGTCGCGGTCGAGGTCGGCGGCCGAGATCAGGTGGCGCTTCACTGGTGACTCCGTCGGATCTTCTCGTGGGCGCGCGGCAGCCCCGGGCGTGCTTCGGGCGCGGGGCGGCGTGCCGCCGGGTGTCAGGCGCGTTCTTCGGGGGCGCTGCCGAGCAGGACGGCGTCCCGGCCGTCGTACTCCGCGAGCAGGACCTTGACGGTCTCGCGCAGCGACGTGGGCAGGTTCTTGCCGACGTAGTCGGCGCGGATCGGCAGCTCCCGGTGGCCGCGGTCGACCAGGACCGCGAGCTGCACGGCGCGGGGGCGGCCGATGTCGTTCAGCGCGTCGAGGGCGGCGCGGATGGTGCGGCCGGAGAAGAGCACGTCGTCCACGAGGACCACGAGGCGGCCGTCGACCCCGTCGGCGGGGATCTCGGTGCGGCCGAGCGCCCGCGCCCGGCCGAGGCGCAGGTCGTCGCGGTACATGGTGATGTCCAGCGAGCCGGAGGGGACGGCGCGCCCGTTGATCTCGGCGAGCTTGTCGGCGAGCCGGCGGGCCAGGAAGGAGCCGCGGGTGGGGATGCCGAGGAGCACCACGTCGTCCGCGCCCTTGGCGCGCTCCACGATCTCGTGGGCGATACGGGTGAGCACCCGTGCGATGTCAGGTGCTTCGAGCACCGGTCGGGCCGAGGACAGGTCGGAGACCATGCCTGTGGGACCTCCTTCCCCGCCTCACGGGACGGGTCTTAAAGGACGTCTGATGGTTACAGCGGCAACGGTACCAGGCGTGCCGACGGGGGCGGACGGGAGGGGGAAGAGGGTGCGGAAACGTTTCCACAGGCGCCGACAACACCTGTCGTGACCGTGCGCGGGGTCCCCCCGCCGGGGTGCCGCGCCCCGCTTTGCGGAATTTTGGAGGCCCGTACACCTGCGCGAACCGGCCAGAGTGAGCTTTCCTGAGGCCCGGCTGGACCATTCGGCTTGACGAAGGCAAATTACGCTGCGTAACCTCACAGTGAGTTACCGCTCCGGTAGCCGGGACACGGAAGCGTCCCGGCGGACGCGCCCGCGGCCACACACACCGCGGCCACCGACCGGCAGCGGGATTGTTGACCACAGGATTTACCGACGATCCGCCGAGTACCACGCCGGGGAGCCATATGTCCAGCGACTACGCCAAGCAGCTCGGGGCCAAGCTCCGGGCCATCCGCACCCAGCAGGGCCTGTCCCTCCACGGCGTCGAGGAGAAGTCCCAGGGACGCTGGAAGGCCGTCGTCGTGGGCTCGTACGAGCGCGGCGACCGGGCGGTGACCGTCCAGCGCCTCGCCGAGCTCGCGGACTTCTACGGTGTGCCGGTGCAGGAGCTGCTGCCCGGCAGCACCTCGGCGGCCGCCTCCGAGCCCCCGCCGAAGCTCGTCCTCGACCTGGAGCGCCTCACCCAGCTCCCGCCGGAGAAGGCCGGTCCCCTCCAGCGCTACGCGGCCACCATCCAGAGCCAGCGCGGCGACTACAACGGCAAGGTGCTCTCCATCCGCCAGGACGACCTGCGCACCCTCGCCGTCATCTACGACCAGTCGCCCTCCGTGCTGACCGAGCAGCTCATCAGTTGGGGCGTCCTCGACGCCGACGCGCGCCGCGCGGTCCCGCAGGACGAGAGCTGACGACGCCGAAACGTCACGGCCGGGAGGCGGCCCCACCGCCTCCCGGCCTTCTTCGTACGCTCCCCCGGGACGGGGGGTGCGGGAGTGCACGCGGCGGCCCCGCGAGGGCGGCGCCGTGGGAAGAGCCCTGCGGTGCGCAGTACCGGCGGGAAGGCACGGGCGGGAACCCCGGAGGCTCCGGAGGCGGAGCCCCGACATGAGACCGAGGGCCGAAGCCCCGGGCAGGACGGTAACGCACTGCTCGGCAGGGGCACGGGGGCGAATCCGCGAGCCTCGGAGAGCGGCCCTCTCGCCCAGCCACCGGCAAGCCGGCAGCCGTCGGAGCCCAGCCCTCTTGCGCGACCCGGCGTGCCCCGGGGCCGGCCTCGGCAGGGGCAGAGGTCCACAGGGGTCCGGGGGCGGAGCCCCGACTCGAGCGCGTCCACGCCCGCGCGGAAACGCCCGCCCGGGCCACCGGCCCGGGCGGGCGTTCACATTGAGGGCCCCGCGGCCCGGGAGCGGCTAGCGGCGCAGTCCCGGCTTGAGTTCCTTGAGACGGCCGAGGAGTCCGTTGACGAACGCCGGGGAGTCGTCGGTGGAGAACTCCTTGGCGAGCTCCACCGCCTCGTCCAGCACCACCGCGTCCGGGACGTCGTCCTCCCATATCAGCTCGTACGCGCCGAGCCGCAGCACGTTCCGGTCCACGCCCGGCATCCGGTCCAGCGTCCAGCCCACCGAGTAGGTGGCCAGCAGCTCGTCGATGCGCTCCGCGTGCTCCGCGTAGCCCTCGACCAGCCGCATGGTGTACTCGCTGACCGGCGGCTGCCGGTCGTCGGTCCTGGCCAGCCGGATCCAGTCCGCGAGGACGGTCGTCGGCTTCTCGCCGCGCTGGTCGGCCTCAAAGAGGATCTGCAAGGCGCGTTTGCGCGCCTTGTTGCGAGCGGCCACGGCTAGTTGTTCACCCGACCGAGGTAATCACCGGAGCGGGTGTCGACCTTCACCTTTTCACCGGTGGTGATGAACAGCGGCACGCCGATCTCGTACCCGGTCTCCAGGCGGGCCGGCTTGGTGCCGCCGGTGGAGCGGTCGCCCTGCACACCCGGCTCGGTGTACTCGATCACCAGCTCCACGGAGGCCGGGAGCTCGACGTACAGCGGGTTGCCCTCGTGCATCGCCACGACCACGTCGAAGCCCTCGAGGAGGTAGTTCGCCGCGTCGCCCACCGTCTCCGGGGAGATGTGGATCTGGTCGTAGGTCTCGGTGTCCATGAAGACGAAGTCGGTGCCGTCCTTGTAGGAGAACTGCATGCCGCGCTTGTCCACGTTGGCCGTCTCGACCTTCACACCGGCGTTGAAGGTCTTGTCCACCACCTTGCCGGACAGCACGTGCTTGAGCTTCGTGCGGACGAAGGCGGGGCCCTTGCCGGGCTTGACGTGCTGGAACTCTACGACGGACCAGAGCTGGCCCCCGTCGAGCTTGAGCACCATGCCGTTCTTGAGGTCGTTCGTGGTGGCCACGGTTGCGGATTCTCCTGAGTGCTGCTTCGGGGACCCAGGGGCGCGCCTGAGCGCCCTCGCGGGCCTACAGGGCGAGCAGCTCCTTGGTCGTGATGGTGAGTAGCTCGGGGCCGCCGTCCGCCGCGGGGCGGACGACGAGTGTGTCGTCGATCCGGACACCGCCCCGGCCCGGGAGGTGGACCCCCGGCTCGACAGTGACCGGCACACAAGCGTCCAGTTTACCCATGGCCGCTGGTGACAACTGAGGGTCCTCGTGGATTTCCAGCCCCACGCCGTGGCCGACGGCGGGCCCCAGCAACTCGCCGTACCCGGCCCCCTCCACGACCTGCCGCACCGCGCGGTCCACCTCCCGGCAGGCGGTGCCCGGGGCGAGCGCCTCGCGCCCGGCGCGCTGGGCCGCGAAGACCAGGTCGTACAGCTCGATCTGCCAGGCGGCGGGCTCGGTGCCGATCACGAAGGTGCGGCCCACCTCGCAGCGGTAGCCCTGGTAGCGGGCGCCGAGGCAGACGGTGAGGAAGTCGCCCTCCTCCACCCGGCGCTCGCCCGGCGTGTGGTGCGGGGCGCCCGCGTTGGGGCCGGTGCCGACGCAGGTCGGGAACGCCGGGGCCTCGGCGCCGTGGTCGACCAGGCGGCGCTCCAGCTCCAGCGCCAGGTGCCGCTCGGTGCGGCCGACCAGGATGGACTCCAGCAGCTCCCCCAGGGCCTGGTCGGTGATCTCGGCGGCGACCCGCAGCGCCTGGATCTCCCGCTCCTCCTTGACCAGCCGGAGCTGCTCCACGGCCCGGTCCAGGCCGATCAGGCGCAGCCCGGGCGCGGCGGCGGCCATGGCGCGGTGGCGGGCCACGGTGAGGTGGTGCTCCTCCACGGCGAGGGCGCGCACTCCGAGCCGCTCGGCCAACTCGGCGGCGGCCACGGCGGGGTCGCCGCCGGTGGTGGGCAGCGGGTGCCGGCGCAGGTCCTCGGGCGGGCGGGTCCGCGGGTCGGAGGGCATGAGCAGGACGTCCTGGCCGGGCGCGAGGAGCAGCAGCGCGCCGGGGGGCGCGCCGCCGGTGAGGTAGCGCACGTTGGCCGCCCGCGAGATCAGGGCGCCGCATCCCCCGATCGCCGCGCAGCGATCCCGCACTCTGCCCCGTCGCGCCGCATGGACCTCGGACATACGCCGAGCGTAAGCGTGAAACGGCCGGACGGCCCGCCCGGTACGGCCACTCGGCGGGCCGGCCGGGACCGGGGCGCGCGGGACGCCCCGGCAGGGGTCCTCACCAGGTGACGGGGCCGGTCAGGCTCTGGGTGATGACCTGGTCGAGCGCGGCCGCGGAGGCGGTGACGTCCAGCGTGGAGTTGTCGATGATCGGCAGGCCGGACCCGTACCAGCCCGCCATGCGGCCGTGGATGCGGGCCACCTCCTCGTCGCTGAGGCGGCGGTTGCCGGTGCGCTCGGCGTTGCGGGCCAGCACCACCTCGAGGCCGGGCAGCAGCACCACCGGGATCAGGCCCGGCCCCACGTGCCGCTTCCAGCCGCCCAGGCCCACGGCGGGGCGGTCGGGGAAGACGGCGTCGTCGATGATGCAGGAGATGCCGTTGGCCAGGAAGTTGCGGGCCGCGAAGCCGCAGGTGCGGCGGGCCAGCCGGTACTGGGCCTCGGAGTTCTCGTTCCAGCCGGACTGCGGGTCGGCGAAGCCGGACCTGACCCACTCGCGCACGTCGTCCAGGCTGATGTGCGCGGTGGGCACGGGCCGCTTGTCCGCCCAGTACCGGGCCACCGTGGTCTTGCCCGCCCCGGCGGGGCCTATCAGCAGCACCGCGATCGGCGCCGTGGTGGTCACCGCGGGCGCCTGCGGGGCGGGCGCGGGTGCCCGCACCGCGGCCGGGGGCGGCAGCGGGAAGTGCCCGGTGCCGCCGGGGGCGGGAGGCGGCGGGGCCGCGGGCGCGGGTGCGGGCGGCGGGGCCGCCGGGGGGCGGGGGGGCGTCGGCGGGTGCGGCGGAGGAGCGGCAGGCGCCTGGTAGCCGGGGGCGGCGGGCGCCCTTCCGTCACCTGGCCCGTGGGGAACGCCCGACGGCGGGGGCAACGGCACCCCAGCATGCTGCATCTCGGCCCACTCCGTCTCCTGCGGCACGGATCCCTCCGTCGTGGACGGCCCGCGCGTTCACCTGACGAACCGTACCGCCCCCGACGGATCTCGCCTCGATGGTGGCCCGGTCAGCAGTCTTTATAGCTCATCCGCGAGGGCCCGCAGGGCCAGCCGGTAGGAACCGATCCCGAAGCCGGCGACGGTGCCCGTGGCCACCGCGGCCACCACGGAGGTGTGCCGGAAGGACTCGCGGGCGTAGGGGTTGGAGATGTGCACCTCGATCAGCGGCGCGGTGCGCTGCGCGGCGGCGTCCCGCAGGGCGTAGGAGTAGTGGGTGAACGCCCCCGGGTTCAGCACGACGGGCAGGCGCCCGTCGGCGGCTTCGTGCAGCCAGCGGACCAGCTCGCCCTCGTCGTTGGTCTCCCGGACCTCCACCTCCAGGCCCAGCTCGGCGCCGAGGGCGGTGCACTGCCGCACGAGCCCGGCGTAGGAGGTGGAGCCGTAGACGTCGGGCTCGCGGCTGCCGAGGCGGCCGAGGTTGGGGCCGTTGAGCACCAGGACCCGTGTGGGATTTTTCACGCGGTCCTGGCCGGCGGGCGCGGCGGCCTCCTGCCGCGGCGCGGCGGTCACTCGGCGACCTCCGCGTACGCGGCGACGAGCAGCGACGGGTCGGGGGCCTCCAGGACGGCCGGCCTGGCGAGCCCGTCGAGGACGATGAAGCGCAGCCGGTCGGCGCGGGACTTCTTGTCCACGCGCATGGTCTCCAGCAGCCTGGGCCACGCGTCGGCGCGGTAGGTCAGCGGCAGGCCCACGGACTCCAGGACCGCGCGGTGCCGGTCCGCGGTGGCGTCGTCCAGGCGCCCGGCGAGGCGGCCGAGCTCGGCGGCGAAGACCATGCCGACGCTGACGGCGGCGCCGTGCCGCCACTGGTAGCGCTCGGCCCGCTCGATGGCGTGGCCGAGGGTGTGGCCGTAGTTGAGGATCTCCCGCAGCCCGGACTCCTTCAGGTCGGAGGAGACCACCTCGGCCTTGACGCGGATGGCCCGCTCGATCAGCTCGGCGGTGTGCGGGCCCGCGGGGGTGCGGGCGGCCTGCGGGTCGGCCTCGACGCGGGCGAGGATCTCAGGGTCGGCGATGAAGCCCGCCTTGATCACCTCGGCGAGCCCGGAGACGTAGTCGTGGACGGGCAGCGACTCCAGGGTGGCCAGGTCCGCGAGGACGCCCGCGGGCGGGTGGAAGGCGCCGACGAGGTTCTTGCCCTCGGCGGTGTTGATGCCGGTCTTGCCGCCCACGGCCGCGTCCACCATGCCCAGCAGCGTGGTGGGCACGGCGATCCAGCGCACCCCGCGCAGCCAGGTGGCGGCGACGAAGCCGGCCACGTCGGTGGTGGCGCCGCCGCCGACGCCGACGATCACGTCGGTGCGGGTGAACCCGGTCTGGCCGAGCACCTTCCAACAGTAGGCGGCGACCTCGGCGGTCTTGGCCTCCTCGGCGTTGGGCAGTTGGACGGCCACGGCCTCGAGGCCCTGCGCGGCCAGGTCCTCGCGCACGGCCTCGCCGGTGGCGGCGAGCCCCTCGGGGTGCAGCACGGCCACGCGCCGGGCGGCGTCCCCGATCAGGCCCGGCAGCTCGCCGAGGAGGTGGCGGCCGACGAGCACCTGGTACGGGTCGGTGCCCGCGGTGCCTTCGACCTGGATGCGGGTGGGGGTGTCGGACATGCGTTCCTCGGCAGTGGAGTCGGCAGTGGAGTCGGCGGGGGTTCGGCGGGGTCGGTGCGGGGCCCGCGCGTCAGCGGGCCGGAGTCAGCTCCAGCGCCTTGGCGACGGCGTCGGCGACCTCCTCGGGGGTGCGCCCCTCGGTGGCCACCACCGCGCGGGCGACCTCGGTGTACAGCGGCCTGCGCTGCTCCATCAGCTCCCGCCAGCGGGCCCTGGGGTTGCCGATCAGCAGCGGGCGGGGGGCGTCCAGGCCCACCCGCCGGACGGCGTCGGCGAGCACCACGTCGAGGAAGACCACGGGGGCGCCGGCGAGCAGCTCCCGCGTCCCGGCGTCCATGACCGCGCCGCCGCCGAGGGAGAGCACCCCGGTGTGCTCGGCGAGGGCGGCGCGCACGGCCTGCCGCTCCAGCTCGCGGAAGCGCGGCTCGCCGTCGTCGACGAAGATCTCCGGGATGGGCTTGCCCGCCATGGCCTCGACGTCGGCGTCGGTGTCCCGGTAGGGGATCAGCAGCCGTTCGGCGAGGATGCGGCCGACGGTGGTCTTGCCCG
The DNA here is from genome assembly GCF_054782095.1 of Streptomyces capparidis. Taxonomy (NCBI): domain Bacteria; kingdom Bacillati; phylum Actinomycetota; class Actinomycetes; order Kitasatosporales; family Streptomycetaceae; genus Streptomyces; species Streptomyces capparidis. The sequence continues at coordinate 104,604 of NZ_BAAGTD010000008.1, read as the reverse complement.
CGCCGGGCGGGCCGACGAGGACGGCGACGGGAGCCGGGGCGCCGCTCACCTGACCACCAGGTTGTCCAGGTACCCGGTGACGTTGCGCCGGGTCTCGGCCACCGAGTCGCCGCCGAACTTCTCCGCGACGGCGTCGGCCAGCACCAGCGCCACCATCGCCTCGGCGACGATGCCGGCGGCCGGGACGGCGCACACGTCGGAGCGCTGGTGGTGGGCCTGCGCGGGCTCGCCGGTGGAGACGTCCACGGTGGCCAGGGCCCGGGGCACGGTGGCGATGGGCTTCATCGCGGCGCGCACCCGCAGCGGCTCGCCCGTGGACAGGCCGCCCTCGGTGCCACCGGAGCGGCCGGACCTGCGGCGCACGCCGTCGGGGGTGGGCTCGATCTCGTCGTGCGCCTGGGAGCCGGGCACGCGGGCCAGCTCGAAGCCGTCGCCGATCTCGACGCCCTTGATGGCCTGGATGCCCATCAGGGCGCCGGCCAGCCGCGCGTCCAGGCGGCGGTCCCAGTGGACGTGGCTGCCCAGGCCCGGCGGCAGCCCGTAGGCGAGGACCTCGACCACGCCGCCGAGGGTGTCGCCGTCCTTGTGGGCCTGGTCGATCTCGGCGACCATCGCGTCCGAGGCGTTGTGGTCCAGGCAGCGCACCGGGTCGGCGTCCAGCCTGGCCTCGTCGGCGGGCACGGGCAGCAGCCCGGCCGGGGCCTTGGCCGCGCCGAGCTCCACGACATGGCTGACGATCTCCGCGCCGACGGTCTCCCGCAGGTAGGACCTGGCCACCGTGCCGAGCGCCACCCGGGCCGCGGTCTCCCGCGCGGAGGCGCGCTCCAGCACCGGCCTGGCCTCGGTGAAGCCGTACTTCTGCATGCCGGCCAGGTCGGCGTGGCCGGGGCGGGGCCGGGTCAGCGGGGCGTTGCGGGCCAGCTCGGCGAGCACCTGGGGGTCGACCGGGTCGGCGGCCATCACCTGCTCCCACTTGGGCCACTCGGTGTTGCCGACCATGACGGCGACGGGGCTGCCCAGGGTCAGGCCGTGGCGCACTCCGCCGAGGAAGGTGACCTCGTCCCGCTCGAACTTCATGCGGGCACCGCGTCCGTAGCCGAGCCGCCGCCGCGCCAGCGCGTCGGCCACCATGCCGGTGGTGACCGGTACGCCGGCGGGCAGGCCCTCCAGCGTCGCGACGAGAGCGGGGCCGTGCGACTCCCCCGCAGTCAGCCAGCGCAACCTGCTCAACGATGCTCCTTCTCACGTCTCCGCGCACGGTCCGGCCGCTTCGGGCCGGTACCCGCCTTGTGACGATCCTCCCACGTCCCGGCCGAAGGCCACGGGCCGCGTCCACAGCGCGGGACGCGCGGCGTCCGGGCGGGCCCGCCCGCCCGGACGCCGCGGCGGGCCTGTTCAGCGCCCGGCGAGCGCCTGCTCCCCGGCCCTGCGCATCGCGGTCAGCGGCGCGGGGCGGCAGCCGGTCATCAGCTCGACCTGGAGCACCGCCTGGTGCACCAGCAGGTCCAGGCCGCCGACGACCGAGCCGCCGCGGGCCCGCCAGGCGGCGGACAGGCGGGTCGGCCAGGGGTCGTAGAGCACGTCGAACAGCGCGCCGGGCCGGTCGGGCACCGCGTCCGCCAGGGCGTCGGTGGCCCCGGCGGGGGTGGTGGAGACGACCAGGTCGGCGGTGAACGCCTCGGCGGCGCGCTCCCAGGGCACCGGGCGGGCCGCGACGCCGAGCCGCTCGGCGACCAGCCGCACCTCCTCGGCCCTGGCCGATCCCCGCGCGTACACCCGCACCTCGCCGCGGCAGATCCGGGCGAGCGCCGCGAGCGCCGAGGAGGCGGTGGCGCCGGCGCCGAGCACCGCGGCCGATCCGGCCTCGGTGACGCCGCGCTCGGCGAGGGCCGCGACCATGCCGGGGATGTCGGTGTTGTGGCCGGTCAGCCGTCCGTCCTCGGTGAACACCACCGTGTTGACCGCGTCCACGGACGCCGCCGTGGGCGTGATCTCGTCCAGCAGCGGGATCACGGCCCGCTTGAGCGGCATGGTCAGCGACAGACCGGCCCAGCGGTGCCGCTCGGGCGCGGTGCGGGCGAGGAAGCCGGGCAGCGCGGCCTCGTCCACCTCGTGCCGCTCGTAGGTCCAGTCGGCCAGGCCGAGCTCGGCGTACGCGGTGCGGTGCAGCACCGGGGAGAGCGAGTGGGCGATCGGCGACCCGAGGACCGCCGCCCGCCGGACGTCGGTCATTGCCCGCCCTCCTCCCCGCCCCCGTTCCGGCGGATGGCGTTGAACTCGTCCACGTTGCGCTGGTGCTCCTCCGGGTCGCCGGTGAAGCGGGTGTCGCCCGGCTTGACGGTGACGAAGTACAGCCAGGGCCCCTCGGGCGGGTCGATCGAGGCCTGGATCGCCTGGTGGCCCGGGTTGCTGATGGGAGCGGGCGGCAGGCCCTCGTGCTTGTAGGTGTTGTAGGGGCTGTCGAGGCCGGTGTCGTCCACCGAGACGTCCAGCGTGCTGCGGTTGAGCGCGTAGTTGATGGTGGAGTCCATCTGGAGCAGCCCGTTGGTGGCGTTGGTGTCCAGGCGGTTGTAGATGACGCGGGCCACCTTGCCGAAGTCCTTGTCCTCCTGGGCCTCGGCCTGGACGATGCTGGCCAGGGTGATGATCTCGTACGGCGTGCGGTCCAGCCTGCTCGCCGCCTGGTCGAGACCGTCCTTGGCGTACTCCCGCTCGGCCCGCTCCACCATCTCCTTGAGCACGTCCACCGGCTTGGTGTTCTTGCCGACCGCGTAGCTGGAGGGGAACAGGAAGCCCTCGGGGTTGCCCTTGGCGTACTCGGGCAGGCCGAGGTCGGCGTTCTTCGCGGCCTGCTCGGTGGTGCCGTCCTTCAGCTTCAGCCGCTTGTCGATCATCTTGTAGATCGCCGTGGCCCGCTGACCCTCGGGGATGATGAGGTTGTTGAGGCTGCTGGGGTCGGTGAGGATCCGCATGGCCGCCTCGGCGGACATCTTCTCCTTCAGGAAGTAGACGCCCGGCTGGATCGACCGCGAGCGGCTGTTGGCCTCCGCCTCCTCGGTGAAGGCGCGGACGCTCTTGATGACGCCCTTGTCGAAAAGGATGTTGGCGATGTCGCCCGAGCCCGCGCCCGCGGGCACCTCGACCTCCACCTGGCCGCTGCCCTCGCCGGAGAAGTCCGGGGGCGGGCCGAAGCGGGTCTGCCAGAAGTCGTAGCCGAAGTACCCCACGGTGCCCAGGCCGCCGCCGAGGACGAGCAGCACCACCAGGCAGGCGCAGCCGTTGCGGCGCTTCTTGGTCTTCTTGCGGCCGCGGCGGTCGCCGTCGCCCTGGGCGTCCTCGTCCTCGGCGGGCTCCTCGCCCGGCGTGCCCGCGGCGCCGTCCCGCTCCCCGGGGCCGGAGAAGAACGGGTGGTCCTCGTCGTCGGCCGGAGGGTCCTGGGGGCGCGGGCCCTCGGGCGCCGCGCCGTCCCGCGGGCCGCCGGCGCCGCCGTCCCCGGGCTGTCCGGGGTGCCCGGGCTGCCCGGGGTGTCCGGGCTGCCCGGGGTACGGCTCCTGCCCTTGCCCGGGGTACGGGCCCTGCTCGGGGTACGCGTACGGCTCGTCGGGGGCCGGGACCGGGTAGCCCTCGGGCGTCGGGTACGGGCTCTGCCCGGCGTACGGGTCGCCGGGGTAGTGCCCCTGGTACGGGTCCTGGTGCCCGTAGCCGTGCCCGGCGTACGGGTCCTGGGGGGCGGGGGGCTGCTGTCCGTACGGGTCGCCGTAGCCGTTGTACCCGTCCGCGCCCTGCCCGTAGGGGTCGTGCTGGGCGTGCGGGTCGTGCTGGCCGGGCTGGGCGTGGGGGCCGTGCGGGTCGTGCTGCCGGCCGGGGTACGGGCCCTGGGCCTGCGCGTCCCAGCCCTGCCCGCCGTCCCAGCCGGGCTCGCCCTGCGGGGCGCCCCGGTCCGTCCAGTCGCCGCCCTCCCACTGTCCGGAGGGGGCTCCGTCCGCCCACCGCGGGTCTCCGTAGCGGGGGTCCTCCGGGTGCCACGGCCCGCCGGAACCCCGGCCAAGGTCAGTCATCTATCCCCTATCACCGGGATGGCGGCGCTCGCGATCGTCGTCACTGCGCTTCGGCCGCTATTCGCTTCAGCGTTCGAACGAGCGCCCTTGCGGGTACTCACCCCCCGCGCGAACGTTACCGTACCGCGATCAGACAACCACTTCGACGCACTCGCCCGGGGGCCGCCCCGACCCTCGTTCGGCCTCCAGCGCGCTCTGGAGGATGACGACGGCCGCCGCCTGGTCCACCACCGAGCGGCCCTTCCTGGACCGCACGCCGGAGGCGCGCAGGCCGTGGGTGGCCGTGACCGTGCTCATCCGCTCGTCCACCAGGCGCACCGGCACCGGCTCCACCCGCGCCGCCAGCGTGTGCGCGAACTCGCGGACCTTGGCCGCGGCCGGGCCCTCGCGCCCGCTGAGCGAGCGCGGCAGCCCGACCACGACCTCCACGGCCTCGTACTCGGCGACGATCGCGGCCAGCCGCGCCATCGCCCTGCGGCCCGCCGGCACGGTCTCCACCGGGGTGGCCAGCAGCCCGTCGGGGTCGCACGAGGCCACCCCGATCCGCGCGTCGCCCACGTCCACCCCGATGCGCCGGCCGCGCCGGAAGGACTCGCTCATCGCCCGGCGCGCTCCGCGACCAGGCGCCGCACGGCCTCCACGGCCGCGTCCACGGCCGACGGGTCGCTGCCGCCGCCCTGCGCGACGTCGTCCTTGCCGCCGCCTCCGCCGCCGAGGGTCTTGGCGGCGGTGCGCACCAGCTCACCGGCCTTGACGCCGCGCTCCCTTGCGCCCTCGTTGGTGGCGATCACCGTCAGCGGGCGGCCGTTGGACACCGCGAACGCGGCCACCACCGCGGGACGGCCGCCGGTGATCCGGCCGCGCACGTCCAGCACCAGCCTGCGCAGGTCGTCGGCCGCGGTGCCGTCGGCGAGCCGGGCCGCCACCAGCGCCACCCCGGCCACGTCCTCGGCCTGCTCGGCCAGCCCGGCCGCCGCCTGGAGGACCTTCTCCGCGCGGAACTTCTCGATCTCCTTCTCGGCGTCCTTCAGCCTGCCCAGCAGGCCGGAGATCCGCTCCGGCAGCTCCTCGGGTCGGCCCTTGAGCAGGTCCGTCAACTGCGAGACGACGGTGTGCTCACGGGCGAGGTACTGGTAGGCGTCCACGCCGACCAGCGCCTCGACGCGGCGCACGCCCGAGCCGATGGAGGACTCCCCCAGCAGCTTGACCAGGCCGAGCTGCGCGGTGTTGTGCACGTGGGTGCCGCCGCACAGCTCCTTGGAGTAGTCGCCGATGGTGACCACGCGCACCCGGTCGCCGTACTTCTCGCCGAACTCCGCGATCGCGCCCTGCGCCTTGGCCTCGCTCATGCTCATCACCTCGGCGGTGACGTCGAGCTCGCGCGCCAGCACCTCGTTGATCTTCTGCTCGACGTCGGTGAGCACGGTGCCGGGCACCGCGCTCGGCGAGCCGAAGTCGAAGCGGAACCGGCCCGGGGAGTTCTCCGAGCCCGCCTGCGCCGCCGTCGGGCCGAGCGCGTCGCGCAGCGCCTGGTGGGTGAGGTGGGTGGCGCTGTGTGCGCGCGCGATCGCCCGGCGGCGGCCGGAGTCGATCTGCGCCCACGCCGACGCGCCGACGGTGACCTCGCCGACCTGCACCACACCCTTGTGCACGCTGACGCCGGGCACCGGCTGCTGCACGTCGCGGACCTCCACGACCGCGCCGGACTCCAGCTTGATCCGGCCGGTGTCGGCCTGCTGGCCGCCGCCCTCGGCGTAGAAGGGGGTGCGGTCGAGCACGACCTCCACCTCGTCGCCCTCGTGCGCGGCCGGCGCGGGCACGCCGTCCACCAGCAGGCCGACCACGGTGGCCTCGCCCGCGGTGTCGCTGTAGCCGGTGAAGACGGTCGAGCCGGAGCGGTCGGCGACCTCCCGGTAGGCGGTCAGGTCCGCGTGGCCCATCTTCTTGGCGCGGGCGTCCGCCTTGGCGCGCTCCCGCTGTTCCTTCATCAGGCGGCGGAAGCCGTCCTCGTCGACGGACAGGCCCTGCTCGGCCGCCATCTCCAGGGTGAGGTCGATCGGGAAGCCCCAGGTGTCGTGGAGCAGGAAGGCCTTGTCGCCCGGCAGCACGGTGCCGCCGGCGCGCTTGGTCTCGGTGACCGCGCCGTCCAGGATCGCCGTGCCGGTCTTCAGCGTCTGGAGGAACGAGCCCTCCTCGGCGAGCGCGACCTGCTCGATCCGCTTGTGCTCCTCCACCAGCTCCGGGTACTGCGGGCCCATCGCCTTGACGGTGACGTCCACCAGCTCGCGCACGGTCGGCCCGGTGGCGCCCAGCAGCCGCATGTTGCGGATGGCCCGGCGCATGATGCGGCGCAGCACGTAGCCGCGGCCCTCGTTGCCCGGGGTGACGCCGTCGCCGATGAGCATCACCGAGGTGCGGATGTGGTCGGCGACGACCCGCAGCGAGACGTCCGAGCCCTCCGCGTCGCCGTAGGCGTGCCCGGTGAGCTCGGCGGCCCGGTCGATGACCATCCGGGTGGTGTCGATCTCGTACATGTTGTGGACGCCCTGGAGGATCATCGCCAGGCGTTCCAGGCCGAGACCGGTGTCGATGTTCTTGGCGGGCAGCTCGCCGAGGATCGGGTAGTCCTCCTTGCCCTCGCCGGGACCGCGCTCGTACTGCATGAACACCAGGTTCCACAGCTCGACGTAGCGCTCGTCGTTGACGGCGGGGCCGCCCTCGGGGCCGAACTCGGGGCCGCGGTCGTAGTTGATCTCCGAGCAGGGGCCGCAGGGGCCCGGCACGCCCATGGACCAGAAGTTGGGGCCCATGCCCAGGCGCTGGATGCGCTCGGCGGGCACGCCGACGACGTCGCGCCAGATCCGCTCGGCCTCGTCGTCCTCCTGGTAGACGGTGATCCACAGCCGCTCCGGGTCGAGCCCGTAGCCGCCGTCGTCCTGGGAGGAGGTCATCAGCTCCCAGGCGAAGCGGATGGCCTCCTCCTTGAAGTAGTCGCCGAAGGAGAAGTTGCCGCACATCTGGAAGAACGTGCCGTGCCGCGTGGTCTTGCCGACCTCTTCGATGTCGGGGGTGCGCACGCACTTCTGCACGCTGACGGCGCGCTTGTACGGCGGGGTCGCCTCGCCGAGGAAGTACGGCTTGAACGGCACCATGCCGGCCGGGACCAGCAGGAGCGTCGGGTCGTCGGCGATGAGCGAGGCCGACGGCACGACGGTGTGCCCGCGCTCCTCGAAGAAGCGCAGCCAGCGGCGGCGAATCTCTGCCGACTCCATCAGTGGCCCTCTTTCCGGTTCCGGTGGTGACTGAAGTGACTGGGGTCGCCCGGCGCGGCGCCGGAGGACGGCCCCGGCAGGGCCGCCCGCTCCGGTGCCCCCGGGCGGATCTGGTACACACCCCGGCCGTCCCGGCCGAGGACCTGGTTGAGCTCCCGCTCGCGCTCGGCCATGCCGACGCGGACCTCCCGCGCGAACAGGCGAAGCCGGCCGCCCGCGACGGACGCCCGGACGGCGGCGGTCTCGGCGAGGCCGCCGGGCGTCATCCTCCGGGCCGCCCGGTTGACCTTGGTGGTCCCCCAGGCGCCGACGGCGACTCCGGCGACGAGCCAGAACAGGCGGCGGAACACGTGTCTCCCTCTAGCCCTTCGGTCCGCGGGGCCCACGGCCGCTGCCGAGCTCGCCCCGCACATTGGTGGTGTCCTGCCGGCCGCGAGCCGCGGCGCTCGCCCGCCGCACCCCGTGCCCGAACGCGGCGACCTTCACCAGCGGCCCGCCGAGCGCGGCGTTGACCGTGGTGGACAGGGCGGAGGCGTTCGCGGTGACGCGCTGGACGTCGGCGGTGATCTCGTCCACCCGCCCCAACTGCTCCTCGGTGCGCCGGATCGTCTCGGCGGCACCGCCGAGCAGGGGCGCGGTCTGGTCCGCGACGCCCGCCACGAGCCGGGCGGTCTGCCGCAGCAGCCGGGCGGCCCGGAGCAGGGCCACGGCGAGGAAGGCCACCAGGACCGCCCACAGTCCGGCGACGACGAGACCTGCCACCTCTCCTGCGGACACCTTGCTCGCTCCCTGTGCTGTCGTCTGCGCGTGCTCCGTCTGCGCGTGCTGTCGTCCGCGCGTGCTCCGTCTCGCGGCGGAACCCCGCCCGGCGGCCGGGACGGCGGCGGGCGGCCGCTGCCGCAGATCCGCCCCGGTGGTCCTGCCGGTCGTGCTCGCCACTCCGCGTGGCCGGCAGGTATCGACCTTATCGCGCCCCGCCGGTGGATCCGTACCGGTTACCCGGCGCGGGGCGAAACCCTGTGCGGTGCCCCACCCGGCGACCGGACGGGGCCGGTGGGGGCCGAGGGGCGGGCGGGGCGGCACCCGGTGCCCCTTTCGGGGCCGGCCGGTCCGATGCGCGGGGTTTGTACGCTGCGCACTCAGGCAAGTACGCTCCGTGAGAACATGTGTCGAAGACGAGCCACCCCTCACGCCACCCCCGCCGCCGCGGTGCTCGGGAACCTGCCCGCGGAGATGGACGGCTTCGTCGGCAGGCAGCGCGAGCTCGCCGAGGTCGGGCGACTGCTGGAGCGGGCCAGGACGGTGACCGTCACCGGCCCCGGCGGCGTCGGCAAGAGCCGTCTCGCGCTGCGGGCCGCCGCCGCGGCGCGCCACCGGTTCCCCGGCGGCGCCTGGCTGGTGGAGCTGTCCGCCCTCGGCGGCCCGGAGCAGGTCGGGCCCGCGGTGGCCGCGGCGCTCGGGCTCGCCCCAGGCTCGGGGCGGCCGCGCGAGGCGCTGGGCGAGCACCTGGCCGGGCGCGAGCTGCTGCTGGTCCTCGACGCCTGCGAGCACCTGGTGCAGGAGTGCGCCGACCTCGTCGGCGAGCTGCTGCGGCGGGCGCCCGGCCTGCGGGTGCTGGCCACCAGCCGCCAGCCGCTCGGCGTGTGCGGCGAGCACGGCCTGCCGCTGGCGCCGCTCGGCGACGACGCCGTGGCGCTGTTCGAGGAGCGGGCGGGCGCGGTCGTCCCCGGCTTTCGCGTGCACGACGGCAACCGGGCCGCCGTCGTCGAGCTGTGCCGCCGCCTGGACGGCATCCCGCTGGCGGTGGAGCTGGCCGCCGGGCGGCTGCGCGCGCTGTCCCTGGAGCAGTTGCTGGCCCGGCTCCACGACCGGTTCGGGCTGCTCACCGACGGCAGCCGCACCGCGCCGCCGCGCCACCGGGCGCTGCGCACCGCGATCGGCTGGAGCCACGAGCTGTGCACCCCGCAGGAGCGGCTGCTGTGGAGCAGGCTGTCGGTGTTCGCCGGGGACTTCGACCTGGAGGCCGCCGAGTACGTGTGCGCCGACCGCCAGTTGCCCGGGCAGGAGGTGCTCGGCCTGCTCGCGGACCTGGTGGCCAAGTCGGTGGCGGCGCGCGAGGACGGGCCCGCGGGGGTGCGGTACCGGCTGCTGGAGACGGTGCGCGAGTACGGGGCGGGCTGGCTGGCCCGGCTCGGTGAGGGCGAGCGGCTGCGGCGGCGGCACCGCGACTGGTACCTGGGCCTGGTCACCTGGGGGGAGGCGGACTGGTTCAGTCGGCGGCAGGGCGAGGTGGCGGCCCGGGTGGAGCGCGAGTCGGCCAACATCCGCCTGGCGCTGGAGTTCAGCCTGGCCACGCCCGGCGAGGCCAGGTTCGGGCAGTACATGGCGGGCGCGCTGTGGTTCCACTGGGCGGGCTGCGGGCGGCTCACCGAGGGGCGGCAGTGGCTGGACCGCGCGCTGGAGCTGCCGGCGAGCAGCGGGGAGGCGCACGCCAAGGCGCTGCTCGCGGCCGGGCACCTGGCGCTGCTCCAGGGCAGCACCCGGCGGGCGCGGCGGCTGCTGCGCGAGTGCGAGGAGCGGGCGCTGGCCCGGCGCGACCCGGCGGCCGCGGCCGGCGCCCGGCACCGCCTGGGCTCGCTGGCGCTGGCCACCGACGACCTGCCGCGCGCCGAGGAGCTGCTGCGCGAGGCGCTGCGGGCGTACCACGAGCTCGGGGAGCCGGTGGGCGCGCAGGTCATGGCGCAGAACGAGCTGGCGCTGGCGGTGGGCTTCCAGGGGCGGCTCGACGAGGCGGTCGCGCTCGGCGACGAGGTGCGCGAGGTCTGCCGGGACCACGGCGAGCGGTGGGCGCGCGCCCACGCGCTGTACGGGCTGGGCCGGGCGGCGTGGCTGCGGGGCGCGCCGGAGCGGGCGCGGGTGCTGCTGGAGGAGGCGCTGGCCGTCCACCACGCCTTCCGCGACCTGGTGGGGGTGGCGCTGACGGTGGAGCTGCTCGCGCTGCTGACGCTGTTCGAGGGGCGGCCGGCGGAGGCGGCGCTGCTGCTGGGCGCGGCGGGCCGGGTCAGGGCCGCCGCCGGGCTCCCGGCGTGCGGTTCGCGGTACTTCGACGCGCCGCGGGCCCGCTGCGAGCGGCGGGCCAGGCAGCGGCTCGGGGACGCGCGGTTCGAGGAGGCGTTCCGGCTGGGCGGGCGGCTGGGGCTGGACGAGCTGGCGGCCAGGGCGCCGCGGGCGCCCCGGCCCGTCGCCGAGCTGCCCGCGGGCGGCCGGGACGCGCAACGGCCCGCCGTCACCCCGCCGACCGGTGCGGTCGACTGAATCGGGGCGACGGCGGGCCGTCGTCGCGTGGGACGCTGCCGCCCGGTGACGGGCGGGGTGACGTCAGCCGCGGGCGTAGTACTCCACGACGAGCTGCTCGTCGCAGATCACCGGGACCTCGCGGCGGTTCGGCTCGCGGTCCAGGCGGAAGGCCAGCGCCTTGAGGTTGACCTCGAGGTACCTCGGGGTCTCGCCCTCGCCGGCGTAGCCGCCCTCGCGGGCCACCTGGAACGGGTGCTTCTCGCGGCTGCGCTCGCGAACCATCACCACGTCGCCGGGGCGGACCTGGAAGGAGGGGCGGTCCACCTTGCGGCCGTTGACCTCGATGTGGCCGTGGACGACCATCTGGCGGGACTGGTAGATGGTGCGGGCCAGGCCGGAGCGCAGAACGAGGGCGTCGAGACGGCGCTCGAGCTCCACGATCAGGGCCTCGCCGGTCTTGCCCTGGACCTTCTTGGCGCGGTCGTAGGCACGCGAGAGCTGGGTTTCGCTGATGTCGTACTGGGCCCGCAGACGCTGCTTCTCGAGCAGACGGACCTTGTAGTCACTGCTCTGCTTGCGGCCGCGACCGTGCTGACCCGGCGGGTACGGACGGGCCTCGAAGTACTTGACAGCCTTCGGCGTCAGCGGGATGCCGAGAGCCCGGGACTTCCGGACCTTGGGCCGTGACTGGTTCACGAGGAGAAGACCTCCGGTGTAAGTTAGGTGAGGCTTACCTTACTAGAGGAGATCGTGATGTTCCGTCCCGGGAGCCCCATGCCCACTAGCCGCAACACCACCGAAGCAGTGAGCGGCAGGGAGCCGGGTCAGCCGCGCCCTCGAAAGGAAGCCGACGTTCGATCGCCCACGGCGGCCGAACGCGCACGAACCCTGATCGATGGTAACGCGTCCGCGGCACTGGACGTGCCGCGGGGGTGGCTCACCCACCCGGAGGGGGCCGTCCCCGCGGCCAGGGCGGTGCTGCCGGACGGGGACGTCCTGCTGCTGGTGGCGGGCGCCTCCCCCGCCGTCCGGGCCGCCGCCCACGCCCGGCACGACGAGCTCACCGCTGTGCTGGAGGTCACGGACGTGGCGCCGGTGGCCGTCCCCCGGCGGGTGCGCGGCCGGGTCCGGGTGACCGGCTGGCTCACCCCCGTCCGCCCCGAGGAGCGGGCGGCCTGCGCGATGCTGCTGTCCGGGCGGTACCCGGTCGGTGAGGTGCTCGGGCTGCCCGAGGGGGCCCTGGGCCTGGACGTGCTCGACGGGCCGGGGCCGCTCGGCGCCGGGTCCGGCCACGACGGGCCCCGGCCCGCCTGGACGCTGCTGCGCCTGGAGGCCGCCGAGGTGGTCGTGGAGGACCTGTGGGGCACCGACCGGGTGGACCCCGAGGCGTTCGCCGCGGCCGAGCCCGACCCGCTGGCCGCGCACGAGGCCGACCTCCTCCAGCACCTGGCCGCCGCCCACGATCCGCAGGTGCAGAGCCTGACCGCGCTGCTCGGCGACCGGCGGGGCGCGCCGGGCGAGGACGCGCCGACCGCGGTGCCGCTCGCGCTGGACCGGTTCGGGCTGCGGGTGCGGTTCCGAGGGGCCCGCGGCGCGCTGTTCGACGTCCGGTTCGAGTTCCCCGAGCCGGTCGACGGGCACGACGGGCTGCGCCACGCCATGCACGCCCTGTTCCAGGCCGCCCGCGAGGAGCAGCGGCGGCAGCGGGGGTGACCCGGGCGGCTCAGCCCGCCTCCCCACCGCCGCCCTCGCCCTCGCTCTCGCCCGCGGCCCGGCCCTCGCCGCTCCCGGCGGTGCCGCCCGTGCCGCCGGCGAGCCGTTCCCGCAGCCGCTCCACCACGTCCGCGTACCTGGCCTCCGCGCCGTAGCGGGTGGGCGCGTAGTAGCGGTGGCCGTGCACCGCGTCCGGCGCGTACTGCTGGGGGGCGACGGCGCCCGGCACGTCGTGCGGGTAGACGTAGCCGCGGCCGTGCCCGAGGCGGTCGGCGCCGCGGTAGTGGGAGTCCCGCAGATGCGGCGGCACCGGCCCGGCCAGGCCCTTGCGGACGTCGGCGATCGCCGCGTCCACCGCCAGGATCGCCGCGTTGGACTTCGGGGCGAGGGCCAGCGCGATCGTCGCCTGCGACAGCGCGATGCGCGCCTCCGGCATGCCGATCATCTGCACCGCCTGGGCGGCGGCCACCGCGGTCTGGAGCGCGGTGGGGTCGGCCAGGCCCACGTCCTCGCTCGCCGAGATCATCAGCCGGCGGGCGATGAACCGCGGGTCCTCCCCCGCCTCCACCATCCGCGCCAGGTAGTGCAGCGCCGCGTCCACGTCCGAGCCCCGGATGGACTTGATCAGCGCGCTCGCCACGTCGTAGTGCTGGTCGCCCGAGCGGTCGTACTTCACCGCCGCCCGGTCCACCGCGGCCTCGAGCGTGGCCAGGGTGATCTCCGGCTCGCCCTTGGCCAGCGCCGATCCCGCTCCCGCCTCCAGGGCGGTCAGCGCCCGGCGCGCGTCCCCTCCGGCTATCCGCAGCAGGTGCGCCTCGGCGTCCTCCGCGAGGGTGACCGCCCCGTCCAGGCCGCGCGGCGAGGTGAGGGCGCGGTGCAGCAGGCCCCTGATGTCGTCGTCGGTGAGGGCCTCGAGCGTCAGCAGCAGCGAGCGGGACAGCAGCGGCGAGATCACCGAGAAGTAGGGGTTCTCCGTGGTGGCCGCGATCAGCGTCACCCAGCGGTTCTCCACCGCGGGCAGCAGGGAGTCCTGCTGCGCCTTGCTGAAGCGGTGGATCTCGTCGAGGAACAGCACGGTCTCCCGGCCGTAGCCGCCCGTGGCGCGCTTGGCCGCGTCGATGACCGCGCGCACCTCCTTGACCCCCGCGGTGATCGCGGACAGCTCCACGAAGCGGCGGTTGGTGGCGTGGCTCACCACGTAGGCCAGGGTGGTCTTGCCCGTGCCCGGCGGGCCCCACAGGATCACCGAGGCGGGACCCGCGGGCCCGCCGCCGGCCTCGGCGACCAGGCGGCGCAGCGGCGAGCCCGCACCGAGCAGGCGCTGCTGCCCGACCACCTCGTCCAGCGTGCGGGGGCGCATCCGGACCGCCAGCGGCAGGCGGCCGGGTTCCTTCTCCGCGCGGTCCTCGGCCGCGGCGGTGAACAGGTCCGGTTCCACGCCGTGCAGCCTATGCCACGCCTGTGACAGCCCCCGCCCGGCGGCCGTCGGGGCTACAGGAGGGTCCGCCAGTAGGACCAGAAGCGGGTCAGCACCAGCATGGCGATCACCAGGTACCAGGTGACGACGATCACCCAGTGGAACTCCAGTACCGCGGCCACCGCCCGCCGCCCGCGCGCGCCCAGCGGGATCACGCCGTGCCTGAGGTTGTGCAGGGTGACGTAGACGAACATCGGGATGGTCGCCGCCCAGGCCACCATGCAGTACGGGCACAGGGCGCCGATGGTGTACAGCGACTCGTAGACCAGCCAGTGGATGAAGCCCACCCCGAACAGCACGCCGAGCTGCGCGCACGCCCAGAACCAGGGCCGCATGCGCGCCCCGGCCAGCAGGGCGGCCCCGATGGCGGCGATCACCGCGTAGCCGGCCAGGCCCAGGTACATGTTGGGGAAGCCGAACGCCGACGCCTGGTCGGTGCGCATCACCGAGCCGCAACTGAGCACCGGGTTGATGCTGCAACTGGGGACGTACGACGGGTCCTCCAGCAGCCGGATCTTCTCCACCGCCAGCACGAACGCGGCGAGCAGCCCGACGGCCCCGGTGACCACGAGCAGCCAGGCGAAGGGCCGCCCGCCTCCGACGGGCCCGCCGCGCCGGTCGGCGGCGGAGGGGGCGTGGGGGGTCGCGTGTGCGGTGGTCGTCGTCATGGGCGGTCCGCTCTCGGAGTGCCGGTTCGTCTGCCGGGTGGCCACAGTGTCCAACGCCCCCGGGGGCCGGGGAGTGCCGATCGGCCCCCTTTTCCCGCTGGGTGTCCCGTTGTGGGAACGAGGAGGGCGGGCGGGGGGACACGGCCGGTGCGCGGGCGCGCGGGGGCGGAGCGGACCGCGCGGGGCGCGGGAGGCGGCGCAGCGGGACCGACGGGATCGGCGGGATGGGTGCGGCGGCTCGCGGACCGGGCGCGCGGGGGCGCGGGACGCCCGCGCACCCGGGAGTGCGCGGCGCGCGGTCCCGGCGTCGCCGAGGCGAGACACGGAGACGGGAAACGGCCGGGGGCGGCGGTCCCACAGCCGCCCCCGGCCGCCGCGCTCCCCCGCCGCCACCGTCCCGGGGGAGATGGCAGCCGGGAAGCGCACCCCGTGGAGCCCGCCCCGTTACTCGGCGCCCTTCGGCTTAGCGTCCACCCCGGCCTCGCGCCGCTGCTGCGGGGTGATCGGGGTGGGGGCGCCCGTGAGCGGGTCGCCGCCGGTGGAGGTCTTCGGGAAGGCGATCACGTCCCGGATCGACTCCGAACCGGTGGCCAGCGCCACGATCCGGTCGAGCCCGAACGCGATCCCGCCGTGCGGCGGCGGCCCGTAGTTGAACGCCTCCAGCAGGAAGCCGAACTGCGACTGGGCCTCCTCCTCCGACAGCCCGATGGCGCGGAAGGCCCGCTGCTGCGTCTCCCGGTCGTGGATACGGATCGACCCGCCGCCGAGCTCGGTGCCGTTGAGCACCAGGTCGTAGGCGTTGGACAGGGCGCTGCCCGGGTCCTTGTCGAACGACTCCAGGCTCTGCGGCGCGGGAGCGGTGAACGGGTGGTGCAGCGGGGTCCAGCCGACCTCGTTGCCCTGCTCGTCCTCGACCGGCTCGAACATGGGGAAGTCCACGACCCACAGGAACTCCCACCGGGACTCGTCCACCAGCCCGCAGCGGCGGCCGATCTCCAGCCGGGCGGCGCCCAGCAGCTCCTGCGAGGCGGTGCGCTTGCCCGCCGCGAAGAAGACCGCGTCGCCCTTGGCCGCGCCGGTGGCCTCGGCGAGCCCGGCCAGGTGCTCGGCGGAGAGGTTCTTGGCGACGGGGCCGCGCGGCTCGCCGGTCTCGGCGTCCAGCAGCACGTACGCCAGGCCCTTGGCGCCGCGGGAGCGGGCCCACTCCTGCCAGGCGTCCAGCTCGCGCCGGGTCTGGGCGGCGCCGCCCGGCATCACCACGGCACCGACGTAGGGCGCCTGGAAGACCCGGAAGGAGCTGCCGGCGAAGTACTCGGTGAGGTCGGTCAGCTCCTGGCCGAAGCGGACGTCCGGCTTGTCGGAGCCGTAGCGCGCCATCGCGTCGGCGTAGGTGATGCGCGGCAGGGGGCGCGGCACCTCGTGGCCGTGCACCTCCTTCCAGATCCGAGCGATCACCTCCTCGCCGACGCGCAGCACGTCCTCCTGCTCGGCGAAGGACATCTCCACGTCGAGCTGGGTGAACTCCGGCTGCCGGTCGGCGCGGAAGTCCTCGTCCCGGAAGCAGCGGGCGATCTGGTAGTACCGCTCGAGCCCGGCGACCATCAGCAGTTGCTTGAACAACTGCGGGGACTGCGGCAGCGCGTACCAGTGGCCGGGCTGGAGCCGCACCGGCACCAGGAAGTCGCGGGCGCCCTCGGGGGTGGAGCGGGTCAGGTACGGCGTCTCGACGTCGAGGAAGCCGTTCTCCTCCATGACCGTGCGGATGACGTGGCTGATCCGCGAGCGGGTGCGCAGCGCCCGGGCGGGGCCCTCGCGGCGCAGGTCGAGGTAGCGGTACTTCAGCCGCACCTCCTCGTTGACCGTGCCCGGCTCGTACTCGGCGACGGGGAAGGGCAGCGGCGCGGCCTCCGAGAGCACGGACAGCTCGGCGACGACGACCTCGACCTCGCCGGTGGGCAGGTCCGGGTTCTCGTTGCCCGCGGGCCTGATCCGCACCTCGCCGGTGACCTTGACGCAGTACTCGGCGCGCAGCCCGTGCACGGAGTCCAGGTCCCGCACCACCACCTGGACCGTGCCGGAGCCGTCGCGCAGATCGATGAACGCGACCCCGCCGTGGTCCCGGCGCCGGGCGACCCACCCGGCGAGCGTCACGGTGGTGCCGGCGTCGCTCGCGCGGAGCGCCCCGGCGTCATGGGTGCGGATCACTGAAGCTTCTCCTTGATCGTGGTGACGAGGGAGTCGAGGGCGACCGGGGTCTGGTCGCCGGTGGTGAGGTCCTTGAGCTGGACGACGCCCTCGGCGAGGTCCCGCTCCCCGGCCACCAGCGCGTAGCGGGCTCCGGAGCGGTCGGCGGACTTCATGGCGTTCTTCAGGCCCTTGCCGCCGAAGGCGAAGTCGGCGGCGACCCCCTCGCGGCGCAGTCGGGTCACCACGGCGAACAGCTCCTGCCTGGCGCCCTCGCCCAGCGGCACGGCGAAGATCCGAGTGCGCGGGGGCAGGGACGGCTCGACGCCCTCGGCCTTCAGCGCCAGCACCGTGCGGTCCACGCCGAGGGCCCAGCCGACGGACGGCAGGGGCGGGCCGCCGAGCATCTCCGACAGGCCGTCGTAGCGGCCGCCGCCGCCGACCGCGGACTGGGCGCCGAGGCCGTCGTGGACGAACTCGAAGGTGGTGCGGGTGTAGTAGTCCAGGCCGCGCACCAGCCGCGGGTCGTCCTCGAACGCCACGCTGGCCGCGGTGAGCAGGGAGCGCACCTGCTCGTGGTAGCCCTTGCAGGCCTCGCACAGGTGGTCGCGCATCAGCGGGGCGTCGGCGAGCCGTTCGCGGACCTGGGGGCGCTTGTCGTCGAGCACCCGCAGCGGGTTGATCTCGACGCGGCGGCGGGTCTCCTCGTCCAGGTCGAGGCCGCGCAGGAAGTCCTGGAGCGCGGCGCGGTAGGCCGGGCGGCACTCGCGGTCGCCGAGGGTGTTGAGCAGGACCCGGAAGGCGCGCAGGCCCAGGGAGCGGTAGGCGTCCACGGCCAGGATGATCAGCTCCGCGTCGAGCACCGGGTCCTCGGCGCCCAGCACCTCGGCGCCGACCTGGGAGAAGTGGCGGTAGCGGCCGGCCTGCGGCCGCTCGTAGCGGTAGTAGGAGCCGGAGTACCACAGCTTCACCGGCAGCGCCCCGCGGTGCAGGTTGCGCTGGAGCGCGGCGCGCAGCACGGACGCGGTGCCCTCGGGCCGCAGCGACAGGGTGTCGCCGCCGCGGGTGGTGAAGGTGTACATCTCCTTGGTGACGATGTCGGTGGACTCGCCGACGCCGCGGGCGAACAGCGCGGTGTCCTCGAAGGTCGGGGTCTCCACATAGCCGTATCCGGCGCGGCGCAGCGGAGCGGCCAGGGCCTCGCGCACGGCGAGGAACACCTCGGAGTCCGGCGGGATCAGGTCGTAGGTGCCCTTGGGGGCGGAGAAGGTGCTCACGGGTTCTTGGTCGTCACAATCCTCGTCGCGGCGCCGCCTGCCCGGCGGCGCCTTCGGGCGCCTGCGCGGCCACCTGCCGCAGGAACGGGTTGGTGGCGCGCTCGCGGCCGATGCTGGTCTGGGGGCCGTGCCCGGCGAGGACCACGGTGGAGTCGTCCAGCGGCAGGCACACGCGGGCCAGGGACCGCAGGATCTCGGCGTGGTCCCCGCCGGGAAGGTCGGTGCGTCCGATGGAGCCGGCGAACAGCAGGTCGCCCGAGAAGAACACCGACGGCACGTCGGCCTGTTCGGGCAGCCGGAAGGTCACCGACCCCTTGGTATGGCCGGGTGCGTGCGCGACGGAGAACGTCAGGCCCGCGAGCGCGAGCGTGGCGCCGTCGGTGAGCTCCTCGACGTCGCTGGGCTCGCCCACGGTCAGCCCGCCGAGGATCTGCGCCCCGATCGACCGGCCGAGCGCCTTCCCGGGATCGCTCATCATGTAGCGGTCCTCGGGGTGGATCCAGGCGGGGACGTCGTGGGCGCCGCAGACGGGCACCACGGAGGCGACGTGGTCGATGTGGCCGTGGGTGAGGATGACGGCGACGGGCTTCAGCCGGTGCTCGCGGACCAGCTCCTCGACTCCGTCCGCGGCCTGGTGGCCCGGGTCGATGATCACGCACTCCTCACCCGCGGCGGGGGCGACGAGGTAGCAGTTCGTCCCCCAGGCCCCGGCGGGGAACCCGGCAATGAGCACGTTCGTCCTCTGATCGTCAATGGGCGTTTTCGGCAGGGTCCGAGCCTACCGGCGGCGCCGGGCCGATCGCGAACCAGATCACGCGCCTCATGCCTACACTGTGCGCCGATACCGGCGCGTAGAGCAGGTCCGCGGCGCCTGAGAAGACCTGACAACAGCGGCCGACAAGAAGGGGAGCGAATCGGTGGTCAGCAAGGACAAGCGGAAGCGCCAGCTCGCGCGCGCCAAGTACGAGCGCCAGCAGCAGCGCCGGGCCGAGCTGCGGGGCCGCGCCAGGAGGCGCAACGTGGTGATCGCCTCGGTGCTCGCGGTGGTGCTGGCCGCGAGCGGCGCGGCGTGGGCGTCCGTCGCCCTGCTCGGGGACGACGACGACGGCGGCAACCAGGCCGCCGCGACGCCGTCGGCGCCCACCTCCGCGCCGGCGAGCCCCAGCAAGGTGCCCGACCCCTGCGGGAAGCCGGCGAAGGGGTCGCCGTCGAAGAAGCAGTTCGACAAGGAGCCCGCGCTCACGGTGGACAAGAAGGCCACCTACACGATGACGCTGGACACCACCTGCGGGGACATCACGATCGAGATGGACGCGGCCAAGGCCCCCCGCACGGTGAACTCCTTCGCGTTCCTGGCCGAGGAGAAGTACTTCGACCACTCCTCCTGCCACCGGCTGGTCACCCAGGGCATCTACGTGCTCCAGTGCGGCGACCCGACGGGGCAGGGCGCGGGCAGCCCCGGCTACACCATCCCGGACGAGAACCTGAACGACCCGCTGATCAAGAACAACACCTACCCGGCGGGCACCGTGGCGATGGCCAACCAGTACAACGCGCAGACCAAGCAGGGCCGCAACACCGGCGGCGCCCAGTTCTTCCTGGTGTTCCAGGACAGCCAGCTTCCGCCGGACTACACCCCGTTCGGCAAGGTCACCGGCGGGATGGACGTGCTGAAGAAGATCGCGAAGGCAGGCACGCAGTCCGGCACGCCCGACGGGCCGCCGAACGCGACCGTGGTCGTCGACCGGCTGACGGTGGCGAAGAAGGACTAGCGCGAGCCCGTCCGGGCCCCGGCGCGCCGGGAGAGCAAACTTCGGCAGTGCGGGATGCGGACAGCGCCGCCGCCGGTCGCCTATGTTGGGCGTATGTCAGGGCGCCGCGCCGACGGCCGCCGTCCTGACACGCCTGACCAGCCAGGACGGACCTGACCAGCCGGCAGCGAGGCCGGTCGCGGACCGGCCCAGGCACGGCCCGGCCGGGCGAGCCCCTTCCTCCGTGCAGGGAGTGGGCCCCTCCTCCCCGAAGGGGGCGAGGAGGGAGGAACTGTGGACGATGCCCCGTGTGGGAACCACCGGGCATCACGTAGGAGGAGGCGCTGTGACCAGCGACCCATGGGGCCGCGTCGACGAGCAGGGGACCGTGTACGTGCGCACGGCCGACGGTGAGCGTGTCGTCGGATCGTGGCAGGCGGGCTCCCCCGAGGAGGCCCTCGCCTACTTCGAGCGCAAGTACGAGGGCCTCGCCGTGGAGATCGGTCTCCTCGAGCGGCGGGTGAAGACGACGGACCTGTCCCCCAAGGACGCGCTGACCGCCATCGACCACCTGCGCGCCACGGTGGACGAGGCGCACGCGGTGGGTGACCTGGAGGCCCTGTCCCGGCGTCTGGACGCGCTGGTGGAGGTCGTGGAGGCCCGCCGGGAGGAGCGCAGGGCCGAGAAGGCCAAGGCCGCGGAGGAGGCCAGGCAGGCCAAGGAGCGCCTGGTCGCCGAGGCCGAGGAGCTGGCCGTCAGCGAGCAGTGGCGGGTGGCGGGCGAGCGGCTGCGCTCGCTGGTGGACACCTGGAAGAGCCTGCCCCGCTTGGACCGCAAGACCGACGACGAGCTGTGGCACCGCTTCAGCCACGCCCGCTCGGCGTTCTCCAAGCGGCGCAAGGCGCACTTCGCCTCGCTGGACGCGCAGCGCGACGAGGCGCGGCGCCGCAAGGAGAAGCTGGTGCAGGAGGCCGAGGCGCTGTCCGACTCCACGGACTGGGGTGCGACCGCGGCCAGGTACCGCGAGTTGATGACCGAGTGGAAGGCCGCGGGCCGGGCCCAGCGCGAGGTCGAGGACGAGCTGTGGAACCGCTTCCGCGGCGCGCAGGACGTGTTCTTCCAGGCCCGCTCCCAGGTGTTCGCCGAGCGGGACGCCGAGCAGCGGGAGAACCTCACCCGCAAGGAGGAACTGGTCGCCGAGGCCGAGAAGCTGCTGCCGGTCGGCGACCTGAAGGCGGCCAGGGCCGCGTTCCGGTCGATCAACGAGCGGTGGGAGCAGATCGGGCACGTGCCCAGGGACGCCCGGCCCCGGATCGAGGCGCGGCTGCACGCGGTGGAGCGGGCGATCCACGAGGCCGAGGAGGCCGAGTGGCGCCGCACCAACCCGGAGGCCCGGGCCCGCGCGGCGGGCCTGACCGGTCAGCTCCAGGCCGCGGTGGACAAGCTGCGCGGCCAGGTGGAGGCGGCCCGCGCGGCCGGGAACGACGCCAAGGCGCAGAAGCTGGAGGCGGAGCTCGCCGGCCGTGAGGCGCTGCTCCAGCAGGCGCTGAAGGGGCTGGAGGAGTTCGGCGGCTGAGGGACGGCTCGCCGCCGGGGACGTTCGGCGGCGCGGACGGCCCGGAACCTCGCGGTTCCGGGCCGTCCGGCTTTCTGCGCTGCCTCACGGGGGCGGGAGGGGGATTCCCCCGGAGGCCAGGGGGCTTCGCCCCCTGGACCCCCACCGGGGGCTCCGCCCCCCGGGCCCCATTGGGAGGGCGGCTCCGGTCGGTCCACCGAGAGGCTTCGCCCCGAGGTCCCGTCGGGGAAGGTGGCCACGGCCCGCTAGCGCGACTGACGGGCCGAGGTCACGCGGTACACGTCGTAGACGCCCTCCACTCCGCGCACCGCCTTCAGGACGTGGCCCAGGTGCTTGGGGTCGCCCATCTCGAAGGTGAAGCGGGAGGTGGCGACCCGGTCGCGGCTGGTCTGCACGGCCGCGGAGAGGATGTTGACGTGCTGGTCGGACAGCACCCGCGTGACGTCCGACAGCAGCCGGGACCGGTCGAGCGCCTCGACCTGGATGGCCACGAGGAACACCGACGACTGGGTGGGTGCCCACTCCACGTCCAGGATCCGCTCCGGCTCCCGGGACAGCGACTCGACGTTGACGCAGTCGGCGCGGTGCACCGACACCCCGTTGCCGCGGGTGACGAAGCCGATGATCGGGTCCCCGGGCACGGGGGTGCAGCAGCGGGACAGCTTCACCCACACGTCGTCCGCGCCCTTGACGACCACGCCCGGGTCGCCCGCGGGGCGGCGCCTGCGGCTGCGCGGCGAGGGGGTGGTGACCTCCGCGATGTCCTCGGTCGCGCCCTCCTCGCCGCCGAGCGCCTGCACCAGCTTCTGCACCACCGTCTGCGCCCCGACGTGGCCCTCGCCGATGGCGGCGTACAGGGCCGAGATGTCGGGGTAGCGCATCTCGTGGGCGAGCGTGACCAGGGAGTCCCCGGTGAGCACCCGCTGGATCGGCAGGTTCTGCTTGCGCATCGCCCGGGCGATGGCCTCCTTGCCCTGCTCGATCGCCTCCTCGCGGCGCTCCTTGGAGAACCAGGCGCGGATCTTGTTGCGGGCGCGCGGCGACTTCACGAAGCTCAGCCAGTCCCGGCTGGGCCCGGCGCCCGGGGCCTTGGAGGTGAACACCTCCACCAGGTCGCCGTTGTCGAGCTTGCTCTCCAGCGGCACCAGGCGCCCGTTGACCCGGGCGCCGATGGTGCGGTGGCCGACCTCGGTGTGCACCGCGTACGCGAAGTCCACGGGGGTGGCGCCCGCGGGCAGGGCTATCACATCACCCTTGGGGGTGAAGACGAACACCTCGTTGCGGGACAGGTCGAACCGCAGCGACTCCAGGAACTCGCCCGGGTCCTCCGTCTCCTTCTGCCAGTCCAGCAGTTGCCGCAGCCACGCCATGTCGTTGACCGCGTCCGCCTTGTCGCCGCGGCGGGGCGCGCGCGGGGTGTCGGTGCGCACCTTGGAGGCGCCCGCGACCGCGTCCTGCTTGTACTTCCAGTGCGCCGCGATGCCGTACTCCGCGCGGCGGTGCATGTCGAAGGTGCGGATCTGGAGCTCGACCGGCTTGCCCTGCGGCCCGATGACCGTCGTGTGCAACGACTGGTACATGTTGAACTTGGGCATCGCGATGTAGTCCTTGAACCGGCCGGGGACCGGGTTCCACCGCGCGTGGATGGTGCCCAGGGCCGCGTAGCAGTCGCGCACGCTGTCCACCAGCACCCGGATGCCCACCAGGTCGTAGATCTCGGCGAAGTCGCGGCCCCGGACGATCATCTTCTGGTAGACGCTGTAGTAGTGCTTGGGGCGCCCGGTGACCGTCGCCTTGATGCGGGCGGCGCGCAGGTCCTGCTGGACCTGGTCGGTGACGACGGCGAGGTACTCGTCCCGCTTGGGCGCCCGCTCGGCGACCAGGCGCACGATCTCGTCGTACATCTTGGGGTAGAGGATGGCGAAGGCCAGGTCCTCCAGCTCCCACTTGATGGTGTTCATGCCCAGCCGGTGCGCCAGCGGGGCGTAGATCTCCAGGGTCTCGCGGGCCTTCTTCTCCTGCTTCTCCCGCTTCAGGTAGCGCATGGTGCGCATGTTGTGCAGGCGGTCGGCCAGCTTGATCACCAGGACCCGCGGGTCCTTGGCCATGGCGACGACCATCTTGCGGACGGTCTCGGCCTGCGCGGCCTCGCCGAACTTCACCTTGTCGAGCTTGGTGACGCCGTCCACCAGCAGGGCGACCTGGTCGCCGAAGTCGCGGCGCAGCGCCTCCAGCCCGTAGTCGGTGTCCTCCACCGTGTCGTGCAGCAGCCCGGCCATCAGCGTCGCCGGGTCCATGCCGAGCTCGGCGAGGATGGTGGTGACGGCGAGGGGGTGGGTGATGTACGGGTCGCCGCTCTTGCGCTTCTGACCGCGGTGCCAGCGCTCGGCGACCTGGTAGGCGCGCTCGATCTGCCGCAGGTCGGTCTTGGGGTCGTTGCTGCGCACTATCCGCAGCAGCGGCTCGAGCACCGGGTTGTACGGGCTGCTGCGCTGGACGCCGAGGCGGGCGAGGCGGGCGCGCACGCGGTTGGACGACGGCTGGCGCAGCCCGGAGAGCGCGGCGGCGGAGGCGCCCTGCGGGGCGGGGCGGACGCGCGGCGGCTCGGCGGGGCGCCCGGGAGGGGCGGCGGGGGCGGACGGCCCGGAGGGCGCCGGGGGCGCCGCGGGGGCGG
The DNA here is from genome assembly GCF_054782095.1 of Streptomyces capparidis. NCBI lineage: Bacteria > Bacillati > Actinomycetota > Actinomycetes > Kitasatosporales > Streptomycetaceae > Streptomyces > Streptomyces capparidis. The sequence continues at coordinate 80,657 of NZ_BAAGTD010000008.1, read as the reverse complement.
GCGCCGCCTCGGGGGCGGCGGGCCGGCGGCCGGCCGGCTCACGCCGGTCGCCCGCGTCGTGCTGGTCCCCGGCGGTGCGCGGGCTTGCGGTCAGCGGCTGGGCCTTGTCGGACAAGAGAACTCCTTACAGGCCCCTCCTGCCTGGGGAGGGCAGAAGGCAGGGTCCGGGCATCCATGGTAGCGACGTGATGCGCACAAGTGCCCTCGGGACGTCTGCGACGAAAGAGCAACGGGCACCCGGCAGGCGCCGGGTGCCCGTGTCCGTGACCGGCCGCGCTCAGACGGTGAGCAGCGCGTCCAGCGGAGCGCCGTCCAGGTCCTGCTCCAGGCGGGCGCGCCCGCCGAGGAAGCCCAGCTCCATCAGCACCGCCACCCCGGCGACCCGGGCGCCCGAGCGGCGGATCAGCTCCACGGACGCCCCCGCGGTGCCGCCGGTGGCCAGGACGTCGTCCACGACCAGGACGCGCTCCCCCGGCGCGAAGGCGTCGCGCCGCACCTCGATCTCGGCGGTGCCGTACTCCAGCGCGTAGGACTGGGCGTGGCACTCGCCCGGCAGCTTGCCCGCCTTGCGGACGGGCACGAAGCCGACCCCGGCCCGCAGCGCGACGGGGGCGCCGAGGATGAAGCCGCGCGCCTCCAGGCCCGCGACCTTGTCCGCGCGGTGGCGGACGGCGAGCGCCGCGAGGGCGTCCACCAGGGCGGTGAACGCCTCCGCGTCCGCGAGCAGCGGGGTGATGTCCTTGAACACCACGCCCGGCTGCGGGTAGTCCGGTACGTCCCGGATGCGGTCGGCCAGCAGCGCGGCCAGCCGCTCCGGGTCCTGCTCGGGGATCGTGACTGCCGTCGTCATCCCGGCCCCCCTAGCGCCGCTTGCCGGACGGGCGGCCGCGGCCCCTGCCCCGGCTGACCGGCTGCCTGCGCTGACCCGGCTGGGGCTGGGGGCCGACGCCCGCGCCCGCGCCCGCGGCCGACGGCTCGGCCTCCTCCGCACCGTCCTCCGCGTCCGCGTCCGCGGCCTCGCCGGCGTCCTCGGCCGCGGAGTCGCGGCCCTTGGCCCGGTCCGAGGCGCGGCGGGCGGCGACCCGCTTGGCCAGGTTCTTCATCTCCGGCTGCTGCTCCTTCAGCAGGGCGAGCAGCGGGGTGGCGATGAAGATCGACGAGTAGGCGCCGGCCGCGAGGCCGATGAACAGCGACAGCGCGATGTCGTTGAGCATGCCCGCGCCCAGCAGGCCGCCGCCGACGAACAGCAGCGCGGCGACCGGGAGCAGGGCCACCACGGAGGTGTTGATGGACCGCACCAGGGTCTGGTTCAGACCGTGGTTGGCCGCCTCCGAGTAGGTCAGGCGGCTCTGCGACGTGATCTTCTTGGTGTTCTCCTTGATGGTGTCGAACACCACCACGGTGTCGTAGAGCGAGTAGCCGAGGATGGTCAGCAGACCGATCACCGTGCCCGGCGTGACTTCGAAGCCCACCAGGGCGTAGACGCCGACGGTGATGGTGATGTCGTGGATCAGCGCCAGGAGCGCGGCGATCGCCATCCGCCACTCGAAGGCGATCGCGAGGTAGATCACCACTAGGACCAGGAAGATGCCCAGGCCCTGCCACGCCTTCCGGGAGATCTCCTCACCCCAGCTCGGGCCGATGACCTGGGCGTCCACGTCCTGCGGCCGGACGCCGAGGTCGGCGGCGAACTCCTTCTTCGCGCGGTCGGCCTCGGCGGTGTCCAGCTCGCTCATCTGCACGCGCAGCTTGCCGTTGCCGAGCTTCTGGACGATCGCGGTGTGGCCGCTGGCCTTCTCCCCCGCGACCCGCGCGTCCTCCTGCGAGATCGACTTGTCCGTCTTGGCGACCGTGAAGACCGCGCCGCCGGAGAACTCGATGCCCATCTTCAGGCCGGGCGTGAACAGCCCGATGACGGCGGCGATCGTGATCAGCAGCGACAGCGCGAACCAGCGCTTCTTCTTGCCGACGAAGTCGTAGGAGACCTCGCCTCGGTACATCCGCTCGCCGAGATTGCCGAGCCGGGACATCTCAGGCCTCCTTCACGGTGGTCACGGGACGGCGGCGGCCGCGGATCGGGGCGGGGGCGCCCAGACGCTTCGGATCGAGCCCGGACCACTTGTGCCCGTCGCCGTAGAACTTGGTCCGGGCGAGCAGGGTCATCAGCGGCTTGGTGAACAGGAAGACCACGAGCACGTCGAGCAGGGTGGTCAGGCCCAGGGTGAACGCGAAGCCCTGCACCTTGCCGACGGAGACGATGTACAGCACGGCGGCGGCCAGGAACGACACGAAGTCGGACACCAGGATGGTGCGCCGGGCGCGCGGCCAGGCCCGCTCCACCGAGGGGCGCAGCGAGCGTCCCTCGCGGATCTCGTCCCTGATGCGTTCGAAGTACACGATGAACGAGTCCGCGGTGATGCCGATCGCGACGATGGCGCCGCAGACGGCCGGCAGGTTCAGTGCGAACCCGATGGCGCGGCCGAGCAGCGTCATGATCGAGTAGGTGAGGACCGCGGAGGCCAGGAGGCTGAGCACCGACACCAGCGCCAGGCCCCGGTAGTACAGCAGCGAGTACAGGATGACCAGGGCCATGCCGATGCCGCCCGCGATCAGGCCGCCGCGGAGCTGGTCGCTGCCGAGCGCGGCGGAGACCTCGGTGACGTCCTCGGTGCGGAAGCTCAGCGGCAGGGCGCCGTAGGACAGGATGTTGGCCAGGTCCTTGGCCTCCTGCTGGCCGAAGCTGCCGCTGATCTCGGCCTGGCCGCCGGCGATGCTCTCGTTGACGGAGGGGGCGGAGACCACGTCGCCGTCGAGGACGATGGCGAACTGGTTGTTCGGCGCGCCCTGGCTGGCGAGCTTGCCGGTGACGTCGGCGAACTTCTTCGAGCCCTTGCCGTCGAAGTCCAGCGTGACCTTCCACTGGCCGCTCTGCTGGTCGAACACCGCCTTGGCGTCGTCGAGGTCGGTGCCGGCGACGGCGGCCGGGCCGAGCTGGAACCGGTAGTCCTTCATCTCGCCGGTGCCGCAGGCGGTGACGTTCTCCTCGGGCTTGCCGAGCGGCGGCTTCTTGCCGTCCTTGGCGCAGACGTCGGCGAGGGCGCCCTGCTGGGCGGGGTCCTGGGAGGGCGCGGACGGGCTCTGGGTGGCCTGCGGCGAGGAGCTGGAGCTCGCCGCGGGGCTCTCGTCGGCCTTCAGCGCGTCGGTGACGGCCCTGCCCTGCGTGGTGGAGCTGGAGCTGCCCGAGGGGGAGGCGCTCTGCCCGCCGTCGGTGCCGGAGGACTCCTTGGCGTCGGGCGACGACGAGGAGCTGGGCTTGCCGGAGTCGCTGGGCTTGTCCGAGGGCTTGCCCGACTCGGTGGCCGGCGGGGCGATCGGCTCCATGCTGATCACCGGGCGGAAGAACAGCCGGGCGGTCTTGCCGACCTGCTCCTTGGCCTGCTCCTCGTTGGTGCCCTTGGGGATGTTGACGATGATGTGCTTGTCCCCTTGGGTCTGCACCTCCGCCTCGGTGACCCCCACGCCGTTGACCCGCCGCTCGATGATGTTCACGGCGGTGTTCAGGTTCGTCTTGTTGATGGCGTTCTTCTGGCCCGGCTCGTTCTGCGCCGCCAGAGTGATGCTGGTGCCTCCCGCGAGGTCGATGCCCAGTCGCGGAGTCAGGTCACCGGAGGCGAACATCCCTCCCACCAGCGCGGCCATCATCAGCAGGATCACGACCAGGGCGGACCCCGGCCTCTGCTGGGAGCGGCCCTTCTTGGGTGCTGCCACCTTCTCGATTCTCCCTGTCCGAACCGCCCCGCGAGCGCTGCTCGCGGGGCGGCCACGAAGTCAATAGGTAGGACGTGCCCGCCGGACGCGTGGGCGGCCGGCCCGAACCCGTCAGGAGTCGGCGCGGCCCTCCTCGTCGCGCGCGGCGCCCTTCCCGACGTCCTTCCTCACGTTCGCACGAGGGGCCTCGCCCTCGGCGTCGTCCTCGCGGTCCTTGGACAGGTCCACGGCCTCGAGGCCGGCGGGGCTGTCCGGGACGGCCGGCAGTTCGTCCGCCAGGTCGTCACCCTCGAGGGACTCGTCGTCGCCCCCGCCGTTGACGATGCGGTCGTACTCCTCGTCCTCGAGGACGACGGCGATGGCGTTCTTGGCGAAGGTGGCATGGACGCCGGGGGAGAGTTCGACGACGACCGTGTCGTCGTTGACTTCCTTGACGGTGGCGTACAGGCCGCCGATGGTCCGGACCCCGGACCCGGGCTGCATCTGGTTGCGCATCTGGGCGGCTGCGCGCTGCTTGTTCTTTGCCGAACGCGTCAGCAGGAACATCGCACCGATGAGCACGAGGAACGGGAGGAGAGCGACGATATCCACGGTTTCAGGAAGTCCTTCACGGGGCCACCCGCGGCGGCCGGTCTGCGGGGATGTGGGGGGCCGTCCTGTCAGGGGCGGCGTCGGCGGAGTCTAAGCGAACCCGTCGTCATGGAACAACGCCAAGCATCGCATCCCAGTTCCGTGGGAGCGAGCCCGAAGCGCTGCGCCCGAGGGCCTGCGGCCTGGCGGCCGGAACACGCCCTTCCCCGCCCATGGTGTCACGGTCCGCCGAACAGTCCCTGCTGCGGCGCGGCGAGTCCCAGGTGGGCCCAGGCCGCGGGGGTGGCGATCCGGCCCCGCGGGGTGCGGGCCAGCAGCCCCTCGCGCACCAGGAACGGCTCGGCCACCTCCTCCACCGTCTCGCGCTCCTCCCCCACGGCCACCGCCAGCGTCGAGATCCCCACCGGTCCCCCGCCGAACAGCTTCAGCAGCGCCTCCAGCACGGCCCGGTCCAGCCGGTCCAGGCCGCGGGCGTCCACCTCGTACACGTCCAGCGCCCGCTGCGCCACCTCGCGGGTGATCACCCCGTCCGCCCTGACCTGCGCGAAGTCGCGGACCCTGCGCAGCAGCCGGTTGGCGATGCGGGGGGTGCCGCGGGAGCGCCCGGCGATCTCGGCGGCGCCCTCCGCCTCCAGCGGCACCTCCAGCAGCCGGGCCGAGCGGTGCAGGACGCGCTCCAGCTCACCGGGGGCGTAGAACTCCATGTGCGCGGTGAAGCCGAACCGGTCGCGCAGCGGCGGCGGCAGCAGACCGGCCCTGGTGGTGGCGCCGACCAGGGTGAACGGGGGCAGCTCCAGCGGGATGGCGGTGGCGCCCGGGCCCTTGCCGACGATCACGTCGACCCGGAAGTCCTCCATCGCCATGTACAGCATCTCCTCGGCGGGGCGCGACATGCGGTGGATCTCGTCGAGGAAGAGGACCTCGCCCTCGGCGAGCGAGGACAGGATCGCCGCCAGGTCGCCCGCGTGCTGGATCGCGGGTCCCGAGGTGATCCGGATCGGGGCGTTCATCTCCGCGGCGATGATCATGGAAAGGGTGGTCTTGCCGAGGCCGGGCGCGCCCGAGAGCAGCACGTGGTCGGCGGTGGCGCCGCGCTGCCTGGCCGCCCGCAGCACCAGGGACAACTGCTCGCGCACCCGCTCCTGGCCGACGAACTCCTCCAGGGTCTTGGGCCGCAGCGCGGCCTCCACCGCCTGGTCGTCCCCGTCGGCGGACGCGCCCACCAGGCGGCCGCCCTCCGCCTGCCGGTCGAGCGGCGGCTCGTGCGGGGGCTCGTGTGCGGTCTCGTCCCAGTTCATCGGCGCTCTCTCGCTCGGGTTGCACTCAACGGGCCGCTCACCGCAGGCCCGTCTCCGCGGCGGTCCGGTGCCGGGCGCCGCCGTCCAGGGGCATCCTGCCCGACGGGTGCGACAGCGGCGCGGAGCCCGCCGCCGCGGACGGGCCGTCAGCGGGCGCGGCCCAGGCCCCGCAGCGCGGAGCGCAGCAGCGCGGAGACGTCGGGCGCGCCGCCCCCGGCGACGGCGGCGTCCGCCTCGGGGGCCACGGCCTCCACCGCCTCGTCCGCCTGGCGGACGGCGTAGCCGAGGCCCACCAGGGCGGCGTGCAGTTGGTCGCGCCAGCCCGCCGCGGCCGGGCCGCCGGCCGCGGCGCGGGCCGCGCCCGCCGCCGGCTCACCCAGGCGGCCCTTCAGTTCGAGCAGCAGCCGCTGGGCGCCCTTCTTGCCGATGCCGGGCACGGCCACCAGCGCCTTCTCGTCGCCCGCGGCGAACGCCCGGCGCAGCCCGTCCGGCGAGTGCACGGCGAGCATGGCCTGCGCCAGCCGCGGCCCGACGCCGCTCGCGGTCTGGAGCAGCTCGAAGACCTGCCGCTCGTCGTCGTCGGCGAAGCCGTACAGGGTCAGCGAGTCCTCGCGCACCACCAGGGAGGTCGCGAGCCTGGCCTCCTCGCCCACCCGCAGCCCGGCGAGGGTGCCGGGGGTGCACTGCACGGCCATGCCGACGCCGCCGACCTCGACCACGGCGGTGTCGGGGCCGAGCGCGGCGACCCGCCCGCTGACGAAGGCGATCATGTGCCACTCCTGGGGGTTCCGGTACGGGGGGCCGGCCCGGCGGCGGGCCGGGCGGCCGGCCCGCGGGAGCCGGCGCGGGCCTGGGCGGCCACCGCGTCGGCGAGGCGGCCGGTGGCGGTGCCGCGCCAGATGTGGCAGATGGCCAGCGCCAGGGCGTCGGCGGCGTCGGCGGGCTTCGGCGGGGCGTCCAGCCGAAGCAGCCGGGTGACCATCGCGCCGACCTGCGCCTTGTCGGCGCGGCCGCTGCCGGTGACGGCGGCCTTGACCTCGCTGGGGGTGTGCAGGGCGACCGGCAGGCCGCGGCGGGCGGCGCACAGGATGGCCACGGCGCTGGCCTGGGCGGTGCCCATCACCGTGCGCACGTTGTGCTGGCTGAAGACCCGCTCCACGGCGACGGCCTGCGGCCGCTGCTCGTCCAGCCAGCGCTCCAGGCCCTGCTCGATCAGGACCAGGCGCTGCCCGATCTCCGCGTCCGCCGGGGTGCGCACCACTCCGACGGCGGCCATCCGCAGCGGGCGGCCGGGGGCGCCGTCCACGACGCCGATCCCGCACCGGGTGAGCCCCGGGTCCACTCCGAGCACCCGCACCGGCCCGCCCCCGATCTCGTCTCGTCACGGCCTGCCCGGCGAGCTGCCGCCCGGCCTGCCCGCAGGCTAGCGGCCGGGTCCGACAGCCGGGCCGCGCGTCAGGCGTCCAGCTTCTCCATGATCTCGTCCGGCACGTCGAAGTTCGCGAAGACGTTCTGCACGTCGTCGCTGTCCTCCAGCGCGTCGATCAGCTTGAAGATCTTCCGCGCGCCCTCCTCGTCCAACTGCACGTGCACGCTGGGCAGGAAGTTGGCCTCCGCCGAGTCGTAGTCGATCCCGGCGTCCTGGAGCGCGGTGCGCACCGCGACCAGGTCGGACGCCTCGCTGACTACCTCGAAGGACTCGCCGAGGTCGTTGACCTCCTCGGCGCCGGCGTCGAGCACCGCGGCCAGCACGTCGTCCTCGCCGAGCTCGCCCTTGGGCACGATCACCACGCCCTTGCGGGAGAACATGTAGGACACCGAGCCCGGGTCGGCCATGGAGCCGCCGTTGCGGGTCATCGCCACGCGCACGTCGGAGGCGGCGCGGTTGCGGTTGTCGGTGAGGCACTCGATGAGGACCGCCACGCCGTTCGGGCCGTAGCCCTCGTACATGATGGTCTGGTACTCGGCGCCGCCGGCCTCCAGGCCGGAGCCGCGCTTGACGGCGCGGTCGATGTTGTCGTTGGGCACCGAGCTCTTCTTCGCCTTCTGGATGGCGTCGTAGAGCGTCGGGTTGCCGGCGGGGTCACCTCCGCCGGTGCGGGCCGCGACCTCGATGTTCTTGATCAGCTTCGCGAAGAGCTTGCCGCGCTTGGCGTCGATCACGGCCTTCTTGTGCTTCGTCGTAGCCCATTTAGAGTGGCCGGACATCCCCGCCTGTCTCCTTCGCGTCACCTGTTGACTGCTGGAACGAGCCGATCCTACCGGGGGCGGCACCCCCTCCCGGCCCGCCGCCCCCGGCGGGGCCGCGGGCGCCTCGGCGGGGCGGGCGCACGGCCGATGTGCCGAAGCCGCGCGGCCCCGTGGCGGGGCGGCGCGGCTTCGGCGGGCGGGCGGACGCCTCAGAGCAGGTCGCGGACCATGTCCACGAACAGCCGGTGCACCCGGTGGTCACCGGTGAGCTCCGGGTGGAACGACGTGGCCAGCAGCCCGCCCTGGCGCACCGCCACGATCCGGCCCTCGGCCGGGCCGCCGTCCAGCCGGGCCAGCACCTCCACGTCCGCGCCCACGGACTCCACCCACGGGGCGCGGATGAACACGCCCTGGAGCGGCCCGTCCTCGATGCCCGTGAAGTGCACCCGCGCCTCGAAGGACTCGTTCTGCCGCCCAAAGGCGTTGCGGCGCACGATCATGTCGATGCCGCCGATGGTCTCCTGGTCCTCCCGCCCGTCCAGGATCTTGTCCGCGAGCATGATCATGCCCGCGCAGGAGCCGTAGACGGGCATCCCGGCCGCCACCCGCTCGCGCAGCGGAGCGAGCAGGCCGAACGCCAGCGCCAGGTTGGACATGGTCGTGGACTCGCCGCCGGGCACGACCAGGGCGTCCACCTCGGCCAGCTCGCCGGGGCGGCGGACCGGGCGGGCCAGCGCGTCGGCCTCGGCGAGGGCGATGGTGTGCTCGCGCACGTCGCCCTGGAGGGCGAGCACGCCGATGACGGGAGTGGAGGAGGACACGGGAGTGAGCGAACCTCTCGGCAGACGGCGGGGACGGGGCGGGGCGGGGCGGCGGGAGCGGGCGGAACGGCCGGAGCGGGCCGCGGGCTACCAGCCGCGGGAGGCGTAGCGCTGGGTCTCGGGCAGGTCGTCGCAGTTGATGCCGACCATGGCCTCGCCGAGCCCGCGGGAGACCTTGGCGATCACGTCGGGGTCGTCGTGGAAGGTGGTGGCCTTCACCACGGCCGCGGCGCGCTTGGCCGGGTCGCCGGACTTGAAGATGCCGGAGCCGACGAACACGCCCTCGGCGCCGAGCTGCATCATCAGCGCCGCGTCCGCCGGGGTGGCCACGCCGCCGGCGGAGAAGAGCACCACGGGCAGCTTCCCGAGCGTGGCGACCTCCTTGACCAGCTCGTACGGGGCGCGCAGCTCCTTGGCGGCGGCGAACAGCTCGATCTCGTCCAGCGTGGTGAGCCGCTTGATCTCCGCGCGGATCTGCCGCATGTGGCGGACCGCCTCCACCACGTTGCCGGTGCCGGCCTCGCCCTTGGAGCGGATCATCGCCGCGCCCTCGGAGATGCGGCGCAGGGCCTCGCCCAGGTTGGTGGCGCCGCAGACGAAGGGGGTGGTGAAGGCCCACTTGTCGGTGTGGTTGACCTCGTCGGCCGGGGTCAGCACCTCCGACTCGTCGATGTAGTCCACGCCGAGCGCCTGGAGGACCTGCGCCTCCACGAAGTGCCCGATCCGGGACTTGGCCATCACGGGGATGGACACGGCCTCGATGATGCCCTCGATCATGTCCGGGTCGGACATGCGGGCCACGCCGCCGTCCTTGCGGATGTCGGCGGGCACGCGCTCGAGCGCCATGACGGCGACGGCGCCGGCGTCCTCCGCGATCTTGGCCTGCTCCGGCGTGACGACGTCCATGATCACGCCACCCTTGAGCTGCTCGGCCATGCCGCGCTTGACCCGGGCGGTGCCGGTCTCGGGAGTGCCGGAGGGAACGGGGGACGCAGTGGACACGGTGTGACCTCACTCGAGAGAACGAAATCCGAAGGGGCGGACGGGAACCATCGTAGGCCTGTCGCTCAGATGATCGGACGCGCCGATCCGTCCAGGTGGGGAACGCCACCAGGACAGTTTTTCTTCCGCTTCCCCGCCGGCGGCCCGCCCCGGGCGGGCGGCCGGCGCCGGTCGCGCGGCACCGCGGGGCCCGCCGCCTCAGTCCCGGGACAGCGTCGCGGGCGGCTCGTCGTCCATCTCGAACGTCATCGGGAACGGCGCGTACCCGGCCAGCCGGAACCACCGCACCAGACGGTGCCGCCGCACCGCGCGCGCCGCGCGCACCGAGTCGTTGTGGAACCGCCGCGCCATGGTCGCCCGCCGCATCGCCGCGGCCAGCTCCCGGGTGGCCTCCTCGCCGCCGGGGACCGCGTGCAGCGCCTCGACCTGCTCCTCCTCGCCGAAGACCGCGCGCAGCGCCTGGCTCAGCTCGCTCTCGGCCACCTCGCGCTGCTCGTCGTCGGCCTGCCGGGCGGCCTGCGCCGCCTGGTACAGCACCAGCGAGGCCGCCGGGTCGAGCAGGCCCGAGGTCGCCAGCTCCTGCGCCACCGAGGCCCGCCGCAGCAACTGCGCGTCCAGCGCGGCCCGGGAGGCGTCTATCCGCGTGTGCAGCCGGTCCAGCCGGCCCGCCGTCCAGCTCAGGTACACACCGAAGGCGAGGACGGCGAGGACGATCAGGATCCAGGTGGTCACGGGCGGCCAGGCTACCCGGCGCGGGCCGGGCCGCCGCGCGCATGCCCCCGCGCCCGGTCACCCGCGCCCCCGCGCTCAGTCCCCCGCGCTCAGGTCCTTCGCGCCGCCCCGGCCGAACCGGGAGAACAGCCCCACCCGCTCGTCCTCGGCCACCGACGCCGCGCCCGCGGCCACCGTCTCGTACACCTCCAGGATGTCCCCGGCGACCGTGGGCCAGTCGTAGCGCCGCACATGGCGGCGGGCGGCCCGGCGCAGCTCGGCCAGCCTCGCCGGGTCGCCGAGCAGGCGCACCGTGGCCCGGGCCAGCGCCTCGGCGTCGCCCACGTCGAACAGCTCGCCCGCCGCTCCCCCGTCCAGCACCTGCCGGAACGCCTCCAGGTCGCTGGCCAGCACCGGCGCGCCCGCGGACATCGCCTCCACCAGGATGATCCCGAAGCTCTCCCCGCCGGTGTTCGGCGCCACGTACACATCCACGCTGCGCAGCAGCCGCGCCTTGTCCTCGTCGCTGATCATGCCGAGGAACTCCACCTGCCCGCGCACCCGCGGCGGCAGCGCCTCCACCGCCTCGCGCTCGTCCCCGCGCCCGGCCACCAGCAGCCGCACCCCGGGGCGGTGCTCGAGGATCCGCGGGAAAGCCTCCAGCAGCGTCGGCAGGCCCTTGCGCGGCTCGTCCAGGCGGCCGATGAAGCCGATCGTGCCGGGCCGCCCCTCCTGCGCGCCGCCCTGCCAGCGCGGCTCGGGCTCGGCGCCGGCGAAGAACGACACGTCCACCCCGTTGGGGATCACCACCGCGTCGCCGCCCAGGTGCTCGACCAGGGTGCGCCGCGCGTACTCGCTCACCGCGATCCGGGCGCTGATCTTCTCCATCGCGGGCTGGAGGATCGGGTACGCCGCGACCATCGCCCGCGAGCGGGGGCTGGACATGTGGAAGGTGGCCACGATCGGCCCCTGCGCCGCCCAGCACGCCAGCAGGCCGAGCGAGGGCGGCGCGGGCTCGTGGATGTGCAGCACGTCGAACCGGCCGTCGCGCAGCCAGCGCCGCACCCGGGCGGCGGCGACGAACCCGAAGTTCAGGCGGGCCACGGACCCGTTGTACGGGACGGGCACGGCGCGGCCGGCCGACACCACGTACGGCGGCAGCGCCCCGTCGTCCTCCGCCGAGGCCAGCACGGACACCTCGTGCCCGAGCCCGGTCACGTACTCGGCGAAGTCGCGGATGTGGAACTGCACGCCCCCGGGGATGTCCCACGAGTACGGGCAGACGATCCCGATCCTCACCTGGCCCCCCTGCCGTCCGCGCGCTCCGCCGCCCCCGCGGCCCGCTCCGCCGCGCCGCCGCCGCGGGCCCCGGGCAGGTCGGCCAGCCACAGCCGCTGGAGCATGTGCCAGTCCTGGGGGTGCTCGGCGATGCCCCGCGCGAACACGTCCGCCAGCGCCTGGGTCATCGCGGCGGCCTTCTCCGCGGTCGTGCCCCGCTCCGGCACGGGCACCGGTGGGTGCACCCTGCCCTCCAGGGTGTCGCCGTACCACAGGGTGACGGGCAGCAGCGGCGCCCCGGTCCGCAGGGCGAGCAGCGCGGGCCCGGCCGGCATCCGCGCCCTCTCGCCGAAGAAGGTGACCTCGACCCCGCTGCTGGACAGGTCCCGGTCGGCGACCAGGCACACCAGGCGGCCCGCGCGCAGCCGCTCCGCCATCACCTCGAACGCGCCCGCCGCCCCGCCGGAGTGGGCCAGCACCTCCATGCCGAGGCTCTCCCGGTAGGCGACGAAGCGGTCGAACAGCGACTCGGGCCGCAGCCGCTCGGCGACCGTGGTGAACGGGTAGCCGCGCTCGGCGATCCACGCCCCGGCCAGGTCCCAGTTGGCCAGGTGCGGCAGCGCCGCGATCACGCCGCGGCCCGCGGCCATGCCCTCGTCCACGTGGTGCACGCCCTCGATGGCGAGCGAGGCCCGCACCCGCTCCGGGCTCCACGTGGGCAGCCGGAACGCCTCCAGCCAGTACCGCAGGTAGGAGCGCATCCCGGCCCTGGAGAGCTCCCGCAGCGCCTCGGCGGAGGCGTCCGGCGCCACCCGGGCGAGGTTCGCCTCCAGGCGGGCCACGCTCCTGCCGCGCCGCCGCCAGGCGTAGTCGGCGATCGCGGTGAACAGCCGTCCGGCCACCGGCTCCGGCAGGCGCTTGACGAGCGTCCAGCCCAGCGCGTACCCGGTGTCCGCCAGCCGTTCCCTCACGCGGAACCGCCCTTGCCTGCGGCCTTGACGGCGTCCGCCTGCTGCGCCTCGCGGTACACCGCGTGCATCCGCTGCCACAGGGTGATCGCGCTGCCCACGGCCACCAGCCACAGGGCGATCGGGAGCAGCCACTCGATGTACGGCACACCGAACGTCTCGAAGCCGGCGAGCCCGGCCGCGACCAGGGAGATCACCAGCCGGTCCGCCCGCTCGACCAGGCCGGACACATCGCACTTGAGGCCCAGGCTCTCCGCGCGCGCCTTGGTGTAGGAGACCACCTGGCCGCTGCCGAGGCAGAACAGCGTCACCGCGGCGAGCAGCAGGTCGTCGCCCCGGCCCGCGTACCACATGGTGATGCCGCCGAAGATCGCCGCGTCACCGATCCGGTCCAGCGAGGAGTCGAGGAAGGCGCCCCAGCGGCTGGACCGCCCGGACTGGCGGGCCATGGTGCCGTCGACCAGGTCGGAGAAGATGAAGAGCGTGATCACCACGGTGCCCCAGAAGAACTCGCCTCTGGGGTAGAAGGCCAGTGCCCCCGCCACCACACCGGCGGTGCCGACCAGCGTGACCGCGTCCGCGGAGACGCCGGCACGCAGCAGCATCGACGCGAACGGTGTGAGGACACGCGTGAAGAACGCACGCGCGTACTTGTTGAGCATGACCTTCCCAGGTTTCGGCGGAAGCGGCGACACCCGGACGGGCGTCGGCGGGCCCATCGTAGCCAGGTCGCGCGACCACTCCTTCCGACGGCACCCGCCCCGGCGACCCGGGCCGGGCATACCCGCAGGCAGCCCGCCCGGACCGCCCCGCGGCACCCGTACGCCCTATGGACGGGTGGTGACGCTCGTGAAAAGCTCGAGAGACCCGCGGGCGTCGACGGAGCCGCCCCACGTCCCCGCCGCCTCATCCGCCGCCGGGAAAGGCCCTCCCCTGCCCCCTGGGCGGACGAGGAGACAGCAGGCGGGGTGACCGACGAGCGGACCCGTCGCGCGCGCGTTCCCATCCCTGCGAACATCACCTCGCGGTGAGCGGGGTGAGCGGGAGGCGAGCCCATGGCCGACAAGACGAACCCCCCAGGAGCCGCCGGAAGGGCACTGGCGGCCGACCGGCCCAGCGGCGTACGCAACGTGGTGCTGGTCGGCCACAGCGGCTCGGGCAAGACCACCCTCGTCGAGGCGCTCGCGCTGGCGACCGGCGCCACCACCCGGGCGGGACGGGTCGAGGACGGCGCCACCGTCTCCGACCACGACGAGATCGAACACCGCCAGCACCGCTCGGTGCAGCTCTCCCTGGTCCCCGTCGAGTGGGCCGGCATCAAGATCAACCTCCTGGACACCCCCGGCTACGCCGACTTCGTCGGGGAGCTGCGGGCCGGCCTGCGCGCCGCGGACGCGGCCCTGTTCGTCGTCTCCGCCGCCGACGGCGTGGACGGCTCCACCCGCATGGTCTGGGACGAGTGCGCCGCCGTCGGCATGCCCCGCGCCGTCGTCGTCACCCATCTGGAGGCGGCGCGCTCCGACTTCGAGCAGATGGTCGCCACCTGCCAGGAGGTCTTCGGCCGCGACAACCCCGAGTGCGTCCTCCCCCTCTACCTGCCGCTGCGCGGCCCCGAGGCCCCGGACGGGCACGCCCCGGTCACCGGCCTGATCGGGCTGCTCTCGCAGCGGGTCTTCGACTACCGCGGCGGCACCCGCGAGGAGCGCGACCCCGACGAGGCCGACCTGCCGCGCGTGGCGGGCGCCAGGGCCCGGCTGATCGAGGGCATCATCGCGGAGAGCGAGGACGAGTCCCTGATGGACCGCTACCTCGCCGGGGAGGCCCTGGACACCAAGACGCTCGTCCAGGACCTGGAGCGGGCCGTGGCCCGCGGCACCTTCCACCCCGTGCTCGCCGCCGCCCCGGCCGCCGACGGCGCCAGGCAGGGCCTGGGCACGGTGGAGCTGCTCGAACTGGTCACCGGCGCCTTCCCCACCCCGCCCGAGCGCCGCGCCCCCGCCGTCACCACCCCGGACGGCAGGCCCAGGCCCCCGCTGACCTGCGACCCGGACGGCCCGCTCGTCGCCGAGGTGGTCAAGACCTCCTCCGACCCCTATGTCGGGCGGCTCAGCCTGGTGCGGGTGTTCTCCGGCACCCTGCGCCCCGACGAGACCGTCCACGTCTCCGGGCACGGCCTGGCCGACCGCGGCCACGAGGACCACGACGTCGACGAGCGCGTGGGCGCCCTGTCCTCCCCGTTCGGCAAGCAGCAGCGCACCGTCGCCAAGTGCGTCGCCGGGGACATCTGCACCGTCGCCAAGCTCACCCGCGCCGAGACCGGCGACACCCTCTCCGCCAAGGACGACCCGCTGCTGATGGAGCCGTGGGTCATGCCCGACCCGCTGCTGCCCGTGGCCGTGGAGGCGCACAGCAAGGCCGACGAGGACAAGCTCTCCCAGGGCCTGGCCCGCCTGGTCGCCGAGGACCCCACCATGCGGCTGGAGCAGAACCAGGACACCCACCAGGTCGTGCTGTGGTGCCTGGGCGAGGCGCACGCCGACGTCCTGCTGGACCGGCTGCGCACCCGCTACGGCGTGCAGGTGGACACCGTCCCGTACAAGGTGTCGCTGCGGGAGACCTTCGGCGCCAAGGCCACCGGCCGCGGCAGGCACGTGAAGCAGTCCGGCGGGCACGGGCAGTTCGCCATCTGCGAGATCGAGGTGGAGCCGCTCCCCTGCGGCGGCGGCTTCGAGTTCGTCGACAAGGTCGTCGGCGGCGCGGTGCCCCGCCAGTTCATCCCGTCCGTGGAGAAGGGCGTGCGGGCGCAGCTCGCCAAGGGCGTCGCCGCCGGGTACCCGGTGGTGGACGTGCGGGTGACGCTGCACGACGGCAAGGCCCACTCGGTGGACTCCTCCGACGCGGCGTTCCAGACTGCGGGGGCGCTCGCGCTGCGGGAGGCCGCGGCCGGGGCCGTCATCCACCTGCTCGAGCCGGTGGCCGAGGTCGGGGTGCTGGTGCCGGACGAGTACGTCGGCCCGGTGATGAGCGACCTGTCCGGGCGGCGCGGCCGGGTCCTCGGCACGGAGGCCGCGGGCCCCGGCCGCACCCTGGTGCGCGCGGAGGTGCCGGAGCTGGAGATCAGCAGGTACGCCGTGGACCTGCGGTCGCTGGCGCACGGCACCGGCAGGTTCAGCCGCTCCTACGTCCGGCACGAACCGATGCCGGCGCAGGTGGCGGCGAAGGTGCGGCAGGAGGAAGCCGCGGTGAGGTGACCGGGTGGCGGTCACCTCCGCGGGGGGTGACCGTCCGAAAGCGCAGCGTGCGCTGCCCCGCCCCGGGCTAGGCTGTGCCTCGGGTATGGCCGTCCGCCGGGCGGGGCATGCTGTTGGGGCGGCAGGCGGGCCGCACATCCTGGTGCGACCGCCGGCAACGGGCGCGGCGCGCCCGCGACTTGGCGGCGGCGCCCGCGGTCGGCGCCGTCCGGTCCCGCGGTCGGGGCCGGTGGCGGGTTGGGCGGTTCGAGTTGGCAGTCTTAGTTGTCAGGGGGGCGCGTTGACCACGTCGTTCGACCTCAGTCCCGGGGCCCAGGTCCCGCTGACGGACGTGGCGAAGCAGAGCGCGGCGACCCAGATGCTCTCCTCCGCCGCGTACCGCGACGGGAAGATGGAGGAGCTGACCAAGCTCAGCGAGGGCACGTCGCAGAAGGCGGGCCGGTTCAGCCTGCTGGAGCCGACGCTCGGCGAGGCGTTCTGCCGGGCCGTGCAGGTGCGGATGCTCGGCGCCGGGCGGGCCCCGGTCATCCAGTCGTTCGGGCTCGACCCCATGGCCGTGGTCCAGCACTGCCTGGCGGCCAGCCGGATCCGCCGCTCCCGCGACCTGCGGCTGACCGCGGTGATGGCGGTGTTCGGGCTGCTGTTCCTGCCCGGCACCCTGGTGTGGATCGGCGCCTTCCAGCTCAAGCGCACCCTCACCCGGATGGCCAGCAACCGCATCAGCCCGCTGGGCGGCGTGGTGATTGCCGCGGTGGCGGTGTTCGCGGTGCTGTTCGCCGTGCGGCCGCCGTTCACCGGCCTGGCGCAGCTCTACATGCGGCTGATCCTGCTGGCGCCGGTCGCCGGGTGGTTCCTCGCCAAGCGGATATGCACCGCCACGGCCGGGGAGCTGCGCAAGCGCTGGACGGACACCCTGGAGGGCGCCGGCGCGGGCCCGACCATCCCGGAGACCGTCCCCTCGGGCCCCAACGACACCCGCGCCGAGCAACTGCGGGTGGAGCTGGAGAAGCTCGCCGCCGAGCAGAACAGCAACGTCGTCTTCTACCGCGGCCGCGACGGCATACTCGGCATGGGCCCGCGCTGGGGAGGCTGGTCGATGGCCGAGGAGCTCACCCCGAAGCCGGGCCACTCCGACATCAACCAGTTCCGCGCCTGGGACGTGATCAAGGTCATCCACGGCGCCCTGCGCGACCTGGAGCGCGGCCCCCTGCACAGCGGCGGCTTCCCCCGCCCCACGGTGCGGCACTGGATCGTCGTGCCGATAGCCGAGGGCGCGGGCTCGGTCTCCCGCCCGTCCGGCCCGGAGGTGGACGGTTACTCCGTGCGGGACTTCGAGATCCAGCGGATCTGCAACGAGCAGCAGTTCGGCAGCGGCAACCGGCACTACCTGGGCGTGCAGTTCGTGCTGTGGGAGGGGCAGCTCGTCCTCAACCTGCTGTGCACGGTCACGGTGCTGCACCGCACCCTGCGGATCGATGTCACCGGGCACACCCTGGGTCCGGTCGCGCCGTCGCTCAGCAGCAAGCCGGAGCCGAAGACCAAGGACGTCCCCAAGAGCATCAAGTTCTGGGAGACCAAGAAGGTCTCCCTGCCGCTGGTGACCGCCGAGGAGGTCGTGCGCTGCTCGGTGCGCGCCCCGCTGATGTGGATACCGCCCCTGCTGGAGTGGGCCGGCGGCAAGCTCGCCCTGCCCGAGCCGTTCGGGCTGCGGCACTCGTGGGTGGAGCCGCCGTGGACGCACCGCTTCATGGCGGACGACGCGCTGCGCGCCGCCACCCCGGTGGTGCGGGCCGTGCACGCGGCGGCGATACGGTTCCTCGACGACAACAACGTCGACACCGACAAGTTCGTCAGCCGCTCGCTGAATCTCGGCGGCGCGGTGCAGGGCGCCACCCCGGGCAAGCCGGACGCGTACGACGCGTGAGGCGGGCCCCGGCCGGGTGGCCGGGGCCCTTCCCGCCGGGGGCCGCCGCCGGCCGGGTCAGGCGGAGGGCGCGGGCGTCTGCCGCCAGACCTCGGCCAGCATGTCGCGGGTGTCGGCGAGCAACTGCGGCAGGACCCGGGTGTGGCCGACGATCGGCATGAAGTTGGTGTCGCCGCCCCAGCGGGGGACGACGTGCTGGTGCAGGTGCGCGGCGATGCCGGCGCCCGCGACCGAGCCCTGGTTGAGGCCGATGTTGAATCCGTGCGCCCCGGACGCCCGCCGGAGCGTGATCATGGCCTTCTTGGTGAACTCGGCCAGTTCGGCCGTCTCGGGGCCGGTGAGCTCGGTGTAGTCGGCGACGTGGCGATACGGAACGCTCATGCAGTGGCCGGAATTGTAGGGGTACAGATTGAGCACCGCGTACACGTGTTCCCCGCGCGCGATGATCAGCCCGTCCTCGTCGCTCTTCGCCGGGATGGTGCAGAAGGGACAGCCGTCTCCGGCGCCCGTGCCCGTGGGCTTGTTCTCGCCCTGGATGTAGGCCATCCGGTGAGGCGTCCACAGGCGCTGGAACGCGTCCGGCAACCCCACCCCGATCTGCTGCTCCGGCTCGCTCGTCATGCGGGCCAGCATATGCGCCCGGGGCGCGGGTGGGGGCGGGCAGGGGCGGCCCGGATGGACCGCCCCCGAACCCCCGCGTGGGCCGGAAGCGACACATCGTCCGGCCCTCCCCGGGACCACCCCCGCCCGGGCGGGGAGCGGTCACACCTGGATCCGGCGCTCCACCGCGTCGAGGATCTCGGTGACGGCCAGGTCACGGGCGACGCCGTTCTTCTGCGAGCCGTCCCGGTAGCGGAAGCTGACCGTCCCGGCGGCCATGTCCTCGTCGCCGACGATCAGCATGAACGGCACCTTGCTCTTCTGCGCGTTCCGGATCTTCTTCTGCATCCGGTCCGCCGACGAGTCCACCTCGACCCGCAGCCCCTTCTTCCGGGCCTCGGCCGCGAACTCCTCCAGGTACGGCACATGGGTGTCCCCGATCGGGATGCCCACCGCCTGCACCGGGGCCAGCCACGGCGGCATGGCGCCCGCGTAATGCTCCAGCAGCACCGCGAAGAAGCGCTCGATCGAGCCGAACAGCGCGCGGTGGATCATCACCGGCCGCTGCTTGGTTCCGTCGGGCGCGGTGTACTCCAGGTCGAAGCGCTCCGGGAGGTTGAAGTCGAGCTGGATGGTGCTCATCTGCCACGAGCGCCCGATGGCGTCCCGCGTCTGGACGGAGATCTTCGGGCCGTAGAACGCCGCGCCGCCCGGGTCCGGGACCAGCGGCAGGCCCTGCTTCTCGGCCGCCTTGCGCAGGGTCTCGGTGGCCTCTTCCCACACCTCGTCCGAGCCGACGTACTTCTCCGGGTCCTTGGTGGACAGCTCCAGGTAGAAGTCCTCCAGGCCGTAGTCGCGCAGCAGGTCGAGCACGAAGGTGAGCAGCGAGTCCAGCTCCTCGGCCATCTGCTCCTTGGTGCAGTAGATGTGCGCGTCGTCCTGGGTGAAGCCCCGCGCCCGGGTCAGGCCGTGCACCACACCGGACTTCTCGTACCGGTAGACCGTGCCGAATTCGAACAGCCGTAGCGGCAATTCCCGGTACGACCGCCCCCGCGCGTCGAAGATCAGGTTGTGCATGGGGCAGTTCATGGGCTTGAGGTAGTAGTCCACGCCCTCGTCGAGCTGCATGGGCGGGTACATGCCCTCGGCGTACCAGTCCAGGTGCCCGGAGATCTCGAACAGCTTCCCCTTGGTGGCGTGCGGGGTGTAGACGAACTCGTACCCCGCCTCCTCGTGCCGCTTGCGCGAGTAGTCCTCCATCACCCGGCGGATGATCCCGCCCTTGGGGTGGAAGACCGCCAGGCCCGAGCCGATGGCCTCCGGGATGGAGAACAGGTCCAGCTCCGCGCCCAGCTTGCGGTGGTCGCGGCGCTCGGCCTCCGCCAGGAACTCCAGGTACGCCTTCAGCTCGTCCTTGGAGGGCCAGGCGGTGCCGTAGATGCGCTGGAGCTGGGGGTTCTTCTCACTGCCCCGCCAGTAGGCCGCCGCGCTGCGCATGAGCTTGAACACGGGGACGTTGCGGGTGGTGGGCAGGTGCGGACCGCGGCACAGGTCCTTCCAGCACAGCTCGCCGGTCTTGGCGTCCAGGTTGTCGTAGATGGTCAGCTCGCCGGTGCCGACCTCGGCGGACGCGCCCTCGGCGGCCTCGGCGGCGGAGCCCTTCAGCCCGATGAGCTCCAGCTTGTACGGCTCGGCCGCCAGCTCCTCGCGGGCCGCCTCGTCGCTCACCGGGCGGCGGGAGAACCGCTGGCCGCGCTTGACGATCTCCTGCATCTTCTTCTCGATGCGCTTGAGGTCCTCCGGCTGGAAGGGCTCGGCGACATCGAAGTCGTAGTAGAAGCCGTCCTTGATCGGCGGGCCGATGCCCAGCTTGGCCTCGGGGAAGAGCTCCTGCACGGCCTGCGCCATCACGTGCGCGGTGGAGTGGCGCAGGATCGCCAGGCCGTCCTCGCTGCCGATGGCGACGGGCTCGACCTCGTCCCCGTCGGCGAGGGGGTGGGCGAGGTCGCGCAACTGCCCGGCGACGCGGGCGGCGACGACCTCGCGGTCGCCCTGGAACAGGTCGGCGGCCGTCGTCCCCGTGGTCACCACGCGCTCTTCCCGCTCGGAATCGCGTTTGACGATCACACGGAGGTCTGACACCGGTCTCTCCTGACTCATGACGTGGTCGTGCGGCGAGCGCCGCGCTGATGAATCGTACCGAGCCGGACGTGCCCCGGGCGAAAGCGGTCAGGGCCCGGCCGCCGCCCCGGACGCCGGGCTGCCCTGCGGCTCGCACGCCCGCTCGACGAGCTCGGCCTGGCCGCGCAGCGCCTTCAGCAGCCGCTGCCGCTCCCCGTCGTCTATGGGCACGGGCACCACCTCCCGCACGTCGGCGAGGGCGCGGAAGCCGCCGCGGCTCTCCAGCCGGCCGCTCACCCGGACGGGCAGCCCGGTCA
Source organism: Streptomyces capparidis (assembly GCF_054782095.1). Taxonomy (NCBI): domain Bacteria; kingdom Bacillati; phylum Actinomycetota; class Actinomycetes; order Kitasatosporales; family Streptomycetaceae; genus Streptomyces; species Streptomyces capparidis. The sequence continues at coordinate 59,817 of NZ_BAAGTD010000008.1, read as the reverse complement.
GGTGCGCGTTGGCGGCGACGCGGTAGCCCTCCTCGTCCAGCCGTGCCCGCACCCGCGCCACGTCGGCCCCGGACAGCACGCGCAGCCGCACCGTGCCGGGGCCGCCGCCGCCCGGCCGGTGCAGCCGCTCCACCTGCCCGGTGATCCGCACCGGCACGGACGGCTCCGCCGCGACGTACCGGGCGCCGGCCTCGGTGAGCACGGGCAGGTCGGCGGGTGAGAAGGCGACGGTCTCCACCCGGTCGGGGAAGCCGAGCGGCGCCCCGGCCGTCGGCGACCACGACAGCAGCACCTCCACTCCCGCGGTGTCCCGCACCAGCCGCACCACGGAGTCCAGCAGCTCCTGGCAGGCGCCGAGCGCCACGGCGGCCTCGAACGCGGTCATGGAGCCGGTGGCCCGCCGGTGGTCCACGGCGTCGCGGACGGCCCGCAGGCCGCGCAGCAGGGTGACGGTGATCCGGCGGCTCGCGGGCACGGGGGCGTAGGCGGTCAGCACATGGCCGCCGGGTGAGGGGCCGACCAGGATCTGCTCCAGGCGGCACTCGGCGTACCCGGCGAGGCGTTCGCCGAAGTGGCCGCAGGCAACGCAGTCGGCGCGGGCCGCCGCCATCAGCATGGCGCGGGCGCCGGACCACAGCCGCTCGGCGTTGTTCCAGGTGACGGCGCCGCCCGCCCCGGGCACCCGGCGCCGCCAGCGGATCTCGTCGCCGGGTAACGCCAGGCGCAGCAGGATCCGGCGGGCCGAGGGCGTGCCGGAGCGGGCGAGCGCGGTGAGGGCCTCGCCCAGCAGCTCGGCGTGGTCCTCCAGCCGGTTGCCCTGGGGCACCAGCAGGCTGATCCCGGGCTCGGACGGCCGGGCACCCGGCGGCGGGGTCCAGCGCGAGTAGCGGCCGGGCACGCCGCCGCGCCGCTGCCAGCCGTGGCGGGCCAGCAGGCGGCAGAGCACGGCCGGGTCGACGCGCATGAGGTCGGGCAGCGCGGCGAGGCCGTCGTCGTCGGAGTCCGGCGGGTCCGCAGGACTGGGCATCAGGGTCTCCCTCCCGCCCCGACCCGGGCCATCATCTGGCACAGCGCGCGGTCGTCGAATATCCGCGAGGTCGGGATCCGAACGGTCGTCCGGTAGCGGCCGGTCAGGGCGTGGCCGGCCAGGTTGGTCCAGTAGCAGCAGTGGCGCAGTTCCAGCCGGTCGTGGTCGGCGTGCAGCCAGGCGTCCCTCGCGCGGGGCGCGACCATCACCACGAGGATCTTGGGGACGGAGACGTGGGTGCGGGCGAGCCCGGCCAGGTGGTCGTTGTCGAGGGTGAGGGAGAAGGACGAGCCCTCCGGGTGCGGGGCCATCCGGTAGGCGCACCGCAACTGGACCCGGATGGTCACCTCGCCGTCCGCATCGTGGCGGGGTGAGCCGTGGCTGACGTGCCAGTCGGCGCCGCCGCCGGGGAAGGGCTGGGACAGCGAGCACCCGGCCGCGGCGGCGACGGCGTGGAGGTGGGCCACCTGGAGCGTCTCCAGGGAGGCGGTGGTGGTCAGGGCTCCCCGCAGCGGCTCCCGCGGCGGGGACAGGAGGCTGCCGTACTCGGGCTGCGGGAGAGCCATCGACTCGGTTTCCTTCTGACGTTGGTGACTGAGTGTGACTTTCGCGACCGTGATCGAAGAAACGGTCCGCCACTACTCTTCCTCTCCTTGCGCGGGCTACCTCAAACGACTACGGGCGAGCGCGATTTGTTAACAGTCGGTCACGGGACGGCAGTAAACAGAGCGTCACGAACACCTGATCGTCGAGGAGTTGGACACCAGACGCACGCGCGAGGGCTCAACCGCCCCAAGAACCACAGTGGTCACTCCGGTCCCGACAGGGGCGCGACGGTGCGGAACCCGGGGGCGCGGGGGGCGGAAGCCCCGCCGAGCGAGGCGAAACCGAGCGGGAAAACGACGAGGGCGAGCCGCTCCGCATGTGCTGCGGACACGACTCGCCCTGGTACTTGTGGGCGATACTGGGATCGAACCAGTGACCTCTTCGGTGTGAACGAAGCGCTCTCCCGCTGAGCTAATCGCCCGGGATCATCGGGGGGTTGCCCTCCCGACTCGTTGAACAATACAGGGCCCGCCCACCCCGGTTCAAACCGCTTCCCCCGACGCCGACCGCCCCGAACCCCAGGCCGCCGCACCCGGCACTGCGGCCCGCCCCGAGTCGGCCGATGGCGGCGCGGGAGGCGAAGCCCGCCCCGCGAGGCGGAGCCGAGCACGAACGACGGAGCCGAGCACGAACGACGGAGCCGAGCACGAACGACGGAGCCGAGCACGAACGACGAGGGCGACCCGCTCCGCGCTTACCGCGGACACGAGTCGCCCTCGCACTCGTGGGCGATACTGGGATCGAACCAGTGACCTCTTCGGTGTGAACGAAGCGCTCTCCCGCTGAGCTAATCGCCCGGGTGCGGGGAAAACACTACCGCACCGAGGCCGGTGCCCGGCACCCGGGCCGCCGCCGGCCGGGCTCAGGGCAGCGCCAGGCCGTACTTCCAGAGGTAGATCCCCACGCCGACCGCCGCGAGCACCAGGCCCACGATCAGGAAGATCAGGTTCCGCCGCCGGGTCTTGGGGTCCATGGCACGGCTGGCCGCCTTGGCCGCCTGCTCCTTGGACCAGCGCAGGACCCGCTGCGCCCACACGAACTCCGTGCCGAGCACCGCGAGGCCCAGGAAGATCGCCACCCACCCGGGCCCCGGCAGCACCAGCATCGCGATGCCGGCGATGATGATCGCGACACCGACCAGGAAGACACCGATCTGCCAGGTCAGGTGGAGGGGTTTGTACTTCTTGATGAACATCGGCGCCCGGGAGCCGAACACCGGCTCCTTGGGGCCCTCCCCGCCGACCTTCCCCTCCGCGACCTCCGCCGCGACGCGGATGCCGCCGTCCTTGGTCACCTCGGTGCCGACCGGGCCGCCCGCGGCGGTCTCGTCACGCGGCGGCGGCGTCCGCTTCTCACTCCCCGTCGTCATGAGTTCAAAGGTACCGGAGCTTTGCCTTTCACCGGAACGGCGGTTGTGTCCACAATTGCACTGAGCCGGACGGGGTACCCGAACCTTCGCAATCCGGGCAGAGGGGTTTACAACGTCCTCCCTGGTGGCATGTCGATTTCGCCGACGTGCGAATCCCCGAGCGCACACTGAGCGAAAGGCCATGGCGCTTATGAACACCACGGTCAGCTGCGAGCTGCACCTGCGCCTCGTTGTGTCGAGCGAATCCTCACTGCCCGTCCCCGCGGGCCTGCGGTACGACACGGCCGATCCCTACGCCGTGCATGCCACCTTCCACACCGGCGCGGACGAGACCGTCGACTGGGTCTTCGCCCGTGATCTGCTGGCCGAGGGCCTGCACCGGCCCACCGGCACCGGCGATGTCCGGGTCTGGCCCTCGCGCAGTCACGGCCAGGGCGTCGTCTGCATCGCGCTGAGCTCGCCCGAGGGCGAGGCCCTGCTCGAGGCGCCGGCGCGCGCCCTGGAGTCGTTCCTGAAGCGCACCGACGCGGCGGTGCCGCCCGGTACCGAGCACCGTCACTTCGACCTGGACACGGAGCTGTCGCACATCCTGGCCGAAAGCTGAGGACCGCGCCCGGCCGTCCGACTCGGGGGTACGGCTCGGGTCGCCATCAGTCTTCGTTGCGGCGAGCCCGCGGCGCCGCCTCCCCCTGTGGGTGGCGGCGCCTTCCGCTGCCGCGGGCGGGCCCCCGGGACGGCACCGCGGGCGGGCCGGCCGGGGGCGCCCGGGCGGGCCTCGATGCCCGCCCGCGCCGGCCCTCCTCCCGCGCCGCCGGAGCGCCGCCGGAGCGCCGCGGGCCGGTCGCCGTCCCGCGGTCGGCTCGTTCCCTTCCCCTTCCCTCCTCTCCACCCGGTGTTCACCGGTGCCCCAGCACCGCTCAACCGTCCCGCCGGTGTCCCGCCGCGTCGTGCGGCGCGCCACGGCGCGTGGAGTGGGAGGCCTCGCGCGCTACAGTCTGTATACGGAGGGGGCGTCTGTCCCGTCGCCCAGTTGGACCGGCCAGGGAGCCATCCGTGCTGATCACCCACGACACCCGGTGCGCACTCGACTGCGTGGTCGAGCTCCTGGGCACGGCTCCGGAGTGCAACGGGTCGGAGGGGCTGCCCGACGTGGCGGCGCTGCGGGGCTTCGTCGAGCGGCACCGGGTCAGCGACGTCGGTGAGCTCGGCGCGGGGGACCTGGCGGCGGTGCACGCGGCGCGCGAGCGGTTCACCGCGGTCTTCCGGGCGGGCTCGGACCGGGACGCCGCCGAGCTGCTGAACTCGATGGTGGCCGAGGCGGGCACCACTCCCCGGCTCACCGACCACGACGGCCACGACTGGCACATGCACTACTTCGCGCCGGGCTCGACCCTGGCCGAGCACCTGGCGGCGGACGGCGGGATGGCGCTGGCGCTGCTGATCGTCGCCGGGGAGCGGGAGCGGCTGCGCTTCTGCGACGCGCCGGACTGCCGCAGGGCGTTCGTGGACCTGTCCCGGAACCGGTCGCGCCGCTACTGCGACAGCCGCACCTGCGGCAACCGGCTGCACGTCGCCGCCTACCGGGCGCGGCGGCGCGAGGCGGCCGTGCCCGCGCCCGGGGGCCCGTCCGACTGATTCCGGCGGGCCCGCCGCCCGCGGCCCCGCGCGCCGCCCTCCCGGAATTCCGCCCTCCCCTCGGAAGGGGTAATTCCGCGCGCCCGGAAATGTTCCGGGATGAAACTCCGCGGGTGCGCGGAGCGCATACGGAAGGAATGGATGACGGCCGTCCGGAGCAAAACCGCTAATGACGTTTCATCAGACCACAGAATTCCGAACTGAGGACCGGTCAGTCGCGAAGCGGTTACGGCACCGGCCGGTCGGCGTATCGTCAGATACCCCGACGGCGCAGGATTTCCTCGATCTCCCGGAAATCGGACAGGCCGTCATCGGACGACGAGCCGCGGCCCTTGCGGCCCCCGCCGAGGGCGGACCTGCCGCCCGCAGCCGGCGCCGCGGGCGCCGTGCCCGGCTCCGGCAGCGCGGTGCCCTTGCCCCGCCGGCCGGCGACCCTGGCCACCACGAACAGCACCGCGGACAGCGCGAGGACCGCGAACCCGGTCCACACGGTCGGATCGAACACCAGGTCCTTCGCCCAGTCGGCGACCGCCTCGGCGACGTCCTGGCCGAGCGGGAGCAGCCCGCTCATCCACAGTCCGATGGGCAGCAGCGACCACGCGGCGATCCGCACGGCCCGCAGGAAGCGGCGCCGGTACACGTGCAGGAAGCAGATCGCGAGTCCGGCCCCGGACAGCGCCACGCACACCGTCAGCGTCAGCACGGCGACCACCTCGCCCTCTCGTTCGCCGTGGCCCCGGGCGAGCCGCCCCCGGAGCCGTCCCACCTGATCATCCGGTCTGTGGACATCGCGCCTCCCGCCCGGCCGCCTTCGTCCCCATCCTGCCTCGCGGTGCGGGCGGGATGCCAGGATCAGGCCGTTTACCGGGGAAATCTCAGGGGACGGCTCCTCCCTGGGCGCGAGGGCCGCGCCGGGAAGTGCCACACTGCACGGCATGAGTGATGTTCCGCCCCGCCGCGCCGCGCTCGACGTCTGGTGCGACTTGCAGTGCCCCGACTGCCGCTCCTGCCTGGAGGACCTCCGCGCGCTGCGCGCCCGCTACGGTGACGCCCTGGCCGTGGAGCTGCGGCACTTCCCGCTGGACAAGCACCAGTACGCCATCGCGGCGGCCCAGGCGGCCGAGGAGGCCATGGTCCAGGGCAAGGGCTGGCCGTACATCGAGGCGGTGCTCGACCGCGTCGAGGAGCTGGGCAGGAAGGGCGAGAAGCTGCTGGTGGAGATCGCCGGGGAGCTGGGCCTGGACGCGGCCGAGGTGGACACCGCGCTGATCGACGGACGGCACTTCCTGGTGGTGGACACCGACCTCGCCGAGGGCCGGGCGATCGGGGTGACCGGCACGCCGACCTATGTCATCGACGGGCAGCGGCTGGACGGCGGCAAGAGCCGGGAAGGGCTGCGCGAGCGGGTCGAGGAGATCGCCGACCGACTGCTCGGACGCGCGTAGCCCCGCGGGCGGGCGCCGCCTCACAGCAGGTTCTTGCCCAGGTGGTGCATGGTGACCTGGTAGCCGAGCGAGGTGTACAGGCGCCGGGCGGCGGTGTTGGCCGTGAAGACGTTGAGGCCGAGCTCGAACACCCCGGCCGCCCGGCACTCGGCCTCGGCGAGCCGCATCAGGGCGCGCCCGTGGCCCCGCCCGCGGTGCGGCGGCTCCACCTCGACGGAGAACACCCAGGCCTGCTGCGGCCGGTCGGGGCCGCGCAGCCCCACCCACAGGGTGCCGACGGGTTCGCCGTGCGCGCGCAGCACCCGCAGCACCGCGCCCGGGGTGTGCGGGCCCTGCGGCAGGGACGCGCGGTGGTCGGCGTCCGACTTGGCCCTGGCCTGCTCCTCGGTCATGCCCGCTGCGACCAGCTCGCGGATGTAGCCCTCCTGCTGCACCGCGAGCCACGCGTCGTACTCGGCGTCGGCGAGCGGGTGCACGGAGCAGCCGGGCGGCAGCGGGGGCGGCTCCGTGTGGTCCCAGCGCGACTCCAGCCAGCTCGCCATGGTGAGGCTGCGCTCGGTGTAGCCGAGGGCGGACGCCAGGCGCAGGGCCTGCTCCCCGCCCTCGGGCACGGCGATGTCCACCCGGTCGCAGCCCCACTGCCGCAGCACCTCCTCCGCGGCGAGCGCGGCCACGGTGCCCCGGCCGCGGCGGCGCTCCGGTTCGTCCACGCGCAGCCCGGACAGGCGGCCCGTCCGCACGCCGCCGCGTTCCCGGCAGGAGACGGTGATCTCGCCGACGGGGCGGCTGTTGACGCAGACGGCGAAGGTGCGGGCGCGGGTGCCGTCGGGCTCGTGCCGCTCCGGTCCGCCGGGTCGGAGTGTGGTGGTCATGTCCTGCTTCCCCCCGGTCCTCGCGTGGCTGTCCCTGGCCGGGGCGCCGGTCAGGGGTGGTGCGCCGCCGCGGCGGCCCGGGTCAGGGGTCGATGTCGGCGGCGGCGCGCTCGTCGAACACGGACATGGCCTTGGCGGTGACCGGTCCCGGGGCGCCCGGCAGGTCCCGGCCGTCGATCCGGTGCAGCGCCTGCACGTCGCGCAGGGTGGAGGTGAGCAGGATCTCGTCCGCCTCCGCCAGGACGTCGAGCGGCAGGTCGGCCTCCTCGGCGCCCGTCCACTCCAGCAGCAGTTGCCGGGTGATGCCGGCCAGGCAGCCGGACTCCAGCGGCGGGGTGAGCAGCCGCCCGCCGAGCACGACGAAGACGTTGGACCCGGTGCCCTCGCACAGCCGTCCCGCGGTGTTGCCGAACAGCGCCTCGGAGGCGCCGTGCTGCCGGGCGCGGGCCAGGGCGACGACGTTCTCGCCGTAGGAGGTGGTCTTCAGACCGGTGAGGGCGCCGCGCTCGTTGCGGGTCCAGGGCACGGTGACGGCGGCGGTGGTGTCGGGGCGGCGGGTGGTGCCGTCCACGGCGACGACGAGGGTGGGCGGGGCGTCGCCGCGCACCGAGCCGAGCGGGCCGAGGCCGCCGGTGAAGGTGATCCGCAGGCGGCCGAGCGGTACGGGTGCCGCGTCGAGGACCGCGGCGCAGGCCCGGCGGATCTCGTCCCGGTCCGGCTCGGGCAGGCCGAGGCCGCGGGCGGAGCGGGCGAGCCGGTCCAGGTGGCGGGTGAGCGCGAACGGCCTGCCGTGCACGGCCTTGACCGTCTCGAAGACACCGTCGCCGACCGTGAGCCCGTGGTCCAGCACGGACACCGTCGCGCTGTCGGCGTCCCGCAGTCCGCCGTCCACCCAGATCCTCACCGACCGCTCCCTCCTCGGCTCCCGGGACCCGCGGGGTCCGTCCCCGTGCCTGCCGCCCGTGGGGTCAGTACCCCTGTGCGGGACGACGCTACCGCCAGCAGGCGCTCGGCCTTCAGCGCGGTCTCGTCCCACTCCCGCTTCGGCTCCGAGCCCCAGGTGATGCCGGCGCCGGTGCCGAAGCGCAGGCGGGCGCCGCGCGGCCCGGAGCGGTCGATCCAGAAGGTGCGGATGCCGACGGCGAGCACGCCCTCGCGCCGGTCGGCGTCGACCCAGCCGACGCCGCCGCAGTAGGGGCCGCGGGGGGCGGTCTCCAGGTCGCGGATGATCCGCAGGGCGCTGGACTTGGGGGCGCCGGTGACCGAGCCGGGCGGGAAGGTGGCCGCGAGCAGCTCGGCCCACCCGGCGCCGGGGCGCAGCCGCCCGCGGACGGTGGAGACCAGGTGCACCAGACCGGGGTGGCGCTGCACGGCGCACAGCTCGGGGACGGTGACGGAGCCGGTGTCGCAGACGCGCCCGAGGTCGTTGCGGACCAGGTCGACGATCATGACGTTCTCGGCGCGGTCCTTGTCCAGCAGGTCCTCCGGGGTGCGCCCGGTGCCCTTGATGGGGCCGGAGCGGACGGTGTCCCCGGTGCGGCGCAGGTACAGCTCGGGTGAGGCGGTGGCCACCTCGACGCCGTGGCCGGGCAGGCGGACGGTGCCGGCGTAGGGGGCGGGGTTGCCGCGGGCGAGCACCGCGGTGAGGGCGTCCACGTCGGCGGCCGCGTCGGGCAGGGGCGCGGTCAGGACGCGGCAGAGGTTGGCCTGGTAGACCTCGCCCGCGGCGATGTGCTCGCGTATGCGGCGCACCCCGCGCGCATAGGCGGCCTCGTCCAGGGAGGAGGTCCAGGCCGCGGGGTCGGGGCCGGTCCAGGGGGCGCGGGCGGGGGCGGCGGGGCGGACGGTGCCGAAGCGCGCGCACAGCACCGGGCCCTCGAAGTCGGCGACGACGGCCCAGAAGCCGCGGGAGTCCAGGGCGGCCGGGTCGGTGGTCACGTCGCGCAGGTCGGTGGCGACGCGGCCGCCGAAGCGGGCCATGGGGGCGAGCTTGCTCACGGTGGTTCCTGGTGCAGGTGTGGTGGCCGGGGCCGGGGTCGCCCGGTGGTGCGAACGCGCGGCCGGTTCCCGCCACGTGGGGGTGATGCGAGTGTAGGTCGGCGCGGGGCGCGCCGGGCGGGCGCGGGGGCCGGGCGGAGCGCGTGGGCGGCGGTACGGGGAGCGGTACCTGAGCCGTACGCGGCGGAAACGGAATTTGAGCTGGCCGGGGAATCCGCTAGAGTTCAACACGTCGCCGGGACGGGCAAGCGCCCCGGAGGGTGACACAGGCGGACGTGGCTCAGTTGGTAGAGCATCACCTTGCCAAGGTGAGGGTCGCGGGTTCGAATCCCGTCGTCCGCTCGATGGGGGGCCGCTCGGCGCGAGCCGGGGGTCCCGCTCGGTGGAGTGGCCGAGAGGCGAGGCAACGGCCTGCAAAGCCGTCTACACGGGTTCAAATCCCGTCTCCACCTCTGCGGAGTCGGCGGCGCTGTTGCGGCGCTCCGGCTTCATGAGGGCGATTAGCTCAGTGGGAGAGCGCTACCTTGACACGGTAGAGGTCACTGGTTCAATCCCAGTATCGCCCACCGGGTCCCCTGCCATGGGGGCCCTGTGGTCGGCGGGGGCCGTGAGGCCGACGTCGCCGAGGACGATTAGCTCAGCGGGAGAGCGCTACCTTGACACGGTAGAGGTCACTGGTTCAATCCCAGTATCGTCCACAAGTGCGAGGGTGAAACGTGTCCGCGGAAAGCGCGGACGGTTTCGCCCTCGTTGTTTTTTGCTCGGCTTCGCCTCGCGGCGGGGGCTTCGCCACCCGCGGCCCCCCATGACGCCGGGGCGCAGGGGCCGCGGTGGCGCGGGAGATGCGGACCGGTCCCGGGCCGCCGGGTGCGGGCGCCGGGCCGTGGGGTCCGGCGCTCCCCGGAGGGGGCCGGACCCCGAAGTGGGGTGCTCAGGAGGAGAAGAGCATCCGGCCCAGGCTGCGCTGGTGGCCGTGGTGACCGCGGTGGCCGCCGTGCGGCGCGCCCCAGGCCGGGGCGCCGTGGACCGGGGCGCCGTGGACCGGGGCGCCGTGGGCCGGGTAGCTGGGCGGCGGGGCGGCGGCGGGAGGCGCCTGGGGGGTCCACTGCGACTCCAGGCGGGTCAGGGCCTCGAGCTCCCCGTAGTCCAGGAAGATCCCCCGGCAGTTGCCGCACTGCTCGATGTGCACACCGCTCCGGTTGTAGGTCTGCATCATCCCATGACACTTCGGGCACTGCACGCGACATCACTCCTCAGCGCATCGAACGCCGCCGGATTCGCCCGGTCGGCGGTACGCCTCACAATACGGTGGACCCGCGGGCCAGTCCGGCGATCCTCGCGCACGTGTCCACCAGGGTGAGATCCACGTCGTCGAGCGGCCGCCCCTCGCGCCCGGCCCTGGCCACGGCCAGGGCCGCGGTCTGCACCGTCAGGGCGCGTGCGGGCAGGTCGAGGGCGGTCCACGGGTCGCCGTCCGGCGGCACCGCGGGGCCGCCCGCGGCCCGGTAGGCGGCCAGGAAGCGGTGCCAGGCCACGGCGGGCAGCAGTCCCGTCGCGAACCAGGCGGCGGGGCGCGCCAGGTCCCACGACGGGTCGCCGAGCCCGAGGTCGTCCACGTCGATGAGCAGCCAGTGCCCGGCGGGGACGCGGACGAGCTGGCCCAGGTGGAAGTCCCCGTGCGTGAGCGCCGCCGCGGACGGCGCCGGCTCCTCGCCGCGCACCCACCCGGGCAGGCCCGCGGCGGCGGCGAGCACCTCGGACGCCGCGGGGGACGGGCCCGCCGCCCGCAGCCGCGTCAGCGCCCGCGCCACCTTGGCGGGGCCGCGCATCGGCGGGACCGGGCCCGGCAGCGCGTCCGGCGCCACCCGGTGCAGGTGGGCCAGCAGCCGGCCCGCCTCCTCCCAGGGGACGGCGTCCGGGGCGTCCTCGGCGACGGGTTCGCCGTACGGCCAGAGCGTGACCGGGCGGCCGCGCAGCGGGGGCCGCTGCCGCGGCAGGGGGGCGAGCAGGACTCCGCGCAGCGGCTCCGCGGCGGCAATCCGCAGCCGCGCCCGGAGCGCGGGAACGTCGGTGTCGGCGGCGTGCGCCTTGGCCACGAGGCGGCCGGCGCGGACCACGACCCCGTCGGGGCGGTCGGCCAGCACCGCGGCCCGGCCACCCGCCTCCCCCAGCTCCCGGGCCAGCTCGGCCGCCAGTTCACCGCTCATCACGTCACCGTACAAGGACGGCCCGGCACCTGTGTCCAGATGCCGGGCCGCCCGCCGTCCGTCGCACCCCCGTCCCCACGGGGCCTACCGGTTTCGCCGTGCCCGGTCCGCTCCACCGGGCTCGGGGGCGTCTGTCAGCGCCCCATCATCCCGGCGACGGACGACGCCTGAGTGACCACCTGTTCCCAGCCTCCGAACATGACGGCCATGAGCACCGCGAGCGGCAGGACCATCGCGGTCGCCACCAGTGGGTGCCGGGTGCCGGAGGAACTGTCACCGAACGCGGCGGCGGTCCTGCTCCGCGTTCGGTTCGCGGTCCGTCCGGTCATATCCGTCGGTTCTCCTTCTTTCCGTCTCGTGCGGTTTCAGTCCGCGCGGATCCGGCCTGGACGCGGCGGGCGGGAACCCGGGGGACGAGTGCCGCCCACCGCGTGGCCACAAGGCTAGGGCGGGCGCCGCGGGCGGCACGTCATGCCCTCGTACCGCTTCACGGCCTCCCGTGGGATGACCGGCGGGCCCCGCGCGTACTCCCCTGGGTGGAGACGGCGGCCCGGCTCCCGGGGATCTCCCCGAGAGGGCGCCCGACATGCCCGGATCCGGCCGGTGGCGGGGCGGACACCGGGACCGGTGGCGCCGGTGTCCGCCGGCGCGGCGCGCCACTCCTCGGTGTGGGCTCGGGGGCGTGGGTTCGAGGCTTGGCCAGGGCCTGTTATTCATATGACCCACCGATCGCCCGATGATCCGACTGATCGCCGCCTCGGGTCACCGTTTCGGGTGGCCCGGGGTGCGGCCCGGTCCCCCGTCCCGCGCCGCACCCCGCCCCCCGGGCCCGCCGGGGCGTCAGGCCGCCCCGGCCGCCTCCTCCTCGTCGGCCGGCCCGCCCGGGATCGGCTGCTCCACCAGCGCCAGCACCCGGTTCGCCATGAACCTCGCGGTCCGCACCACCGTGCCGCTGCGCGTGACTTCGCTCACCTCCACGACCCCTCTGCGCACCGCCGTCTCCACCCGGCGCCCCGCCTTGGTCGCCACCACCTCGTAGGTCCTCGTCGTGTCGCCGGCGTCCACCACTATCTCGACGCGGTCACCCTTCACTCCGTCAAACCCCCTTAGGCGACGGGCCGATGGGCACGGATCGGCCTGCCGGAAGCGGTTGCCCGTCCGGTGTGCCCAGCCCTTTCAGGATCCCACCCGGCACTGACAATCCCCGTGCCGAGCGGGCGTTGCGTATCAGCACACCGGGCGGAGCAGTCCGTAAGCTGTGGCTCGTCAGACGTACGGGCAGGAAGGGGCCTACCCAGCCGCAGGTGTGCCGGAGGCAGGGGGCGGGCCATGCCACCGGAGGTAGGGGACGGACATGGCGATGATGCGGCTCCGGCGCGAGGATCCGCGTGTCGTCGGCTCCTTCCGGCTGCACCGGCGCCTCGGGGCTGGCGGCATGGGCGTGGTGTACCTCGGCTCCGACCGGCGCGGGCAGCGGGTGGCGCTCAAGCTGATCCGCGCCGAGCTCGCCGAGGACCCGGAGTTCAGAACCAGGTTCGCCCGCGAGGTGTCGGCGGCCTCCCGGATCCGCGGCGGCTGCACCGCCCGCCTGGTGGCCGCGGACATCGACGCCGAGCGCCCGTGGCTGGCCACCCAGTACGTCCCCGGCCCCTCCCTGTACGACAAGGTGGGCGAGGACGGGCCGCTGCCCGCCGCAGAGGTGGCCGGCATCGGCGCGGCCCTGGCCGAGGGCCTGCTCGCCGTGCACGAGGCCGGGGTGGTGCACCGCGACCTGAAGCCGTCGAACATCCTGCTGTCCCCCAAGGGCCCGCGGATCATCGACTTCGGCATCGCCTGGGCGACCGGCGCCAGCACGCTCACCCACGTGGGCACCGCCGTGGGCTCGCCCGGGTTCCTCGCGCCCGAGCAGGTGCGCGGGGCCGCCGTCACCCCGGCGACGGACGTGTTCGCGCTCGGGGCGACGCTGGCGTACGCGGCAACCGCCGACTCGCCGTTCGGCCACGGCAGTTCCGAGGTCATGCTGTACCGGGTGGTGCACGAGGAGCCCGATCTGCGCCGGGTGCCGGAGTCCCTGGCGCTGGTGATCGCCTCCTGCCTGGCCAAGGACCCCAAGGAGCGGCCGAGCACCGCCTCACTGCACGAGCGGCTCAGCGAGATCCACGCGCGCGAGGCCCGGGGCCTTGACCCGGTGCGCGGCCTCCCGTCACCGCCGGAGCGCCCCACCGGGCGCCGGGCGGACGGGTACGCGCGCCAGCGCACCGAGGAGCGGCGCGCCACTCCCCCGCCGACGCGCGGCGCTTCCGGCCCCCGCACGGCGCCCGGCACCGTGCCGTCCCGCCCGTCCGCGCGCACCCCCGCCCCGAACCGCGGCACCGGCCAGGGCAGGCCGCGCGCCGGGCAGGAGCGGCGGCGGCCGGGGCCCGCCCGCCCGCGGGGCCGGAACAGCAGGATGATGCGCCAGCGCCTGGTGGTGTTCGTCACCGTCACCCTGCTCGCCGCGCTGGGGATCGCCCTGGCGCAGGGCTGCCAGGGCCCCGACGGGGGCAACGGCCTCGGGCCGCCCGCCTCGCCCGGCCGCACCCCCTCCCCCGAGGGCGGGTCCGCGCCGGCCAGCCCCGCGCCGCAGGGCAACGTGGCGCCGCCCGCCGAGGCCAGGCGCGCCGGGGCCACGCCCACGCTCACGCTCACCCGCCCCGTGGCGAAGGCGCCGCGCGTGGACTGGTACAACCACCGCTACGCCGACCCGGACGGCGGCTCGCCGCTGCCGCTGCGCGAGGGCCGGATGAAGGGCCCGGAGGGCGACCGGGTCATCCTGGACCGCGTGCTGCCCGCCGCCCACGAGGGCGCCCCCGCCCAGGTGGTGGTGCTGACCCGGGGCGCGGGGCCGGTGCGGGAGCACCTGGTGGAGCTGTTCGCGTTCCGGCGCGGCCGTCCGGTGCTGGTCGCCTCGCACGTGGTGCCGGCGACGCCGGGGGCGGAGTACCGGTGGCGGATCGCGCGGGGCGCGGTGGTGCGGGAGCAGCGCCCGGAGCGCGGCTCGCCGGGCGCGGCGCGGTTGACGGCGTACGTGCCGCTGGCCGACGGCACGTTCGAGGAGCTCGACGCGGCGGACTCCTGACCGCCTCCCGGCAGCTTCCCTGCCGCCTCCCGGTGGACTCCCGGCCGTGCGGGACGCGGGTCCCCTGGTGCCGGGGCCGGACCCGCGAGTAGGTTTCCCATCGGTAACGTGCCCCGACCCACGCCGGAGACCGCCATGCGCATCTTCAACGGACTGGACGAGCTCGCCCGCGCCAAGGGAGAGACGTTCGGGCCGACCGAATGGCACACCGTCACGCAGGAGCAGGTGGACGGCTTCGCGGAGGCCACCGGTGACCACCAGTGGATCCATGTGGACCCGGAGCGGGCCGCCGGGGGGCCGTTCGGCGGCACCATCGCGCACGGGTACCTGACGCTGTCCCTGATCCCCCGCTTCTCCGAGCAACTGCTCCGGGTGGACGGGATCAGCATGGGCGTCAACTACGGCACCAACAAGGTCCGCTTCCCGGCCCCCGTCCGGGTGGGCTCCCGGGTGCGCGACGTGGCGGAGCTGGTGGAGGTGCGGGACGTGCCGCAGGGCAAGCAGGCGGTCGTGCGGCACACCGTGGAGATCGAGGGCAGCGCCAAGCCCGCGTGCGTGGCGGAGACGGTGGTGCTGCTGGTGCCCTGAGCACCGGCTCACGCCGGGGGCGCGCGGCCGGGCGCGGCCTCAGGCGCCGCCGTGCGCCACCGCGTAGAAGGCGACGGCCGCCGCGGCGCCCACGTTCAGCGAGTCCACGTCGTGCGCCATGGGGATGCGCACCCACTCGTCGGCGGCGACCAGGGCGCGGGTGCTCAGGCCCTCGCCCTCGGCGCCCAGCATCAGGGCGCAGCGCCGGTAGCGGTGCGGGGCGGCCTGGTCGATGGGGGCGGCCTTCTCGCTGGGGGTGAGCGCGAGCAGGGTGAACCCGGCGTCGCGCACCGTCTCCAGTTCGCGCGGCCAGTCCTCCAGGCGGGCGTAGGGGACGGCGAACACCGCGCCCATGGAGACCTTCACCGAGCGGCGGTACAGCGGGTCGGCGCAGTTCGGGGAGAGCAGCACCGCGTCCATGCCGAGGGCGGCGGCGCTGCGGAAGATCGCGCCCAGGTTGGTGTGGTCGTTCACGCCCTCCAGGACGACGACGCGCCGGGCGTCCACCAGCAGCTCGGCGGCGGCCGGCAGGGGCCGGCGGCGCATGGACGCCAGTGCGCCGCGGTGCACGTGGTAGCCGGTGACCTGCTCGGCGACCTCGGGGGTGACCGCGTACACCGGGGCGGGGACCTCGTCGATGACGTCCCGCATGACGTCCACCCACTTGGCCGAGAGCAGCATCGACCGCATCTGGTACCCGGCGATCCTGGCGCGTCTGATCACCTTCTCGCCCTCGGCGATGAACAGGCCCTCAGCGGGTTCGCGGCGGCGCCGCAGCTCCACGTCGGTCAGCCGGGTGTAGTCGCCAAGGCGCGGGTCGTCCGGGTCATCGATCTCAATCAACTCGGCCACGCCGCCCATCCTGCCGTGCCCCACCGCCACTGCCAATGCCGGGATACCCGCCGGTAGCGATCGCCGCGTCGGGCCCGGTCAGGGCCCGACGGCGACCACGTCGCCCACGACCACCACCGCGGGCGGCCGCACCCCGTGCTCGGCGACGGCGTCCGCGACGGTGGCCAGGGTGGCGTCCACGCGGCGCTGGCCGGCGGTGGTGCCCTCCTGCACCACGGCCACCGGGGTGTCCGCGGGGCGGCCGTGCTCCACCAGGGCGGCGGCGATGGCGCCGATCCGCTCCACCGCCATCAGCAGCACCAGGGTGCCGCGCAGTCGGGCCAGCGCCGCCCAGTCCACCAGCGAGCGGGGGTCGCCGGGCGCGACGTGTCCCGAGACGACGGTGAACTCGTGGGCGACGCCGCGGTGGGTGACCGGGACGCCGGCGGCGCCGGGGACGCTGACGGCGCTGGTCACACCGGGCACCACGGTGCACGGCACGCCCGCCTCGGCGCAGGCCAGGGCCTCCTCCATGCCCCGGCCGAAGACGAACGGGTCGCCGCCCTTGTACCGAACCACGAACTTCCCGGCCTTGGCGTGCTCGATCAGCGCCTGGTTGATGGCCTCCTGCGCCATCGCCCGCCCGTACGGGATCTTGGAGGCGTCGACGACCTCGACGCCGGGGGGCAGCTCCTCGAGCAGCTCGCGGGGGGCGAGCCGGTCGGCGATGACGACGTCGGCCTCGGCGAGCAGCCTGCGGCCGCGCACCGTGATCAGGTCGGGGTCGCCGGGGCCGCCGCCGACGAGGGCCACGCCCGGGGGGCGGACGCGGTGGTGGCGGGCGGCGATGGTGCCGTCGCGCAGGCCCTCGACGACGGCGTCGCGCACGGCGGCGGAGCGGCGCGGGTCGCGGCCGGTGAGCACGGCGACGGTGACGCCCTCGCTGCGCCCGGTGGCCGGGGTCCAGGCGGTGGCCGCGTCCGCGTCGTCGCTGCGCACGCACCACACGCGCTCCCGCTCGGCCTCGGCGGAGGCGGCGGCGTTGGCCTCGGGGTCGTCGGTGGCGATCAGCGCGTACCAGGCGTCGGCGAGGTCGCCGGGGCGGTAGCGGCGCCGCTCCCAGGCCAGTTCGCCCGCGTCCGCCATGGCCTCGACGGCGGCCGTCGCGGACGGCGAGACCAGGAGCACGTCGGCGCCCGCGGCGAGCAGCCCGGGCAGGCGGCGCTGGGCGACCTGGCCGCCGCCGAGCACGACGACCCGGCGGCCGGACAGGCGCAGCCCGACCGGGTAGGCGGGCGGCTCACCGGACGGGGGCGGGGACCCTGCGGGGCGTTCGGGCATGGTGGTGCTCCTTGCCTGGTGGACGGGCGGGTGAGGGTTTCCTGCGCGGCCGCGGGCGGGCCGGTGCGGCCCGGTCCGCCGGCACCCGGGCCCCCGCCCAGCCCGACGTCGCTGGGCTCGCCCTGGGGTGGTGGGTGGGGCGACGGGCGGGCGGGTGGGGCGACGGGCGGGCGGGTGGGGCGACGGGCGGGCGGCTCGCCGTCCGAGTCGGTGTGGCGGCGCCGGCAACCGTGTGACGTCGCTGTCGAACGTCAACGGTAGGCAACGCCGGGGCCCCGCGCGCACGGGGCCCCGGGAAATGGCCGGTCGCGGTCCCTTTCGGGCCGCTTCCGAGCGGTTTACGACTTCTCGGTGACCCCGGCCGAGTCGAACGTGGCGACCTCGTGCATGGCGCGGGCCGCGCTCTGCACCACGGGCAGGGCCAGCAGGGCGCCCGTGCCCTCGCCGAGGCGCAGGTCGAGGTCTATCAGCGGACGCAGGCCCAGCTTGGTCAGGGCCGCGACATGGCCGGGCTCGGCGCTGCGGTGCCCGGCGATGCAGGCCGCCAGCACCTCGGGCGCGACGGCCCGGGCCACCAGGGCCGCGGCGCCGGCGCTGACGCCGTCCAGGATCACCGGGGTGCGCAGCGAGGCCGCGCCCAGCATCAGGCCCACCATGGCGGCGTGCTCCAGGCCGCCGACCGCGGCGAGCACCCCGATGGGGTCGGCCGGGTCCGGCTGGTGCAGCTCCAGGGCGCGGCGCACCACCTCGATCTTGCGGGAGTGCGTCTCGTCGTTGGCGCCGGTGCCGCGCCCGGTCACCTCGGCCGGGTCGGCGCCGGTGTAGACGGCGATGAGCGCGGCCGACACCGTGGTGTTGGCGATGCCCATCTCGCCGGTGAGCAGCGCCTTGTTCCCGGCCGCCACCAGGTCGCGGGCGGTCTCCACGCCGACCTCGATCGCGCGCAGCGCCTCGTCGCGGGTCATGGCGGGCTCGACGGTGATGTCCGCGGTGCCCGCCCTGACCTTGCGCGGCAGCAGCCCGGCGACGGTCGGCAGGTCGGCGGCGACACCGACGTCCACCACGCACACCTCGGCGCCGACCTGGGTGGCGAACGCGTTGACGACCGCGCCGCCGCCGAGGAAGTTCAGCACCATCTGGGCGGTGACCTCCTGCGCCCAGGCGGTGACGCCCTGGGCGTGCACGCCGTGGTCGCCGGCGAACACCGCGACCGCGGCGGGCTCGGGGATCGGCGGGGGGCACTGCCGGGACAGGCCGCACAACTGCGCGGAGATGATCTCCAGCATGCCGAGCGCGCCGGACGGCTTGGTCATCCGCTTCTGCCGCTCCCACGCCTCGCCGAGCGCCTTGGCGTCCAGCGGGCGGATGCCGCGCAGCGTCTCGTCGAGCAGGCTGCGCGGGGCCTCGCCGGGCAGGGCGCGGCGGCCGTACTCCTCCTCGTGCACCACCCACGACAGCGGGCGGCGCTTGGACCAGCCCGCCTGCATCAGCTCGGGCTCCTCGGGGAACTCGTCGACGTACCCGACGCACAGGTACGCCACGACCTCCAGGTGCTCGGGCAGGCCGAGCTCGCGCACCATCTCGCGCTCGTCGAAGAAGCTGACCCAGCCGACGCCCAGGCCCTCGGCGCGGGCGGCGAGCCACAGGTTCTCCACGGCCAGCGCCGAGGAGTACGGCGCCATCTGCGGCTGGGTGTGCCTGCCGAGGGTGTGGCGCCCGCCGCGGGTGGGGTCGGCGGTGACCACGATGTTGACGGGCGTGTCGAGGATGGCCTCGATCTTCAGTTCCTTGAACTGCTTGGCCCGGCCCTTGGGCAGCGACGCCTCGTACTCGGCGCGCTGGCGCGCGGCCAGCTCGTGCATCTTCTGCCGGGTCTCAGGCGAGCGGATCACCACGAAGTCCCAGGGCTGCGAGTGGCCGACGCTGGGCGCGGTGTGCGCGGCCTCCAGGACGCGCAGCAGCACCTCGTGCGGGATCGGGTCCTGGCGGAAGCCGTTGCGGATGTCCCGGCGCTCCCGGATGACGCGGTGCACGGCCTCGCGCACCTCCGGGTCGTAGCCCTGTGCGGGCGGGCCCTTGGGCTCCTGGGGCTCCTCGGCGTCCTCGGCCTGCTCCTGCGCCGCCGCGGGCTGCTCCTGGACGGGCTCCTCGGCGGGCCCTTCCTGCGCGGGCTGCTGCTCCGCCACCGGCGGCTCCGGGGCGGGCTGCTCCGCCACCGGCGGCTCGGGCGCGGGCTGCTCGGGCGCGGGCTGCTCGGACGCGGGCTGCTCCTGCGCCGCCTGCTCCGGCGCGGGCTGCGGCTCGGGAGCGGCCGCGGCGGGCTCCGGCTGGGGCCGGGCGGCTTCGGGCTGCTCGGGCTCGGGCTGCTCGGGGGCAGCGGCGGCCGGCTCCGCGGGGGCGGGCTCCGGCTCGGGGACGGCGGCGGCCTGCGGCTGGGGCTGCGGCTCGACCTCGGCCTCGACGGCGGGCTGGGGCGGTGCGGGGGCCTCGGCGGACGTTTCCGGCTCCTGGTGCTCTGCCGTCACGGGCTGGCCTGCTGACGGTTCTTCGACGGACGGCTGCCCCTCGGGGGACGGGCCGGGGACGGGCTGCCCGGGCGCCGCCTGCTCCACCGCGGCCTGCTCCACCGCGGGCTGCTCCACCGGGGCCTGCCCGGCGGGCGCCGCCTCGGCGGCCGGGGCCGCGAGGGCCTCGGGGTCGTGGTCGGCGAGGAAGGAGTCCGTCCGGGACGAAGGCGGCTGGACGGCCGCCGGCGCCGGGACCTGCTCCGCGGCGGGCGCGGGCACCGGCTCGGGGGCGGGCGGCACCGGCACGGCACCGGCGGCGGGCACGGGCTGCTCGGGGGCGGGCTGCTCGGCCTGCTCGGGCGCGGGGGCGGGCTGCTCCGGCTCGGTGGGCGGCGCCTGCGCCGGCTGCTCCTGGGCGGCGGGCACCTCGGCGGGCACCTCGTCCACCGCCGCGGGCTGCTCCGGCTGCACCGGTGCCTCGGCGGGCGCGGCAGCGGGCGCGGCCTGCTCGGGAGCGACCGCCTCGGCGACGGCCTGCTCCGGGGCGGCGGCCTCGGGGGCGGCGGCCTCGGGCGCGGCCTGCTCCGGCGCGGCCTGCTCCGGCGCGGGCTGCTCCGCGGGCACGGCAGGCTCCACGGGCTGGGCCGCCCCGGCCTGGACCTGCTCCGCCGCCTGGACCTGCTCCGCGGGTGGCGCCTGCTCCACCAACGGCGCCTGCTCCGCGGGCTGGGCCGGCTCGGCCTGGACCTGCGCCACCGGAACCGCGACCTCAACCGGAATCGCGGCCTCCGCCGGCGGAGCGGGCTCCACCTGCTGGACGGGCTCCGCCTGCTGGACCTCCACCGGCGCCACGGCCTCCGCCGGCGGCACCGGCTCCGTCTGCTGAACCGGTTCCTCCGGTTGGACCTGCACCGGAGCCGGCTCGGGCGCGGGTGCCTGCGGGGCGGGGGGCGGCGGAGCCTGGCGGCCCGTCACCGTGCCCTGCTGGGCGGGGATCGGCACGACCCGCACCGGCTCGGCCCTGGACTGCGGCGGCACCTGCGCGGAAGCCGGGACGGCGTACTCGGCCGCCGGGGGCGCCGCGTGCTGCGGACCGCGGTCGGCGAGCGAGCGCACGGAGACGGTGGTGGTCGCCGGGCCCTCGCCCGGCGCCGGGCCGCCGCCGCCGCGCAGCGGACGCCTGGGCGGCTGCGGCTGCGCGGCGGCGGGCTCGGCCACCGGGGCCTGCGGGACCGCCTGGTGCGGGACGTGGACCGCGGGCTGCTCGTACCCGGCGGGCTCGGGCACCACGGGCCCGGGCGCGTGCGGCATGGGCCCCATGGGGGCGGCCTCGTGCGGCAGTACGGCCTCGGGTGCGGGCGCCACCGGCGGCGGGGTGTGGGTGCGCAGCGGGACGGACTCCGTCCAGGAGCCCTGCGGGCCCGGCATGAGCAGCAGGTCGTCGTCCTCGTCCGTCACCGCGGTCTGGTCGAGGTACGCGTAGGGGGAGGCGGGGGGCTCGGCTCCCCAGCCGGTTGCCACGGAGTCGGGCTGCTCGTCGATACGCGCTCCCGCGTCGCCGCCCGCGCTCTCCGGCATCGCTCCGTCCGGGACGTGGCCGGTGTCAGTCATGCGTACCCCTCGCCCATCCGTTCTACTCCCTCCAACCCCCGTGCACCGGCGGCGCACGTCCGTGGCGCGATCAGCGGCACGCCGCCCTATGGAAGAACGATCGCGCACGGCAACCGGCACGACCGGCCCGGCGACGTACCGCATTCTCGCGGCGGGACAGGGGCGGTGGCCAACCGCGCACCGCCGGCGGCGACACCGACCGCGCGCCGCCGGCGCCGGTGTCGATCGCGCCGCCGGCACCGTGTCGATCGCGCCGCCGGCGCGGTGCCGACCGCGCCACCCGCTCGCCTCCGCTCCCGCGGAGCGGAGAGCTCACGGAACCACCCGCATCACGCCACAACGGTCTGCCAGCCTACCCGGCCACCCGGGACCGCGTTCGCCAGCCTGATCGAACCCCGTCCGGATTCCCGGGGCGACGCCGCCCGCCGCGGTCAGTCGCGTTCGCCGCAGACCGCGAACGACGCGGCGGCGCCCGCCCGTTCGCCGCTGGGCAGCACCCGGGCGGACTGGAGCAGCTCGGTCTCGACGACGTACCCGGCGCTCTCCAGCACCCCGCGCAGCCCGGCGGCCTCCTCCTGGGTGGCGGCCAGCGCGACGATGCGCTCCGGCCTGCGGGACGCGCACGCGGCCACGACCGGCGCTCCCCCGGCGCCGACGCGCACCACGTCGGGCTCGGGCAGGTCCTCCAGCGCCTGCGGCGCGCGGCCGTGCACCACCTGCACCTGCACGCCGTGGCGGCGGGCGTTGCCGTCGATGCGGCCGCAGGCGGCCTCGTCGCGTTCGACGGCGATGACGGCGGCGCCGAACCTGGCCGACTCCACCGCGACCGCGCCGCTGCCCGCGCCGACGTCCCACAGCAGGTCGCCCGCGCGCGGGCCGAGCCTGGCCAGCACCAGGGCCCGCTCCAGGGAGCCGCCGCCCGCCCCGGGGCCGCGCCGGTCCGGCACGCCGTAGTGCTCGTCGTGCCACGCCCAGCCGCGCGGCCCGGGGAAGTCGGTGGACTGCCCGGCCAGCCAGCCGCCGGTCGCCGAGCCGGTCTGCGGCACGTTGCCGCCGATGACGATGGCCACGTTGGGGTCGCGCCAGATGTGGTCGGCGACCTTGTCGGAGGTGAGCACGGACACCTCCTCCCGCTCGGTGCCCAGCGCCTCGCAGATGACGAAGGTGCGGTGCACTCCGTCGAGGAGCAGGGCCAGTTCGGTGGGGCCGGCGCCGGGGGCGGTGAGGACCGCGACCTTGTGGTGGGCGCGGCAGACGTTGACGGCGCGGCGCAGGGTGCGCTGGTGGGCGACGACGACCTTGGCGTCGTCCCAGGGCATCCCGGCGCGGGCGAAGGCGGCGGCGACGGAGGACACGGCGGGCACGACCTCCACCTCGAGGCCGTACTCGGGGCGGCGCAGCGCGCGGACGACGCCGAAGAACCCCGGGTCGCCGTCGGCGAGCACCACGGCGGCGCCCCGGTGCTCGGCGATCCTGCGGGCGGCGAGCGGCAGGCTGCCGACGAGGACGCGCTCCGCGGCGGGGGGTATGCCGGGCAGGGCGAGGTGGTGGCGGGCTCCGGCCACGAGGGTGGCGGCGCCGAGCGCGGAGCGGGCCGCGGCGGACAGCGGGGAGCCGTCCCACCCGATCACTGTGACCCGGTCGGCCATGTCGCTTCGCTTCTCCCCTGGTCCTGGTCCTGGTCCTGGCGTCAGGTGCGGGCGGCCGGGCCCGGATGGGTCACCCGGGGGCCGCCCCGGGAGACTACCGGGAGCGCGCCGGGGTCCGCGCGGGTGCCTCCCCGGCCGAGGGCGGGCGGGCCCGCCGGGTCACGGCCATTCGCCGCCGGTGGCGCAGCCGACGGACGCGCCGGTCCTGGTGACGCCCTCCAGGTCCTCCGGGAGCAGGCTCCAGACGATGAGGTCGGTGCGCGGCCCCGAGCAGGCGCGGCGCAGGCCGGGCCCGGAGGCGCCCGACGCGCCGTCCTCCCCGGCCGGGCCGTCCGCGGACTCCTGCCCGCGCAGCGGCCAGGCGCTGCGCAGCACGCCCTCGCTGATGCAGCCGATCTTCTGGGCGACCTGCTGGGAGGCGGTGTTGCCCGCGGCGGTGCGCAGTTCGAGGCGCTCGAACCCCTGCTCCTCGAACAGCCAGTGCGCGACGGCGAGGACGGCCTCGGGGGCGTAGCCCTCGCCGCGCGCCCAGGACGCGGTGACGTAGGAGACCTCGGTGTTGCGGCACCGCCAGTCGGTGTGGCTGAGGTGCACGGTGCCGACCAGGCGGCCGGTGAGGTGCTCGGCCACGGCGAACACGATGCCCCTGCCCTCCGTGCGTTCCGCCGGTGCGCCTCTGGTGACCCAGTCGCGGGCGTGCGCCTCGGTGTAGGGGGCGGGGACGCTCGTCCAGGCGCGCACCAGTTCGTCGTTCATCATGTCCACGAGCGCGGGGACGTCCTCCTCCTCGAACGGGCGCAGCACGATGCGTTCGGTGCTGAGGGAGGTCTCCGGGAACGTGGCAGCCATCGCTTCTCTCCTTGCCGGGTTCGTGGCACCGGTGGTCCGGGCCGGGCGTCCCTCATGCAGCATGCAGCATTGGCCAGCGCGTGCGCAGCGCAGGGGTTGCGCGAAAGTGACGCGCACTCTGCCACGGACGGGCGGAAAATCCACCTTCGGGCGACGTGAGGTTGACGTAGTCGCCTGACGTTTCCGCTGTGTCCATCCGATCCTGCTACCGTCAGCGCGCGTGACGGTCCACCAGGCAGCAAGCGTCGGTTACCAGCGGGCCGCGGGCGAGTACGAGCGGTCCCGTCCCTCCTACCCCATGTCCGTGCTGGCCGAGCTCACGCGGGCGCTGGGACTCGAACAGGGCCGCACGGTGGTGGACATCGGCGCGGGAACGGGCAAGTTCACCAGGCTGCTGGCGCTGACGGGGGCGCGCGTGGTGGCGGTGGAGCCGGTGGCGGCGATGCGCGAGAGCCTGGCGGAGCTGCTGCCGCAGGTGGCGGTCACGGACGGCACGGCGGAGCGCACGGGCCTGCCGGACGCGTCGGTGGACGCGGTGGTGGCGGCGCAGTCGTGGCACTGGTTCCGGCAGGACGCGGCGCTGGACGAGGTGGAGCGGATCCTGCGGCCCGGCGGGGCGCTGGCCCTGGTGTGGAACACCTACGACACGTCCGTGCCGTGGGTGCGCGACTTCGAGGCGATCTACTCGCGGCGGGCGCCCAGCGGGCTGCCGAGCCACCAGGACGGGCGGTGGCGCCGGGCGCTCCAGGGACGGCCGGGCTGGTCGGCGGTGCAGGAGCGGCACCTGCCCAACCCGCACACCATGACGCGGGAGGGCGTGGTGGAGCGGATGCTGTCCTCCAGCCACATCGCGGCGCTGGACGCGCGGGAGCGGGACGCGGTGCGGGCCGAGGTGGAGGCGGTGCTGTCCCGGCACGAGGCCACGCGGGGCCGGGAGCGGGTGGAGCTGCCGTACACGACGGACGTGTACTGGACGCGGCGGGACTGAGCACGGCGGGGCTGGGCGCGGCGGGGACCGGGCGGGGCGGGCCGCGGCGCCCGAGCCGCGCGGGACGGGCCGGGCCGGCCGCCGCGCGGGGCCGCGGTTCCGCGGCGGGTGCGGTTCCGCGGCCGTGCGCGACGTCGGCCGGTTGCGGGGGTGGGCCCGGGCCGCGGGGCCGGCCGGTGGGGGGCCGGGGGTGCGGGGTCGGTCAGAAGGCGGGGACGACGGCGCCCTCGTACTCGTCCTCGATGAACTTCTTCACCTCGGGGGACTGGAGCAGCTCGGCCAGCTTCTTCACCTGCGGGTCGGACTCGTCGCCCTTCTTCACCGCGAGGAAGTTCGCGTACGGGTTGCCCTTGGCCCGCTCGGCGGCCAGCGCGTCCTTCGCCGGGTTGAGGTCGGCCTCCAGGGCGTAGTTGCCGTTGACCACGGAGGCGTCGGTGTCCTCCAGGGAGCGCGGCAGCAGGGCCGCCTCCAGCTCCTTGAACTTGAGCTTCCTGGGGTTGGCGGTGATGTCCTTGGGGGTCGCGGCCTGGCCGACGCCCTCCTTCAGGGTGAGCAGCCCGTTGTCGGCGAGCAGGGCGAGGGCGCGGCCCTCGTTGGTGGCGTCGTTGGGCAGGGCGATGGTCGCGCCGTCCTCGAGGTCCTTCAGCGAGTCGACCTTCTTGGAGTACAGCGCGAGCGGCTCCACGTGCACGTCGGCCACGGGGACGATCGTGGTGCCCTGCTTGGCGTTGAAGTCGTCGAGGAAGGGGCGGTGCTGGAAGAAGTTGGCGTCCACGTCGCCGTCCTGGGTGGCCCGGTTGGGCTGGTTGTAGTCGGTGAACTCCTTCACCTCCAGCTTCAGCCCTTCCTTGTCCGCGAGGTTGTCCTTGATGTACTTCAGGATCTCCCCGTGCGGGGTGGGGGTGGCGGCGACGACCAGGGCGCCGTCCTCGCCGGAGTCGGAGCCGCAGGCGGACAGGGAGAGCGCGAGGGCGCCCGCGGCGAGTCCGGTGACGGTGGCGGTGATGACGTTGCGCACGAAAAGTGCCTTTCGTTCGTTGTGGTGCAGATGACCGGTGGTCCCCGGGCGGGGGCCGGTCGGTCAGGAGGTCTTGGGTTCCGCGGTGCGCGGGGGCCTGGGGCGCAGCAGACGCAGCCTGGGCCGGACGGCGGTGGCCCGGCCGCGGTGGCTCAGCGCCCGCGCGGCGAGGTCCCCGGCGAGCTGGACGAGGGTGACCAGGACGACGAGGAGCACGATCGTGGCGTTCATCAGGTCTTCCTCGAACCGCTGGTAGCCGTAGCGGATGGCCACGTCGCCCAGGCCCTCGGCGCCGACCGCGCCGGCCATCGCGGAGTAGCCGATGAGCGCGATGACGGTGGTGGTCAGGCCGGAGACCACCGAGGGCAGGGACTCGGGGAGCAGCACCTTGCGGACCACGGTCCAGGTGCCGCCGCCCATGGACTGCACGGCTTCCACGAGACCGTGGTCCACCTCGCGCACGGCGGTCTCCACCAGCCGGGCGAAGAAGGGGATGGCGCCGACGGCGAGCGGCACGATGGCGGCGTCGGTGCCGATGCTGGTGCCGACGATCGAGCGGGTGAACGGCATCAGCCAGACCATCAGGATGATGAACGGCAATGAGCGGCCGATGTTGACGACCACGCCGATGACCTTGTTCACCACGGTGTTCTGGAGCAGGCCGCCGCGGTCGGTGAGCACGAGCAGCACCCCGAGCGGCAGTCCGCCCGCCACGGCGATCAGCGCGGAGACGCCGACCATGTAGAGGGTGTCGTAACAGCCGTCGGTGAGCAGGGGGCGCATCTCGTCCCAGGTCACTTGGCGGTCTCCTTCACGGCGGCGGTCGCGGCCGGGGCGGCGGCGGTCGGGGCGGCGGACAGGGTCGCGGAGGGGCGTTCGGGTTCGGCCACGTCCACCGTCAGGCCCTGCTCGCGCAGGTAGCCGATGGGGACGACGTTGTCCTCGAAGCGGCCGGGCAGCTCGATGCGCATCCGGCCGACCTGGAGGCCGCCGATGGTCTCGACGGCGGCGCCGAGGATGGAGACGTCCACGTTGTAGGAGCGGGCGAGCTGCGAGATGACGGGCCTGGCGGTGGTGTCGCCGTGGAAGGTGAGGTCGATCACGGTGCGGTCCTCGGAGGAGGGCACGCCGCCGACGGGGAACAGCTCCCGGGCCAGCTCGGAGCCGGGGGTGGCGAGCAGCTCCGCGACGGTGCCGGACTCCACGACGCGCCCGCCCTCCATCAGCGCCGCCGAGTCGCACACGGCCTTGATGACGTCCATCTCGTGGGTGATGAGCAGGACGGTCAGGCCCAGGCGCCGGTTGAGGTCGCGCAGGAGCTGGAGGATGGAGCGGGTGGTCTCCGGGTCCAGGGCGGAGGTGGCCTCGTCGGAGAGCAGCACCTTCGGGTCGCCGGCGAGCGCGCGGGCGATGCCGACGCGCTGCTTCTGGCCGCCGGAGAGCTGGGCGGGGTAGGCCCTGGCCTTGTCGGCGAGGCCGACGAGGTCGAGCAGCTCCATGGCCTTGCGGGTGCGCTCGGCGCCGCTGACGCCGAGGATCTCCAGCGGCAGCTCCACGTTGCCGCGCACGGTCCTGGAGGACAGCAGGTTGAAGTGCTGGAAGACCATGCCGATGCGGCTGCGGGCCGCCCGCAGGTCGCGGTTGCCGAGCGCGGTCAGCTCCTGGCCGTCCACGGTCACGGTGCCCGAGGTGGGGCGCTCCAGGAGGTTGACGCAGCGGATGAGGGTGCTCTTGCCGGCGCCGCTTCGGCCGACGACGCCGAAGACCTCGCCCTCGCGCACATGGAGGTCCACCCCGTCGAGCGCGACGACGTCGCGCCCTCGCGAGCGGTAGACCTTCTTCAGGTCGGCGGTGGTGATCACGAGTAGTCCATCACTGTCGAGTGCGCGGCGCGGATCACCGCACACGTGGGCACATCACTGCGTTTCACTGGGGATCGGGGCATGTCGGCGCAACGTCGGCCCCGGTGGCGGGGCGGCGGCAGGGGGTGCGGTCAGCGGCGGGCGCCGGGCGGCTGCGGGAGGTGCGCCAGGCGGCAGCGGCGGATGGCCGCGGGGATCATGGGCTGCATGGACTGCATGGACTCACTACCGTGACGTTGCGTGCCGGGGACGGGCGTCGGCGCTCGCCGTGGGGCGTGGCGCGACGGTCTCGCTTCGGGGCGCGAGGCTGGAGCAGGGGCCCTCAGCGGTCACACATTCGGCACATCGGACACGTACGACACATGCCGTGGACACCGGGCGTCTTCGCCTCGGTCGCACAGGTGCATGTCGTCGTCGCGGTCATGACCCCTAGTAAACCAGACAGGTGATCCAGTCCCAAAAAGCGGCACGTACTGTCCGGATGGCGGACGGAGGGCTTGGGGGGACCGGGTTGCGCCGGGTTCGGGGTGAGGGGACGGGGAGCCCGGCCGGGGGCGGGCCCGGGGCGCGGGGGGTTTGCGGGGGGTGCGGTGAGGGTCGGCGGGGGTGCGGTCGTCGCCGGCCGGGCGCGGGCGGCGGAACGCGGCGGCCGGGCGCCGGGAGTGCTCCCGCCGCCCGGCCGGTGCCGGACTCGCGCCGCCCCGCCGTCGCGGGGCGGGTCTCAGGTGCCGGGGGTCGGCTTGGCCTCGCTCGGCTGGACGATGACGAAACCCTCGCCCTGGAGCGCGAGCTGGTACACCTCGCCGGAGCCGCCCCTGAGCATCGACTTCACGCTCTGCGAGCGGCGGATGGAGGTGTGCAACTGGCTGGACCAGCCCACCACGGCGTCGGTGTCCACGTACACCGGGTTGTCGTGCGTGACGGGGATGATGATCGGTGAGCCGTCGCAGGTCAGCCCGATCCGGCCCTGCCCGGCGAACACGCAGTTGAACAGGCCGCCGCCGGTCATCCCGGCGCCGCTCACCATCTTGATCTCGTAGGACAGGGTGGGGTCGAAGCACAGCACGTTGCGGCCGTTGATGGTCAGCGAGTCGTGCGGCTCCAGATCCACCACGAAGCAGTTCTCCGCCCGGTTGGCGAACCACACCTCGCCCTGGCCGCGCACCGCCATCAGCGCGAGCCCCTCGCCGGTGACGGCGCGCTTGAGGAAGTTGCCGACGCCCTGCGCCTTCACCTCGAACTGGAGGTTGCCGCGGTAGGCGACCATGGCGCCCTGCCGGGCGTGGCACTCCCCGTTGACGACGTACTTGATCGCCTTGGAGTGCTGCAAGGTCATCCCGGGCGCGGTGGGGGCCTGGGCCTGGTACTCGGTCTTGAACAGGTCGCTGCGCACGAAGCGATCGTAGGGGTGGCCGGGTGGGAGTGACAGGGGTGGTCCCCGGCGCGCCGCGCGTTTCCGGCCGCGCCGGGCCGCGCGAGCCCGCACGGCCCGCCCCCGGCCGGCTCAGCCGCCCAGGGCCAGCCGCACTCCCCCGGCGCCGGGCAGCGCTCGCACCTGGTGCAGCCCGTCGAGCACCGCGTCCGCCGCCAGCTCCTCGCGGCGGTGGGTGGTGACGACGGCGACGCCGGTCATCCCGGCCGCGCGGGCGGCGGCGAGCCCGACGGGGGCGTCCTCGAAGACCACGCAGCGTCCCGGCGCGACCCCGAGCTTCCCCGCGGCCAGCAGGAACGGCTCCGGGTCCGGCTTGCCCCGGGTGACGTCGTCCGCGGCCACGATCAGCGGCGGGTGGATGCCCACCGCGGCCAGCCGCCGCTCCGCCAGGGCCCGGGTCGCCGAGGTGACGACGGCCCAGCGGTCCGCGGGAAGGGAGGCGACCAGCTCGGCGGCGCCGGGCAGCGCCCGCACCCCTTCGGTGTCGGCGAGCTCCAGCTCCTCGATGCGGCGCACCGCCTCCGGCACCCGGGAGGCCGGCAGCAGGTCGGCGACGATCTCGGCGGCCGGCCGGCCGTGCAGCTCCACCGCGGCGAAACGCTCGGGGGTGACCCGGTACTCCTCGGCCCAGCGGGTCCAACAGCGGGCGACAGCGCCCAGCGAGTCGATGAGGGTGCCGTCGTTGTCGAACAGGACGCCTTCACAGAGAAGGTCGTCGAACGTGTGTCCTTCGGCCGGAAGAGTGTGCATGATCGGTCAGCCTACGTCGATGACCCCGCCGCGGGGCGGCGGGGTCATCGACGGGAGCTGCCGCCGCGCGGCCGCGCTCGGTCAGGCGCTGGCCGCCAGGGCGGTGCCGGCCGCCCCGGCCGCGAAAACCGGCTTCTCGAGCGTGATGACGTCGAGGCTGCGGCTGATCCGGTCGGTGCCGACGGTCTCGTAGCCGAACCGCCGGTACAGGCGCAGATTGCCTTCACTGCGGTGACCGGTGCTCAGCCGGTAGCGCTTGACCTGCGCCTCCTCGGCGAGACGGGCCTCGATGGCGCGCAGCAGCCGCCCGCCGAGGCCGTGCCGCTGCATCCGGGGGTGGACGATCAGCTTGCCGATGGCGGCGGAGCCGTCCTCCTCCACGGTGCCGCGCACCGAGCCGACGACCTCGCTGCCCAGCCGTGCCACCAGCACGCGGGCCGAGGCGAGCTCGGCGCGCAGCTCGTCGAGGGTCTGGGTGAGCGGCTCGATGCTGTAGTCGCCGTACAGCTCGGCCTCGCTCTGGAAGCACAGATACTGGAGTTTGAGGATCGATTCGGCGTCGCCGTCGGCCGCCGGAGAGATGGTCACGCTCATGCCCATGTGCGCAGGCCTCCCTGAGTCCGTCCGGGCAGTGAGGATGAGGGTTGCCTGCCCGGAACGTGTGCCCTGACCGGATCCGACACGGTTGGCGCCGGTCCGTGGCGCTGATCTTCGCACAGCAGTCCGACGAGGTGGAGCCCGACGCACAGCGCCGGACCCCGCACCCGCAGGACATCGTCGGCAGCGCCGTCATCGGGTGTTTACCGGGGATTACCCAGCTCACCCGAGATCAACCCCGCGACACCAGCATTCTGCGCAGGCAGGCCAGGCAGCGCGAGCGCACGGGCCCGATGCTGCCCTGTGAGATTCCCAACTCCGCCGCCAGCTCCCGGTACGTGGGCACGGGCCGGCCGAGCAGCGCGGCCAGCAGGCGGGGGCAGCGGCCGGGCAGGCGGGGCAGGGCGCGGCGCAGGTCCCAGGCCCGCTCGTCGGGCGCGGGCGGGAGCGCGGAGGCGGGCGGGGGGAGCGCGGGGGTGGGCACCGGGGCGGAGCGGCGGGCGTCCGCGGCCCGCCGCGCCTCCTGCCGGGCGACACGGCGCAGCCACGGCACCGGGCGCTGCGGGCCGCCGCCGGCGGCGAGGTGTTCGAGCATGCGCAGCCAGACGGTCTGCTCCAGGTCGTCCCGCTCGTCCGGCCCGTGCGGGCGGGCGTCCGGCGGGAGCGCGGCCAGCTCGGCGAGCAGCGCGCGGCGCAGCCGGGCCAGCGCCGCCGGGCTGCCGAGCGCGGCGGCGAGCAGCACGGCGGAGTCCTCGTCCGACGGGTCGTCACGGCGGGGCCCGGCGGCGGAGTCGGGGCCAGGGGTCGTCACACGGGGACCGACGGCGCCGGGGGCGGCGCGGTCACGGGCCGGCGTGCGCCGTCACCCGGACGGGGCAGGCGTGCGGCGCGCCGCACCGCACGCCCCCCGCGGGGGGGCGGCTCACGGGGGCGCGCGGCGGGGTGCCGGGCCGGGGCGGGCGCCCCGCCCCGGCGCGGGGGTGGTCAGGCCAGGTCGTCGCGGGCCAGCAGGGCGGTGTCGGGGTGGTCGGAGAAGACACCGTC
Source organism: Streptomyces capparidis (assembly GCF_054782095.1). Taxonomy (NCBI): domain Bacteria; kingdom Bacillati; phylum Actinomycetota; class Actinomycetes; order Kitasatosporales; family Streptomycetaceae; genus Streptomyces; species Streptomyces capparidis. The sequence continues at coordinate 28,473 of NZ_BAAGTD010000008.1, read as the reverse complement.
GATGCCGAGGCCGTAGTACAGCCGGTACGCGGCGAAGACGTCGCCGAAGGCGTTGCCGTCGGTGCCGCGGCGGAAGTCCGCGGGGAGGAACTGGTTCTCGTTGCGCAGGGTGTACGGGTGGACGAGCAGGCCGGCGCGGTGGGCGTCGCGGACCAGGGTGGTCGGCTCGCCCAGACGGCCGGTCGCCGGGTCGGTGGGCACCAGCAGCGCGGTGGTGGGCCCGATGCCGGAGGCGTACCGGGCGGTCCACGCCAGGCCCTCGGGCGTGACCAGGTCGGCGACGGTGCGCGGGTCGCCGGCCTCCTGGAAGTCCCAGGGCCGGGAGCTCGCCGAGGACAGCAACTGCACCAGCGGGTTGCCGACCAGGCGGGAGAGCCGCTGGAGGCTGCCGGGCTCGAAGGACTGGAGGAAGACCGGCGCGTTCCGGCCCGCCTTGCCGTGGCGGCGCAGCAGCTTCGCCAGCGGCTCCTCCAGGCCCAGGCCCAGCTTGCGGAAGTAGGTGGGGTGCTTGGTCTCGACGTGGAGCCACACCGGGCGGCCCGAGGCGGTGCGGCGGTTCCTGGCCCAGCGCAGCACCTCCTCGAAGGTGGGCACCTCCCAGCGCCCGTCGTAGAGGGTGTTGTTCCTGCGGACGGCGGGGATGCGCTCCTTGGCGCGCAGGGTCTTCAGCTCGGCGAGGGTGAAGTCCTCGGTGAACCAGCCGGTGTAGCGGACGCCGTCGACGGTCTTGGTGGTCCTCCGGTCCGCGAACTCGGGGTGGTCGGCGACGTCGGTGGTGCCGGTGATGTCGTTCTCGTGACGGCACACCAGGTGGCCGTCCTTGGTGGGCACCAGGTCCTGCTCGATGACGTCCGCGCCCATGTCGAGGGCGAGCTGGTAGGCGCCGAGGGTGTGCTCGGGACGGTAGCCGCTGGCGCCGCGGTGGGCGATGACGGCGGGCCGGGGCAGCCCGCCCCCGGCCCCGGCGGCCGCCGCGCCGTCCTCGGCCGCGGCCCGGTCCGGCAGCCCGAGCACGGCGCCGCCCGCGCCGAGCGCCCCCGCGCCGAGGACCGCTCTGCGGCCCACTCCCCGCCTTCCGCCCTGCGTCATGAGCACTCCCGGTGTGGTTCGTGTGTTACGGACCTGACAAGGTCCCGCGCATCGTAGAGCCGCCCCGGTGTCCCGTGGCCGTCCTGCGCGGGAACTCCCCCCGAACACCGGCCGACACCACCGGCCGACACGACCGACCGACGCAGGCCGCGCCCGCCGGCGCCGGGCCGCCTGCGGGCGCGGGCGCCGCCCGGTCCTGTTCGCCCCGCTCGGCAAATATCCGGTAAAACATGGTTTCAAGGTCGTCAAGCACGCGAACCCGGCGAGGCGGACAGCGGCCGGCGCAAGTATCGTCGGCCTTCGACGCGGTGTCCGCCGCGCCGTCGCACCACGGAGGGCTCGTTGTTCCAGACCTTGGCCAAGGCACTGCTCGGCACGCTGCTGCGCGTGCTGTTCCGTCCCCGGGTGGAGGGGGCCGGGAACATCCCGGCGCAGGGCCCGGTGATCCTGGCGGGCAACCATCTGGCCTTCACCGACTCGCTGTTCATGGGCATGGCGGTCAAGCGGCCGGTGTACTTCATCGGCAAGGCGGAGTACGTCACCGGGCGCGGTCTGCGCGGCCGGCTGAAGGCCGCGTTCTTCCGCGGGCTCGGCATGATCCCGGTGGAGCGCGACGGCGCGCACGGCGGGGTCGCCGCCCTGGAGACCGGGCGGCGCGTGCTGGAGCGCGGCGACGTGTTCGGCATCCACCCGGAGGGCACCCGCTCCCCCGACGGCCGCCTGTACCGGGGCCGCACCGGGCTGGCCCGGCTGGCGCTGACCACCGGCGCGGTGGTGGTGCCGTGCGCCCTGATCGACACCGACCGGGTGCAGCCGCCCGGCGCCCGGCTGCCGCGGCCGCGCCGGGTCGGCGTCCGCTTCGGCGCTCCGCTGGACTTCTCCCGGTACGAGGGCATGGAGCGGGACCGCTATGTGCTGCGCGCCGTCACCGACGAGGTGATGCACCAGGTGATGCTGCTGTCCGGGCAGGAGTACGTGGACATGTACGCCACCAAGGCGAAGGCGGCCTGAGCCGCCCCCTCGGCGCCCGCCGGCGCGGCGGGTGGGCGCCGGGCGGGTGAGAGGGAAATGCCGCGGCGGTCGCCCGTCGTTGACCGGGCATGAGCGAATCCACAGCGAACGTCGCCACCCGGACCCCGGTGCGCCTGGAGCGGGGCGCCAAGCGGGTGCGTGTCTACCTGGGCGGCCATCTGGTGGCCGACTCCACCCGGCCGGTCCTGGTGTGGGAGAACCCGCACTACCCGGCCTACTACCTGCCCCTCGCCGACGTCCACACGGAGCTGCTCACCCCCACCGACCGCACCAGGCGCTCGCCCAGCCGCGGTGAGGGGCGGCTGTTCGACGTCGCGGTGCCGGGGAAGAGCGCCGTGGACGCGGCGTGCGTCTACGAGGACTCCCCGGTGGAGGAGCTGCGGGACCTGGTGCGCCTGGAGTGGGCGGCCATGGACTCCTGGTTCGAGGAGGACGAGGAGGTGTTCACCCACCCGCGCAGCCCGTACACCAGGATCGACGTGCTGGCCTCCTCCCGGCACGTCCGGGTGGAGCTGGACGGGGTGGTGCTCGCCGAGTCGCGGGCGCCGCGGGTGCTGTTCGAGACGGGGCTGCCGCCGCGCTTCTACCTGGCGCAGACGGATGTGCGCCTGGACCTGCTGGAGCCCAGCGACACCGTCACGCACTGCCCGTACAAGGGCCGGGCGCGGCACCTGTCGGCCCGGGTCGGGGACCGGGTGGTGCGGGACATCGCCTGGAGCTACCCCTCCCCGCTGCCGGAGAGCTCCGGGATCACCGGTCTGGTCTGCTTCTACGACGACCGGGCGGAGGTGTACGTGGACGGCGAGCGCCAGGGCCGCCGCCGCTGAACGCGCCGGTCCCGGGGGCGGGCCGCCGCCCCCGGGAACCGCGGGTGCCCGGGCCGGGGCGCCGCCCGGCCCGCCGCGCTACCGCTTCGCCTCGGCCCAGGCCCGCTGCGCCGCCAGGTCCTGCCTGACCTCGGCGAGCTGCTCGGCGACCCGCACCGGGGCGGTGCCGCCGCGGCCGTCGCGGGAGGCGAGCGCGCCGGGCACATTGAGCACCGAGCGCACCTCGGGCGTCAGGTGCGGGGAGATCCGCGCGAACTGCTCGTCGGTGAGCTGGTCGAGCTCGATGCCGTGCGCCTCGCACTCCTTGACGCACGCGCCGGCGACCTCGTGCGCCACCCGGAACGGCACGCCCTGCTTGACCAGCCACTCGGCCACGTCGGTGGCGAGGGAGAACCCGGCGGGCGCCAGCTCCTCCATGCGCTCCCGGTTGACGGTGAGCGTGGCCACCATCCCGGTGAACGCGGGCAGCAGCACCTCCAGGGTGTCGCAGGAGTCGAAGACGGGCTCCTTGTCCTCCTGGAGGTCCCGGTTGTAGGCCAGCGGCAGCGCCTTGAGGGTGGCCAGCAGCCCGGTCAGGTTGCCGATCAGCCGCCCGGCCTTGCCGCGTGCCAGCTCGGCGATGTCGGGGTTCTTCTTCTGCGGCATGATCGACGAGCCGGTGGAGAACGCGTCGTGCAGGGTGACGAAGGAGAACTCCTTGGTCGCCCAGAGGATGATCTCCTCGGCGATGCGGGAGACGTCCACGCCGATCATCGCGGTGACGAACGCGAACTCGGCGACGAAGTCGCGCGAGGCCGTGCCGTCGATGGAGTTCGCCACCGAGCCGCGCTCGAAGCCGAGGTCCTCGGCGACGGCCCGCGGGTCGAGGCCGAGCGAGGAGCCGGCCAGCGCCCCCGAGCCGTACGGCGAGACGGCGGTGCGCTCGTCCCACTGGCGCAGCCGCTCCGCGTCCCGGCCCAGCGCTTGGGCGTGGGCGAGCACATGGTGCGCGAACAGCACCGGCTGGGCGTGCTGGAGGTGGGTGCGGCCGGGCATGGCCACGTCCGGGTGGGCCTCGGCGAGCCCCACCAGGGCCTCCCCGAGGTCGGTCAGCAGCCCGCCGATGATCCTGGCGTGGTCGCGCAGGTACATCCGGAACAGGGTGGCGACCTGGTCGTTGCGCGACCGCCCGGCCCGCAGCTTGCCCCCGAGGTCGGGGCCGATCCGCTCCAGCAGGCCCCGCTCCAGGGCGGTGTGCACGTCCTCGTCGGCGACGGTGGCGGTGAACGAGCCGTCGGCGACGTCGCGCTCCAGGTGGTCCAGCCCGGCCAGCATCCGCACCAGCTCGTCGTCGTCGAGCAGCCCGGCGCGGTGCAGCACCCGGGCGTGGGCGCGGGAGCCGGCGATGTCGTAGGGGGCGAGCCGCCAGTCGAAGTGCACCGAGGCGGAGAGCCGCACCAGCGCCTCGGCCGGTCCGTCGGCGAAGCGGCCGCCCCACAGGCGGACCTGGTCGTCGCTGTTCATCCCGTTGCCCGTCACTTGCCCAGCTCCCGCCGTGCCGCGATCTTGCTGGACATGCCGAAGATCTCGATGAAGCCCTTGGACAGGGACTGGTCGAAGGTGTCGCCGGTGTCGTAGGTGGCGAGGTTGAAGTCGTACAGGGACTCCTCGCTGCGCCGGCCGGTGACGACGGCCCTGCCGCCGTGCAGGGTCATCCGGATGTCGCCGCTGACGTGCTGGTTGGCCTCCTGGACGAAGCCGTCCAGGGCCCGCTTGAGCGGGGAGAACCACAGGCCGTCGTAGACCAGCTCGCCCCACCGCTGGTCCACGGTCCGCTTGAAGCGGGCCAGCTCGCGCTCGACGGTGACGTTCTCCAGCTCCTGGTGGGCGGTGATCAGCGCGATCGCGCCCGGGGCCTCGTAGACCTCGCGGGACTTGATGCCGACCAGCCGGTCCTCGACCATGTCGATCCGCCCGACGCCCTGGGCGCCGGCCCGCCGGTTCAGCTCCTCGATCGCCTGGAGGACCGTCACCGGGCGGCCGTCGATCGCCACGGGCACCCCGGCCCGGAAGGTGATGACGACCTCGTCGGGCTCGCGCGGGGTGGCCGGGTTCTGCGTGTACTCGTACACGTCCTCGACGGGGCCGTTCCAGATGTCCTCCAGGAACCCGGTCTCCACGGCCCGGCCGAAGACGTTCTGGTCGATGGAGTAGGGGGACTTCTTGGTGGTGGCGATCGGCAGGTTCTTGGACTCGGCGAAGGCGATGGCCTTGTCCCGGGTCATCGCGTAGTCCCGGACCGGGGCGATGCACTTCAGGTCGGGCGCCAGGGAGGAGATGCCCGCCTCGAACCGGACCTGGTCGTTGCCCTTGCCGGTGCAGCCGTGGGCGACGGTGCCGGCGCCGTGCTTGCGGGCGGCGGCGACCAGGTGCTTGACGATGACGGGGCGGGACAGCGCGGAGACCAGCGGGTACCGGTCCATGTAGAGGGCGTTGGCCTTCAGCGCGGGCAGGCAGTACTCGTCGGCGAACTCGTCCCTGGCGTCGGCGACCTCCGCCTCGACCGCGCCGCAGGCCAGGGCCCGCTTGCGGATGATCTCCAGGTCCTCGCCGCCCTGGCCGACGTCCACGGCGACGGCGACGACCTCGGCCCCGGTCTCCTCCGTGATCCACCCGATGCAGACGGACGTGTCAAGGCCGCCCGAGTAGGCGAGGACGACGCGCTCGGTCACGGGTTTCTCCTTCGGTTCGCGGAGCTGTGCGCTGTGCGCTGTGCGGAACGCGCGGGGCCGGAGTGCCGCCATGCGCTGGTTGGTATAAGTATGCAGCCGTCCGTATGTTTCGTCAAAAGGAGGATGGGAGGGAGAGGGGAGCGGGGTGGGGCCCGGTTCATTCCGCCAGGCCAGGTGGCGGAGACCCCCCCGGCCCCGCCGAGGGCTGCGCCCCCGAGGCCCGCCGCTAGCGGGACTTCTCGGCGAGGGAGAGCAGGTGGGCGGCCAGGGCCTGGCCGCCCTCGGGGTCGCGGCTGACCAGCAGGAGGGTGTCGTCGCCCGCGATGGTGCCCAGGATGTCGTGCACCTCCGCCTGGTCGATGGCCGAGGCGAAGAACTGGGCCGCGCCCGGCGGGGTGCGCAGCACCACGAGGTTGGCCGACGCCTCGGCGGAGATCAGCAGCTCTCCGGCGAGGCGGGCCATCCGCTCCTCCTTCACCGACTCCCCCAGCGGCGCCATGGGCGTGCGGAAGCCGCCCTCGGACGGCACCGCGTAGATCAGGTCGCCGTCGCTGTTGCGGATCTTCACGGCGCCCAGCTCGTCCAGGTCCCGGGACAGCGTGGCCTGCGTGACCTGCAACCCGTCGTCCGCGAGCAGCTTGGCGAGCTGGCTCTGCGAGCGCACCGGCTGCCGGTTCAGGATGTCCACGATCCTGCGGTGGCGCGCCGTGCGGGTCTGCGGGACCGCCGGTCCCTGGTGAGCGTCGGGCATCGTCGTCAGTCCTCGGTTCGTCGCACCCCGTCGAGGACCCCGGGCAGCGCCTGGAGGAACGCGTCCACCTCGTCATCGGTGACGATCAGCGGGGGCGCCAGCCGCACCGTGTCCGGCACGGCGGCGTTCACCAGGAACCCGGAGTCCTGAGCCGCTTGCTGCACCAACGGTGCCACCGGCTCGGTGAGCACGATACCCAGCAGCAGCCCGGCGCCCCGCACGTGGCTCACCAGGGGGTGGCCCAGCGCCTCCACGCCCTGCCGCAGCCGCTCGCCCGCGCGCTTGGCGCGGTCCAGCAGGCCGTCGGAGGCGATGGTGTCCAGCACGGCGAGCGCGGCGGCGCACGCCACGGGGTTGCCGCCGAACGTGGTGCCGTGCCGGCCCGGCGTCAGGGCCAGCGCGGCCTCGCCGAACGCGACGGTGGCGCCGATCGGCAGGCCGCCGCCGAGCCCCTTGGCGAGGGTGACCACGTCCGGCTCCACGCCCGCGGCCTGGTGGGCGAACCAGTGCCCGGTGCGGCCGATCCCGGTCTGCACCTCGTCCAGGACCAGCAGCGCGCCGGCCTCGCGGGTGATCTCCCGGGCCGCCGCCAGGTAGCCGTCCGGCGGCACCACCACGCCGTTCTCGCCCTGGATCGGCTCGACGACCACGGCGGCGGTCGCGTCGGTGACGGCGGCGCGCAGCGCCCGCGCGTCGCCGAACGGCACATGGGTGACGTCGCCGGGCAGCGGGTGGAAGCCGGCCTGCTTGCCGGGCTGCCCGGTCAGCGCGAGCGCGCCCATGGTGCGGCCGTGGAAGCCGCCCTCGGTGGCGACCATGGCGGTGCGCCCGGTGAGGCGGGCGATCTTGAAGGCGGCCTCGTTGGCCTCGGCGCCGGAGTTGGCGAAGAACACCCGGCCCGGGCGCCCGAGCAGGTGCAGCAGCCGCTCGGCGAGCGCGACCGGGGGTTCGGCGACGAAGAGGTTGGACACGTGGCCGAGGCGGGCGATCTGCTCGCCGACGGCCCGCACCACCGCGGGGTGGCCGTGGCCGAGGAGGTTGACGGCGATGCCGCCGACGAAGTCGGTGTACGCCCTGCCGTCGGCGTCCCAGACGGTGCTGCCCTCGCCGCGCACCAGCGGCAGGCGGGGGGTGCCGTAGTTGTCCATCATGGACCGCTGCCAGCGGTCGGTCAGCGCGGCGTTGCCCGCGCCGTCGGCGGCGGGCGCGGCGCCGGCGCCGCTCCGGGTGTCGCTCATGCGGTCCCCTCCTCGTCCGGGACGACCTGGGTCCCGATCCCCTCGTCCGTGAACACCTCGAGCAGCAGGGCGTGCGGCACCCGCCCGTCGAGCACATGGGCCTTGCCCACCCCGGCGCGCACGGCGCGCAGGCAGCCCTCCATCTTCGGCACCATGCCGCTGGCCAGGTCGGGGAGCAGCTTCTCCAACTGGCTCACCGTCAACTGGCTGATGACCTCGTCGCTGCTGGGCCAGTCGGCGTACAGGCCCTCGACGTCGGTGAGGACGACGAGCTTCTCGGCCTTCAGCGCGGCGGCCAGGGTGGCGGCGGCGGTGTCGGCGTTGATGTTGTACACGTGGCCGTCGGCGCCGCGGGCGATGCTGGACACCACCGGGATGCGGCCGTCGTCCAGCAGGGCCCGCACGGCGCCGGTGTCCACCTCGGTGATGTCGCCGACCAGGCCGATGTCGACCAGTTCGCCGTCCACCTCGGCCATGCGCTTGACCGCGGTCATGGTGTGCGCGTCCTCGCCGGTCATGCCGACGGCGAACGGGCCGTGGGCGTTGAGCAGCCCGACGAGTTCGCGCTGCACCTGCCCGGCGAGCACCATCCGCACCACGTCCATGGTCTCGGGCGTGGTGACGCGCAGGCCCGCGGTGAACGAGGACGTCAGGCCCAGGCGGTCCAGGTGGGCGCTGATCTGCGGGCCGCCGCCGTGCACGACGACGGGCTTGAGGCCCGCGTAGCGCAGGAAGACCACGTCCTGGGCGAACGCCTTCTTCAGCTCCTCGTCCACCATGGCGTTGCCGCCGAACTTGATGACGACGCAGGTGCCGTGGAAGCGCTGGAGCCAGGGCAGCGCCTCTATCAGGGTGTGTGCCTTGGGCAGCGCGGTGTGGCCGCGGGCGGCGCCGGGGCGGGGCGCGGGCTGGGGGCTGGTGGCGGCCGTCATGACGAGTACGCGCTGTTCTCGTGGACGTAGTCGGCCGTGAGGTCGTTGGTCCAGATCACGGCGGACTCCCGGCCGGCGGCGAGGTCGGCGGTGATGCGGACCTCGCGGTAGCGCATGTCCACCTTGTCGCGGTCCTCCCCGATCGATCCCTCCTTGCACACCCACACGCCGTTGATGGCGACGGCGAGCCGGTCCGGCTCGAACGCGGCGGAGGTGGTGCCGATGGCGGACAGCACCCGGCCCCAGTTGGGGTCCTCGCCGTGGATGGCGCACTTGAGCAGGTTGTTGCGGGCGATGGAGCGGGCGACCTCGACCGCGTCGTCCTCGGTGGCGGCGCCGGTCACCTCGATCCTGATGTCCTTGGAGGCGCCCTCGGCGTCGCCGATGAGCTGCCGGGCGAGGTCGGCGCAGACCTCCTCGACGGCCCCGGCGAGCTCCGCCCGGTCCGGGGCGACGCCGGAGGCGCCGGAGGCCAGCAGCAGCACGGTGTCGTTGGTGGACATGCAGCCGTCGGAGTCGACGCGGTCGAAGGTGACGCGGGTGGCGGCGCGCAGCACCGCGTCGAGGGTGGCGGCGTCGGCCTCGGCGTCGGTGGTGAGGACCACCAGCATGGTGGCCAGGCCGGGGGCGAGCATCCCGGCGCCCTTGGCCATGCCGCCGACCGTCCAGCCCTCGCGGGAGGCCACGGCGGTCTTGTGGACGGTGTCGGTGGTCTTGATGGCGAGGGCGGCCTTCTCGCCGCCGTGCCCGGACAGCTCGGCCGCGGCCGTCTCCAGACCGGGCAGCAGCTTGTCCATGGGCAGGTAGGTGCCGATCAGGCCGGTGGAGCAGACGGCGATCTCGCCGGGGCTGTGGTCACCGCCGAGCGCGGCGGCGGCCTTCTCCGCGGTGGCGTGGGTGTCCTGGAAGCCGCGCGGCCCGGTGCAGGCGTTGGCGCCGCCGGAGTTGAGGACGACGGCGGAGACCCGGCCCCCCTTGAGGACCTGCTCGGACCACAGGACGGGGGCGGCCTTGACGCGGTTGGCGGTGAACACCCCGGCGGCGGCCAGGCCGGGGCCGTCGTTGACGACCAGGGCCAGGTCCGGCTGCCCGGACTCCTTGATCCCGGCTGCGACGCCCGAGGCCCGGAAGCCCTTGGCGGCCGTAACGCTCATGGTGCGACTCCGATCGTGGAAAGTCCCGTTTCCTCGGGGAGGCCGAGGGCGATGTTCATGCTCTGCACCGCACCGCCCGCGGTGCCCTTGGTCAGGTTGTCGATGGCGCTGATCGCCACCAGGCGCCCCGCGGCCTCGTCCAGCGCCACCTGCACCAGCGCGGCGTTGGAGCCGGTGACGGCGGCCGTGGTCGGCCACTGCCCCTCCGGCAGCAGGCGGACGAACGGCTCACCGGCGTACGCCTCGGCGTAGGCCTCGCGCAGCGCCCGCGCCGTCGTGCCGGGCCGCACCTTCGCCGAGCAGGTGGCGAGGATGCCGCGGACCATGGGGGCGAGGGTGGGGGTGAAGGAGACGGTGACCCGCTCGCCCGCCACGGCCGTGAGGTTCTGCACCATCTCCGGGGTGTGCCGGTGCGTGCCGCCGACGCCGTAGGGGCTCATCGCGCCCATGACCTCGGAACCCAGCAGGTGCGGCTTGAGGGCCTTGCCCGCGCCGGAGGTGCCGGAGGCGGCCACCACCACGGCCTCGGGCTCGGCGAGACGGGCGGCGTAGGCGGGGAACAGGGCCAGGGTGACGGCGGTGGGGTAGCAGCCGGGGACGGCCAGGCGGCGGGCGCCCTTGAGCGCGTCGCGGGCGCCGGGCAGCTCGGGCAGGCCGTAGGGCCAGGTGCCGGCGTGGGGGGAGCCGTAGAAGGCGGTCCAGTCGGCGGGGTCCTTCAGCCGGAAGTCCGCGCCGCAGTCCACCACCAGCACGTCCTCGCCCAGGGCCGCGGCGACGGCCGCGGACCGGCCGTGCGGCAGCGCGAGGAACACCACGTCGTGCCCGGCGAGCGCCCCGGGCTCGGTGGGCTCCAGGACCCGGTCGGCCAGCGGCGCCAGGTGAAGCTGGAGCGCGCCGAGCCGCTGCCCCGCGTTGCTGTTGCCGGTCAGCGTGCCGATCTCGATCCCGGGGTGCCCCAGCAGCAGGCGCAGGACCTCGCCGCCCGCGTACCCGCTCGCCCCGGCGACCGCCGCCCTCCATGCCATGCTGGTTCCTCCTCCGACCGATGGCATGACTATACGTATGGTCGCACTTTTATGCAAAGGGCTTCCGACGGGGCGCCCGGTGGCACGGGCCGGGGTTCCGGGTGCTCGCCGGGGCGCACGGGCGGCGGGGCGGGGCGGCGGCGGGCGGGGCCGGGCCTGCGGAACCGGTCGTCGCCGGCCACGGATCGCCCGGGTGGCCCAACTTGGCGTGATGGCGCGGATGAGCGGAATGCCCCGAGCCGACTAGAATGCCCTTGTCCGACCCTCGCTCCCTCCAGACGACGGAGGCACCCTTTATGCACGCGAATGTGGGCGACAAGCTGCGGACGCACGGCAGGATCGTCGGCCAGCAGGACAGGGTCGGCGAGATCGTCGAAGTCCTCGGGCCGGACGGCACCCCGCCGTACCGGGTGCGGTTCGACGACGGCCACGAGACGGTGGTGTTCCCCGGGCCCGACTCCGTGGTCCAGCATCTGGAGGACTTCCGGTAGCAGGCCCGACCGCACGCCTCCGGGACCGGGGAGGGCCTCCCTCCCCGGTCCTCGCACGCCCGCCTCGCCGAGCCTCGCCGAGCCCGCCGGGGCGGCGGGCTACGGCGGGAAGGCGGGCCCCTGGTAGTGGTCGGCGACGACCCGGCCCATGGCCCCGATCGGGTCGGCGACCACCTCCCTCGCCGCGAAGTACACGTTCCCCTTCACCAGCGGGTACCGCTCGCACAGCGTCAGGTGGCGGGACAGCTCGGCCGGGTCCTGCCAGGCGGCGGGCTGCGCCGGGTCGCCGGCCTTGTACAGCGCCTCGCCCACGTACAGGTGCACGCCGGTGCCGGTCACCGTGTCGGCCCACCACGGCACCAGCTTGGCGTAGTCGGCCGCCGCGAACCCGATGTTCCAGTACAACTGCGGCACGACGTAGTCGATCCACTCCTCGCGCACCCACTTGCGCACGTCCGCGTACAGGTCGTCGTACGTCTGCACGCCCGCCCGGGTGTCGGAGCCCTCCGGGTCGGTGGCCCGGTTGCGCCAGACGCCGAACGGGCTGACGCCGAACACCGCCGACGGCCGGACCGACCGCAGCCGCGTCGCCGTCTCCCGCACCAGCCGGTCGATGTTGTCGCGCCGCCAGGACGCCAGGTCGGGGAAGTCGCCCCCGTACGCCCGGTACGTCTCCTCGTCGTCGAAGACCTGCCCGGCCACCGGGTACGGGTAGAAGTAGTCGTCGAAGTGGACGCCGTCCACGTCGTAGCGGGCGACGGCGTCCAGCATCGCGTCCTGCACGAAGCGGCGCACCTGCGGCAGCCCCGGGTTGTAGTAGAGCCTGCCGCCGTAGGGCACCACCCAGCCGGGGTTGCGGCGCGCCGGGTGGTCGGCGGCGAGCCGGGCCGGGTCGGTGTGGTTCGCCACCCGGTACGGGTTGAACCAGGCGTGCAACCGGAGCCCGCGCCGGTGCGCCTCGGCGACGGCGAACCCCAGCGGGTCCCAGCCGGGGTCGCGGCCCTGGGTGCCGGTGAGGTACTCCGACCACGGCTCGAACGGGGACGGCCAGAAGGCGTCGGCGGTCGGGCGGACCTGGAGGATCACGGTGTTCAGCCTGCGGTGCACGGCGCTGTCGAGCAGGCGGAGCAGCTCGGCGCGCTGGTCGGCCGCGGACAGGCCGCGGGCGGAGGGCCAGTCCCGGTTGGTGACGGTGGCGATCCACACGCCGCGGAACTCCGCCGTCACCCTGGCCCACTCCGGGTCCGGGCGCCGGGCGGCCGGGCGGGCGGCGGCGCCGTCCGCGGCGAGCAGCGCGGCCGAGAGCACGGCGGCGGCGGTGCCGAATCCCCGGCGGCTCAGTCCCCGGTGACCCGGTCCTGCTGCGCGGTGTCGCATGGGGCTCCCCCCGTTCGGTGTCGGCCTGGGGGCCACCCGCCCGGGCGGCTCCCCTCCGTCATAGTGACAACGCGGAGCGTGACCGGCAAGCACCCCGGCAGGACGGGCGCGGAACACGCGGGACGGGCGGGCGGCAGGCGCCCCCGCGCGAAGCGGCGCGAGTCGGGCGCGCGACGGGGTCCCGGCGCGGCCCGCTCCCGGGCCACCGGTCTCCCGTTCGAGCGGGCCGGGGTAACGTCGGCTCGAAGACGGGCCGGAACCATGCGGTCACCGTCTGATCCACGACCAGCGAAAGGCACGTGCGTGACCGACATCGAACGCGTCGGAGTGGTGGGCTGCGGGCAGATGGGCGCAGGTATCGCGGAGGTCTGCGCCCGCTCGGGCCTCGACGTCCGGGTCGCGGAGACCACCGGCGAGACGCTGGAGTTCGGCCGTACCCGGCTGACGAACTCCCTGGACCGGGCCGTCAGGCGCGGCAAGCTCACCGAGGAGGAGCGCGACGCCGCGCTGTCCCGCCTGACCTTCACCACCGACCTCGGCGAATTCGCCGACCGCGATCTGACGATCGAGGCCGTGGTGGAGAACGAGCAGGTCAAGACCGATATCTTCCGGGTGCTCGACCGGGTGGTGACCCGGCAGGACGCCATCCTGGCCTCCAACACCTCCTCCATCCCCGTGGTGAAGCTGGCCGTCGCCACCTCGCGGCCCGAGCAGGTGCTCGGCGTCCACTTCTTCAACCCCGCCCCGGTGCAGCGCCTGGTGGAGCTGATCCCCGCGCTGACCACGGCGGACGAGACCGTCAAGCGCGCCGAGGCGCTGGCCGTGGACGTGCTGGGCAAGCACGCGATCAAGGCGCGGGACCGCTCCGGCTTCGTGGTCAACGCGCTGCTGGTGCCGTATGTGCTCTCGGCCGTGCGGATGTACGAGTCCGGGGTGGCGGGCCGGGACGACATCGACAGCGGCATGGAGCTGGGCTGCGCCCACCCGATGGGCCCGCTGAAGCTGGCCGACCTCATCGGCCTGGACACGGTGGTCTCCATCGCCGAGTCGATGTACGCCGAGTACAAGGAGCCCCTGTACGCCGCTCCCCCGCTGCTGCACCGGATGGTGGAGGCGGGACGGCTCGGCCGGAAGTCGGGGAGCGGGTTCTACGACTACTGACCGTTGCTGACGACCGCGGACGCGGAGGGGCGCGGCGGCAGCGGCCACGCCGCCCCGCCCGCCCCAGGTGCGCCCCGCCCGTGCCGACCGCGCCCGCCGTCCCGCGCTTGACCTCAAGGTCCATTGAGGTTCTACGTTCGAACACGCCGCCGGTGAAGGTCACCGGCGGCGTGTCCTTCGCCCTCCGCCAGGCCCGGGAAGGTCCGCTTGCTGATCCGACTGCTGCGCGCGCACCTGCGCCGCTACTCCAGACCCCTCGCGCTCGTCGTGGCGCTCCAGTTGACCCAGACGCTCGCGGCCCTGTACCTGCCGACCCTCAACGCCGACATCATCGACAACGGCGTGGTCACCGGCGACACGGGCCACATCGTGCGCACCGGCGGGATCATGCTCGCGGTGACCCTGGCGCAGATCGTGTGCACCGCGGCCGCCGTGTACGTCGGGTCGCGCACCGCGATGGCGATGGGGCGCGACGTGCGCGCCGCGCTGTTCTCGCGCGTGCAGGAGTTCTCCGTCCGGGAGGTGGGCCGCTTCGGCGCCCCCTCGCTGATCACCCGCACCACCAACGACGTCCAGCAGGTGCAGACGCTGGTGGTGATGGGCCTGACACTGATGATGGCGGCGCCCGTCATGGCCGTCGGCAGCATCCTGCTGGCGCTGTACCAGGACGTCCCGCTGTCGCTGCTCCTGCTGGTGGTCCTGCCGGTGCTGGCGGGCGCCATCGCCCTGATCGTGCGCCGGATGGGGCCGCTGTTCCGCTCGATGCAGGACCACATCGACCAGGTCAACCGGGTGATGCGGGAGCAGATCACCGGTATCCGCGTGGTGCGGGCGTTCGTCCGGGACCGCTATGAGCAGCAGCGCTTCGCCGTCGCCAACGACCAGTTGTTCGGGGTCTCCCTCGGGGTGGGGCGGCTGATGGCGCTGCTGTGGCCCACCACCATGCTGGTGATGAACGTCGCGAGCGTCGCCGTGGTGTGGCTGGGCGGGTACCGCATCGACGACGGCGGGATGCAGGTCGGGGCGCTGACGGCGTTCCTGAACTATCTGATGCAGATCGTCATGGCCGTGATGATGGCGACGTTCATGCTGGTCATGGTGCCCCGGGCGGAGGTGTGCGCCGAGCGGATCCAGGAGGTGCTGGACACCCCCACCAGCGTCGTCCCGCCCGCGCGGCCGGTCGCCGAGCAGCCGCGCCGCGGCCACCTGGACATCCGCGGCGCCGACTTCCACTACCCGGGCGCCGAGCAGCCGGTGCTGCGCGGGGTGGACCTGATCGCCCGGCCCGGCAGCACCACGGCCGTGATCGGCTCCACCGGCAGCGGCAAGACGACCCTGCTGAACCTGGTGCCCCGGCTGTTCGACGCCACCGGCGGCACGGTGGAGGTCGGCGGGGTGGACGTGCGCGACCTGTCCCCGGAGGCGCTGGCCCGGACGGTGGCGATGGTGCCGCAGAAGCCGTACCTGTTCTCCGGCACGATCGCCTCCAACCTGCGCTACGGCAACCCCGACGCCACCGACGAGGAGCTGTGGCGGGCGCTGGAGATCGCCCAGGCGCGGGACTTCGTCGAGGCGATGCCGCAGGGGCTCGACTCGCCGATCGGGCAGGGCGGCGGCAACGTCTCCGGCGGCCAGCGCCAGCGCCTGGCGATAGCCAGGGCCCTGGTGGCCCGCCCCGACATCTACCTGTTCGACGACTCCTTCTCCGCCCTGGACTACGCCACCGACGCCGCGCTGCGCGCCGCCCTGGCCGAGGCCACGGACGACGCCACCGTCGTCATCGTCGCCCAGCGGGTGTCCACCATCCGCGACGCCGACCGGATCGTGGTGCTGGAGCAGGGCCGCGTGGTCGGCACCGGCACCCACGCCGAGCTGATGGAGTCCAACCCCACCTACCGGGAGATCGTGCTCTCCCAACTCACCGAGCGGGAGGCGGCGTGAGCGAGGCGAAGACGAACGGGACGCGACCGCCGTCCGGTCCGCCGCAGCGCCGCCCCGGCCCGCCTCCCGGACCTGGCCCCGCCATGATGCGCGGCGGCATGCCCACCGAGCGGTCGATGGACTTCCGCGGCTCGAGCAGGCGGCTGCTGCGGATGATGGCGCCCGAGCGCGCGCTGCTCGTCGCGGTGCTGCTGTGCGGGGTGTGCTCCGTGGCCCTCGCCGTCCTGGGGCCGAAGCTGCTCGGCCACGCCACCGACCTGATCTTCGAGGGCGTCGTCGGCCGCGGCCTGTCCCCGGACACCACCAAGGAGCAGGCGGTGGCGGACCTGCGGGCGGACGGCGAGGACAACCTGGCCGACATGCTCGCCTCCATGGACGTGGTGCCCGGGCACGGCGTGGACTTCGCCGCCGTCGGCCGGGTGCTGGGGTTCGCGCTGGCGGTGTTCGCGGTGGCGTCGCTGTTCGCGCTGGTGCAGGGGCGGCTCACGACGCTGATCGTGCAGCGCCTGGCGTTCCGGCTGCGCGAGCGGGCCGAGACCAAGCTGTCCCGGCTGCCGCTGGGCTACTTCGACCGGCAGTCGCGCGGCGAGGTGCTCTCGCGCACCACCAACGAC
This sequence comes from Streptomyces capparidis, assembly GCF_054782095.1. Taxonomy (NCBI): domain Bacteria; kingdom Bacillati; phylum Actinomycetota; class Actinomycetes; order Kitasatosporales; family Streptomycetaceae; genus Streptomyces; species Streptomyces capparidis. The sequence goes on along the minus strand of NZ_BAAGTD010000008.1, from coordinate 12,130 downwards.
ATCGACAACATCGGGCAGACGCTCCAGCAGGCGTTCAGCCAGATGGTCACCTCGCTGCTGACGATCGTCGGCGTGGTGGTGATGATGGTGTGGATCTCGCCCCTGCTGGCGCTGGTCGCGCTGGTGACCGTGCCGGTGTCGATGCTGGTGGCCGCGGCGATCGGGAAGCGGGCGCAGCCGCAGTTCGTCCGGCAGTGGTCCACCACGGGGCGGCTGAACGCCCATGTGGAGGAGATGTACACCGGGCACGCCCTGGTGAAGGTCTTCGGCCGCCAGGAGGAGGCGGCCCGGATCTTCGACGAGCACAACGAGGCGCTGTACGAGTCGAGTTTCCGGGCGCAGTTCGTCTCCGGGCTGATCCAGCCCGCGATGATGTTCATCGGCAACCTCAACTACGTGCTGGTCGCCGTCATCGGCGGGCTGCGGGTCGCCTCGGGCTCGATGTCGCTGGGCGACGTGCAGGCGTTCATCCAGTACTCGCGCCAGTTCAGCCACCCGATCACCCAGGTGGCGTCCATGGCCAACCTGCTCCAGTCGGGCGTCGCCTCCGCCGAGCGGGTGTTCGACCTGCTGGACGCCGAGGAGCAGTCGCTCGACCCGGACCCGGCCCGCGCCGTGTCGCCGGGCGGGCCGGGCGCGGGGGGAGCGGTCGCGGGGCGGGTGGCGTTCGAGCGCGTCTCGTTCCGCTACCAGCCCGGCGAGCCGCTGATCGAGGACCTGTCGCTGACGGTGGAGCCGGGCCGGACCGTGGCCATCGTCGGACCGACCGGCGCGGGCAAGACCACGCTGGTCAACCTGCTGATGCGGTTCTACGAGGTGACCGGCGGGCGGATCACCCTGGACGGGGTGGACACCGCGGCGATGTCCCGGGAGGAGCTGCGGCGCAGGATCGGGATGGTGCTCCAGGACACCTGGCTGTTCCACGGCACGATCGCGGAGAACATCGCCTACGGGCTGGCCGGCCCGCCCCTGCCCGGCGGCGAGCGCCCGGCCCTGGACATGGACCGGATCGTGGAGGCGGCCCGCGCCACCCACGCCGACCACTTCATCCGCACCCTGCCCGACGGCTACGACACCCTGATCGACGAGGAGGGCGGCAACATCAGCGCGGGCGAGAAGCAGTTGATCACCATCGCCCGGGCGTTCCTGACCGACCCGGCGATCCTGGTGCTCGACGAGGCCACCAGCTCGGTGGACACCCGCACCGAGGTGCTGATCCAGCGCGCCATGTCCTCGCTGCGCGCCGGCCGCACCAGCTTCGTCATAGCGCACCGGCTGTCCACCGTCCGCGACGCGGACGTCATCCTGGTGATGGACTCCGGGCGGATCGTGGAGCAGGGCACGCACACCGAGCTGCTGGCCGCCGAGGGGGCCTACGCGCGGCTGTACGCGGCGCAGTTCGCGCAGCCGGTCGCCGAGCCGGGCTGAGCGGGACGCCCCCGCGCGGGCGCCGGGTGCGCGCCTACTGCGCGCCCGGCGGCGGGCGGTACCGTCTGCGCATGGACGCGGGATGGCCTGTGGGCGGCTGGTATCCGAAGCCGATCGACGCGCTGGACGGCAGGAAGCGCTCCTGGGCGTGGCTGCTGGGCGCGAGAGAGATCGACGAGGCGGAGGACGCGCCGAGCAGGTTCACCCCGTTCCTGAAGGACTGGGACGCCCAGTTCGCCGTGTGCGAGAAGTGGGCGGCCCGCCGGGGGTACGCCAAGCCGGGCTGCACCGTGTGGTCGGTGCTGCGGCCGGGCGACGCGGAGGACCTGCTGGGGCACCTGCGGCACAAGCGGGTGGAGGTGCTGATCGTCCCGGGGCCGCGGGCGCGGGAGCGGATGCGCGAGTGCTGGGACGGCTTCGACGGCATCGTGGCGGCGCTCGGGGCCGCCGGGATCGCGGTGGAGACCGCGGACCCGATGGGCGCGGACGAGCGCTAGCGGGCCACCGACGCGGACGAGCGCCGGCGGGCCACCGACCGGCGGCGGGCCGGTCCGCGGCGACGGATCGGGCCGCGCGCGACGGGGGCGGATCAGGCGGCGGGCGGCGCGTGCCCGTGTCCGCGCGCCCCGTGGTGCTCCCGCTGCCGCTCCCGCGGGCCGGCGCCCTCCTCCTCGTGGGTGTGGCGCCCGTACGCGCGGCACTCGGGGTTCTCGCACGGCCCCGCGCCCCAGACGGGCACGAAGGCCCCCAGCACCTTGCGGCGGCCCACCACTGCGTCCCTGACCGGCCGGCCGCACTCCGGGCACACGAACGTGCCCCGGGGCACCGGCACGGTCCGCTCCTCCCTGGTCATACCTCGACGGTACGACCGGCAGGGCGGCCCCGCCACAGCAAAGCGCCGCCGGCCGCGGACGCGCACCGCCCCGGGGCGGGCGGCCCCGAGGTGAGGCATTCGTGAAGCCGCCGCGCGGGGCCGCGGGATGCGGCAGAGTGCTCGACGTGCGGGAGTGGACTCCTCCACTCTGGAGCCACACCGCGCACCGAACGCCCCCGCGCCGCGGCGGGACACGGCACCTTCAGCCGAGGGAGGTCGGGCAATGGCCTGGTATCCAGGCGCCGACAAGATGGAGTTGCAGCCGGAGAGCGACGCCCAGCCCGCGATCCGGCCCACACAGATGATCGTGCACAGCATGGCCGCGCCGTGGACCCCGCGCCGCCTCTACGAGTACTGGCGTGACTCCACCGGCCTGGAGTCCCACTTCGGGCTCGGCTACGACGGCACCCTGGCCCAGTACATCGGCACCGAGACCCGCGCCGACGCCAACGCCCAGGCCAACCGCCGCCCCGACGGCACCGGCGCCGTCTCCGTGGAGACCTCGTCCAACACCACCTCGACCGACAAGTGGACCGCCGCCCAGATCGAGAAGCTGGTCGCGCTCGGGGTGTGGCTGCACCGCCACCACGGCGTCCCGCTGCGGATCTGCCGCAGCCACTCCGATCCCGGGTACGGCCACCACCGCATGTTCAGCCAGTGGTCGGCCGGCGGCACCTCGTGCCCCGGCGACGCCAGGGTCAAGCAGTTCCGCGAGGTGGTGTTCCCGAGGATCGTCGCCCGCGCCACCGGCAAGGAAGAGGAGGACGACATGCCCGAAGCGCTCGGGGAGTTCCGCACCGCCAACATCACCGTCAAGCCCGCCACCTGGACGACGCTGGACATCGGCGGCAAGGACCTGATCACCGGTGCCAGGCGCTACACCGTCACCGTCCTGCTCAGCATCACCTCGGCGCTGGCGTCCGGCACCACCGTGCAGGGCCGCTTCTACCACCTGCGCAAGGACAACACCCGCTGGCTCGGCGGCATCATCGAGCGGGTGTCCACCGGCGGCAGCAGCTTCCTGGACTTCACCCACCTGGGCTCCATCGCCGCCGACGAGCGGCTCCGCTTCGAGGTCCAGGTCAACCCCGCCGACGGCGCGTCCATGGTGATCGAGACCGCGAGGGCGCGCGGCCTGTACTGGAAGTGACCCGCACCCGACGGGTGCCCCGCGGACGGCTCGAACACCGTCCGCGGGGCACCCGTCGTCGCGTCCGCGGTCAGGCGCCGCGCAGCACCGCGCCGGTGCGCTCCGCCGCCCTGGCCACCGCCGCGTCGCGGGCCGCGGTGGCCTCCTCCACGGTCAGCGTCCGGTCGGGGGCGCGGAAGCGCAGCGCGTAGGCCAGCGACTTCCTGCCCTCGCCGAGCTGCTCGCCGGTGAAGACGTCGAACAGGCGCAGCGACTCCAGCAGCTCGCCCGCGCCGTCCCGCAGCGCCGCCTCCACCTCGGCGGAAGGCACCCCCGCGTCCACCACCAGCGCCACGTCCTGGGTGGCCACCGGGTACGCGGACACGTGCGGGGCCTGCACCGCGCCGCCGCCCGCCGCCGCCAGGGCGTCCAGGTCCAGCTCCATGGCGCAGGTGCGCTCCGGCAGGTGCAGCGCCTTGGTCACGCGCGGGTGCAGCTCTCCGGCGTGGCCCACCACGGCCCCGCCCGCCAGCAGCTCGGCGCAGCGGCCCGGGTGCCAGGGCGCCCGCTGCCCCTGGCGCACGGTGAGCTCCGCGCCCGCGGCGGCGGCCACCAGGCGGGCGGCCTCCACGGCGTCCGCCCAGGTCGCGGGGCGGCCCTTGCCCCACCAGCCGGAGCGCTCCCTGGCCCCGGCGAGCACCGCCGCCACATGGCGGGGCTGCCCGGGCAGGGCGGCCTCCAGGGCGGCGAGCTCCTCCGCGGAGGGGCGGCGGTCCACCGGCAGCCGGGGCGCGGTGACCGGGGCGCCCTCGCGCGGCAGGAACACCAGGCCCGTCTCGAACAGCGCCAGGTCGTGCAGGCCGCGCCCCTCGTTGCGGCGCAGCGCGGCCAGCAGCCCCGGCAGCAGGGTGGTGCGCAGCGCGGGTTCCTCGTCGGAGAGCGGGTTGGCCAGGCGCACGGTGAGACGGCGCGGGTCGTCCCGCTCCAGGCCGAGCGCGTCGAACGCGGCCTCGCCGAGGAACGGGTAGCAGGGCGCCTCGACGTACCCGGCGCCGGCCAGCGCCCGGCCGACCCTGCGGTGCACCCGCTGCGTCTCGGTCAGGCCCCGGCCCGCGGGCGGCTTGGGCAGCGTGGCGGGCAGCTTCGCGTAGCCCTCGAGCCGGATGACCTCCTCGGCGAGGTCGTTGGGGTCGGTGAGGTCGGGCCGCCAACTGGGCACGGTGACGATCAGCTCGTCGGTGCCGTACACGTCGCAGCCGACCTCCTGGAGGCGGCGCACCACGGTCTCGCGGTCGTACTCGGTGCCGGCCACCCGGCCCGGGTGGGTCGCTGGCATGGCGACGGTGTGCGGGGCGGACGGCGCGATGACCTCGGTGACGCCGGGCTCCGCGGTGCCGCGGCCGAGCAGCACCAGCAGGTCGGCGGCGCGCTGGGCGGCGGCCGAGGTGGCCTGCGGGTCCACGCCGCGCTCGAACCGGCGCGACGCCTCGCTGGACAGGCGGTGGCGGCGCGCGGTGCGGGCGATGGCCACCGGGTCGAAGTGGGCGGCCTCGATGACGACGTCCACGGTGCCGACGGCCGCGCCGGTCTCCGGGTCGCGCACCGTCTCGGCGATCTCGGTGGAGGCGCCGCCCATCACGCCGGCCAGGCCGATCGGCCCGGAGTCGTCGACGATGAGCAGGTCCTCCTGGTCGAGGGCGCGCTGCACCCCGTCGAGGGTGGTGAGCTTCTCGCCCGGCTCGGCCCGGCGCACACCGATCGCGCCGGCCACGCGGTGCCGGTCGTAGGCGTGCAGGGGCTGGCCGATCTCCAGCATCACGTAGTTGGTGATGTCCACGGTCAGCGAGACGGTCCGCATCCCGGCCTTCTGGAGCCGCCGCTGGAGCCACAGCGGGGAGACGGCCTCGGGGTCGATCCCGGTGACGGTGCGGGCGGTGAAGCGGTCGCAGCCGCGGGGGTCGGCGACGCGGACGGGGTGGCCGTCCTGGTTGGGCGGGGGCACGTCCAGCAGCGCCGGGTCGCGCAGCGGCACCCCGTAGGCGATGGCCGCCTCGCGGGCGACGCCGCGCATCGACAGCGCGTAGCCCCGGTCCGGGGTGACGGCGATGTCGAGCACCTCGTCGACCAGCTCCAGCAGCTCCATGGCGTCGGTGCCGGGCTCGTGCCCGGGCGGGAGCACCAGGATGCCCGCGTGCTCGTCGCTCAGGCCCAGCTCGCGGGCCGAGCAGATCATGCCCTCGGACAGCTTGCCGTAGGTCTTGCGCGCGCCGATCTCGAAGCCGCCGGGCAGCACGCCGCCGGGCAGGATCACCACGACGCTGTCGCCGACGGCGAAGTTGGTGGCGCCGCAGACGATGTTCTGCGGCTCGCCGGTGCCGTTGGCGTGCCCGACGTCCACCTGGCACCAGCGGATGGGCTTCTTGAAGCCGCCGAGCTCCTCGAACGCCAGCACCCGGCCGACGACCAGCGGCCCCTTCAGGCCCGCGCCGAGCCGTTCGACCGTCTCGACCTCGAGACCGGCCTCGATGAGCCTGGCCGCGACGCCGCGCCCGGTCTCACCGGCGGGCAGCTCGACGTACTCCCGCAGCCACGAAAGCGGGACCCGCATCAGATCTCCATCCCGAAAGGCAGGGTGAACCTGACGTCACCCTCGACCATGTCTCGCATGTCCTCGACGCTGTGCCGGAACATCAGCATCCGCTCGATCCCGAAGCCGAACGCGAAACCGCTGTAGCGCTCCGGGTCGATGCCGCAGGCCACCAGCACCCGCGGGTTGACCATGCCGCAGCCGCCAAGCTCGATCCAGCCCTCGCTGCCGCAGGTGCGGCAGGGCCGGGACGGGTCGCCCACCGAGGCGCCGCGGCAGGCGAAGCACACCATGTCCATCTCGGCGGACGGCTCGGTGAACGGGAAGTACGACGGGCGCAGCCGCGTGGCCAGCCCCTCCCCGAACAGGGCGGTGACCATGTGGTCCAGGGTGCCCTTGAGGTCGGCCATGGTCAGGCCCTCGTCCACGGCGAGCAGCTCCACCTGGCCGAAGACCGGGGTGTGGGTGGCGTCCAGCTCGTCCGTGCGGTACACGCGGCCGGGGCAGATCACGTAGACGGGCAGCTCGCGCTCGAGCAGGGAGCGGATCTGCACCGGGGAGGTGTGGGTGCGCAGGACCACCCCGGTGCCCTCGGTGTCGGCGGCGCCCTCCGCGCGGGCCGCGCCGGGGCCGCGCACGAAGAAGGTGTCCTGCATGGTGCGGGCCGGGTGGTCGGGCCCGATGTTCAGCGCGTCGAAGTTGAACCACTCCGCCTCGACCTCGGGGCCCTCGGCGACCTCGTAGCCCATGGCGACGAAGACGTCGGCGATCCGCTCCGAGAGGGTGGTCAGCGGGTGGCGGGCCCCGGCGGGGACGCGGTCGTGCGGCAGCGTGACGTCCACCGCCTCCTCGACCAGCACCCGCGCGTCGCGCTCCGCCTCCAGCTCGGCCTGGCGGGCGGCGAGCGCCCGGTTCACCTCGCCGCGGGCGCCGCCGACGCGCTTGCCCGCGTCGGCCTTGGCGTGCGGCGGCAGCGCGCCGATCTCCCGGTTGGCCAGCGCGAGCGGGGAGCGGTCCCCGGCGTGCGCCGCCTTGACCTCGCGCAGGTCGTCCAGGCTCGCGGCGGCGGCGATCGCCGCCAGCGCCTCGTCGCGCATCCGGGCGACGTTCTCCGGTTTCAGCGCCTCGACCTCGACAGGGTCGTAGGACTTGTTTGGTGCGGACATCTCTTCCCGTGCTCCCGATTGGCTGTGCTCGATCACCTGGGCACCGCCCGACACCGGCCGGGCGCCGCCGGGTCCCGGCACGCCGCGCTGGTCGGCGCGCGTAAGGCGCAGGCGTCGAGTCTACTGACGATTCCGGTGGCGGCGGCCTCCCGGCCTCCCGGCGGGGCCCGGCGGGCGGGCCGTGCGGCGGGGTGCGGCGGGCGGCGCGGCGCCGGCGGCAGGGGGCGGCCCGCCGGGCGGCTCAGACCAGGGCGGCCGGAGTCCCGACGGGCAGGGTAAATCGGAACTGGGCGCCGCCGCCGGGCGCCCGCCCCACCGCGATCTGGCCGCCGTGCGCCTCGATGAGCCCCTTGACGATGTACAGGCCGAGCCCGGTGCCGCCGCGCTTGCTGCCGCGCCAGAAGCGGGTGAAGACGCGCTTCATCGACTCCTCGGGGATGCCCGGCCCTTCGTCGCTCACGGTGACGGCGGTCCCTTCGACGAGCGGCCCCGCCACGGCCGGTCCCCCGCCGGGCGGGAGGTCGGTGCGCGGGTGGTCGGTGTGCGGGGCCCGGGGCGCGCGGCCCTGCGGCACCTCCACGACCGGGTCCACGTCAATGGTGACGCGGCCCTCGCCGTGGCGCACCGCGTTTTCCAGCAGGTTGCCGAGGATCTGGTCGATCTTGTCGGCGTCCGCCCACAGGTCGGGCAGCTCGGGGTCCACCCGCACCACGAACCGCTCGGTGCGCTGGCCCGCGGCGATGTGGCCCTCCACATGGCGCCGCACCGCGGCGGCGATGTCCACCTTCTGGCGCCGCACCTCCAGGCGGCCCGCGTCGATGCGGGAGATGTCCAGCAGCTCGGCGATGAGCCGGGTGACCCGGTTGGCGTCCGCGTCCACCGTCTCCAGCATCAGCCGCTTCTGGTCGTCGGTGAACCGCTCCCACTTGGCGAGCAGGGTGGCGGTGAAGCCCTTGACGCTGGTGAGCGGGGAGCGCAGCTCGTGGGCGACCGTGGCGATCAGCTCGGCGTGGCTGCGCTCGGTGCGGCGGCGGGCCTCGGTGCCGCGCAGGGTGACGACCAGACGGTGCAGGGGGCCCCTGGGCCGGGTGCGCACATAGCGGGCCGCGACCAGGATCTCGCGGCCGCCCGGCAGCAGCAGATAGCGCTCCGGCTGGCCGACGCGGGTGGCCAGGCCCCCGTAGGGGTCGGTCAGGGCCCACCAGCGGCGGCCCTCCAGGTCCTCCAGCGGGAGGGCCTCGGTGACGTGGCGGCCCAGCACGTCCTCGGGGCGCAGCCCGGTGAGCCGGGCCGCGGCGGCGTTGAAGCAGGTGACGCGGCCCTCGCCGTCGGCGATCACCAGGCCGTCGGGGAGGTCGTCGGCGGTGATGCCGCAGGCGTCCAGGGGCTGCCGCATCGACTGCGGCACCGGCTGGGGCACCGACTGGGGCGCTGGCTCCGGTGCCGACTGCGGGTGCGTGCGCGCGGACGCGCCGGGGCGCACGCCGCCGTCGTCTCGTCCGCCCACGTCCCGCACCCCCTGACCCGGCTCCCGGGACCGTCACCTTACCGGGTGGACGCGACGCCGCGGCACCCGCCGGGAGCGCGCTGGGCGCGCGCGGAGGCGTACAGGCACACGGCGGCCGCCGTCGCCAGGTTGAGGCTCTCGGCCCGGCCGTGGATGGGCACGCGCACCACCTCGTCGGCCAGCGCGCGGGTCTCCTCGGGCAGCCCCCACGCCTCGTTGCCGAACACCCACGCGGTGGGGGCGCCCAGGGCCCCCTCGTCCAGCTCGGTGTCCAGGTCGCGCTCGCCCGCGCCGTCGGCGGCCAGCACCCGCACCCCGGCGGCGCGCAGCTCGGCGACGGCCTGCTCCACGGGCACGCCCACCGTGGTGGGCAGGTGGAACAGGCTGCCCGCCGAGGCGCGCACGGCCTTGGGGTTGTACAGGTCCACCGAGGCGTCGGTGAGCACGACGGCGTCGGCGCCCGCGGCGTCCGCGCAGCGCAGCACCGTCCCCGCGTTCCCCGGGTCGCGGACGTGCGCGAGGACGGCCACCAGGCGGGGGCGGGCGGCCAGCACCTCGTCGAACGGGGTGTCCACGAAGCGGCACACGCCGACCAGGCCCTGCGGGGTGACGGTCTGCGACAGCGCGGCGATCACCTCGTCGGTGGCCAGGTGCACCGGGGCGCCCGCGGCGCGGGCCTCGGCGACGATGCCGGGGTGCCGCTCGGCCGCCTCGGGGGTGGCGAACAGCTCCACCAGGGTGCGCTCGCGACCGCCCCGGCCGTGCACCGCGGCCTCCCGCACGGCCTGCGGGCCCTCGGCGAGGAAGCGGCGCTCCCGGCCACGCGCGTTCCGCTTGGCCAGCCTGCGGGCGACCAGGACACGGGAGGAGCGCGGGGAGGTCAGCTCGGGCGACGCCATGGACTCGCTTCCGGACGGCCGGCGCGCGCGGAAGCGGCCGGGAGGGGCGGGGACTGCGGCCGGGACCCGGGGCGAGGGCCCCGCCCGGGACGGGGTGAGCGGTGGTCCGGGGGGAGCCGTCCCCCACCGGGCCGGGCCCGCAACGAGCCGGACCCGCAGGCTCGGCGAGCGGCTGCGGGTCCGGTGGGGAAGACGGCGTGCCAGTCCGGCGGGAGGACTAGGCGGCCGACTTCGGGGCGTTCACATCGCTCGGCAGCGCCTTCTGGGCGACCTCGACCAGGGAGGCGAAGGCGTTGGGGTCGTTCACCGCGAGCTCGGCCAGGATCTTCCGGTCGATCTCGATGTTCGCGGCCTTGAGCCCCTGGATGAAGCGGTTGTAGGTGATCCCGTTCGCCCGCGCGGCCGCGTTGATCCGCTGGATCCAGAGCTGGCGGAAGTCGCCCTTCCGCTTCTTGCGGTCGTTGTAGTTGTAGACGAGGGAGTGGGTGACCTGCTCCTTCGCCTTGCGGTACAGGCGGGAGCGCTGGCCCCGGTAGCCGCTGGCCTGCTCGAGGATCGCCCGGCGCTTCTTGTGGGCGTTGACTGCCCGCTTGACGCGTGCCACTGATGTAACTCCTTGACGAGGACCGCGGCCACTGCTCACGCGGTCCGGATGGATGGGTCCCGGTCGGATGCCTGCCCCCGGCTGCGGGGGCCGGCCTCACTTGCCGAGGAGCTTCTTGACCTTCTTGGCGTCGGCGGGGGCCATCTCCACCTTGCCGGCCAGGCGGCGCGTCAGCGTGGACGGCTTGTGCTCGAGCAGGTGACGGCGGTTGGCGCGCTGGCGCACCACCTTGCCGGAGCCGGTCAGGCGGAAGCGCTTGCTCGCACCACTGTGCGTCTTGTTCTTCGGCATGTCGCCGCAACTCTCCTCGTCGTGGCGCTTCCGCCGCGCCCCGGCGGGGCGCTGCGCGGAAGCGTCAGCCATTTCTTTCGGTCGTTCTCCGCGGGCGCCCACCGGGCGGGCACCCCGGACGGGCCCGTCGGGCGCCGGGGCTCACTCCTGGTCGGAGACCTCGGCGACGTCGTCGTCGTCGGCCCTGGGCGCGACACCCTGCCGCTCGGCCTTGCGGGCCGCCGCGGCCTCGCGGGCCTCGGCCATGGCTTCGGTCTTCTTCTTGTGCGGGCCGAGAACCATGATCATGTTCCGGCCGTCCTGCTTGGGGTTGGACTCGACGAAGCCCAGGTCCTGGACGTCCTCGGCCAGCCGCTGCAACAGCCGGTACCCGAGCTCGGGCCTGGACTGCTCACGTCCGCGGAACATGATCGTGATCTTGACCTTGTCCCCCTGCTTGAGGAACCGGACGACGTGACCCTTCTTGGTGTCGTAGTCGTGCGGGTCGATCTTCGGCCGGAGCTTCATCTCCTTGATGACCGTGTGCGCCTGGTTCTTGCGCGCCTCACGGGCCTTCATGGCCGACTCGTACTTGAACTTGCCGTAGTCCATGAGCTTGCAGACCGGCGGCCTCGCGTTCGCCGCGACCTCGACCAGGTCCAGGTCGTACTCCTGGGCCAGTTCCAGGGCCTTGGCAAGCGGCACGATACCGACCTGTTCACCGCTGGGACCGACGAGTCGCACCTCGGGGACGCGAATCCGGTCGTTGATGCGGGGCTCGGCGCTGATGGGGCCTCCTAGGTTGCACCGACGCGACCGCCTGGCGGACAGCCGCGTGAGAATGACGTCTTCCTGCTCTCTCCTGCCCGGGGCCGGACCGGAGAGTCGTCTTCCTCACCCGGGCTCCGGGCGGACCCGGACCGGACGAGGGAGTCCCTTCGACACCGCACCCTGGCCACGCAAGAAGCCCCGGAACGGTCGCTGGCGGGGCTCCGTTTTCCGTACCGGGAGCACCGCCGCGAGCGCGTCGCGGGGCACATGGGCAGGGAGCGCGCACGGCGCCCACTGCCGGACCGGACCCGCCGGCCCGGGGGCCGACCAGGTGGGAGTGCGGAGCCTCCACTTGCGGACCGGGCGTTTCGCCGCGTTCTCGTTTCACCACGTTCTTCGGCACATGTCGAGGTGTGGCACATGTCGAAGTGTGTCGAGGCGCGTCGAGGCCCGGCCGGTCGCTCACCAGCGTAACACCTGATCCGCCACGGCGGCTCCCTGGGCGGGGCCGGCGCGGCGGGCGGGGGCGCGGGGCCAGGACGGGGCGCGGTGGCGCCGCCGCGGAACGCGGGAGGGCCGGCCGGGCGCCGTGGCGCCCGGCCGGCCCCGCGGGCGGGTTCCCGCCCCCCGCCGCCGCGCTAGAAGATCTTCTTGCCGGCCAGGAAGTGCTTCACCGTCTCCACCGAGGTGCCGACCATGTACTCCCGCATGTGGTCGGGCGCCTTGCGGACGGACCAGCCCAGCACCCGGATCAGCGCCTTCGGGTTCGGGTTGATGAACCGGGTCTCGGGGTCCTGCACGCCGAGGGACGGCGGGATCCAGTCGGCCTCCTGGAGCTGCCGGTACAGGCGCTTGGTGGCCGCCTCCACCGTCATGGTCCCGGCCTCGACCGACT
>NZ_BAAGTD010000007.1:0-218223 GCF_054782095.1 Streptomyces capparidis | reverse complement strand
CGCTCCGCCGCGCCGCCGCCGCTCCCGGCCACCCGCAGCGCCGGGGCGGCGGCCAGGGACCTGCGGCGCGGCAGCGCGGCCCCGCGGGCCCGCCCGGCGTCCGCCCGCGCCGCCACCGGCTCCGGCTCCTCCGGCGCCTCGCGCACCACGACCTCGTCGGGGACCAGCACGATCGCGGACGTGCCGCCGTACACCGAGGGGCGCAGGGTGACGGCGACGCGGTGCTTGGCGGCGAGCCGGCCGATCACGAACATGCCGAGCCTGAGGTCGTCGGCGAGGGCCACCACGTCCAGCGGGGGCGGCTCGGCGAGCTGCCGGTTCAGCGCCGCGTACTCCTCCTCCGCCATGCCGAGGCCCTGGTCCTCCACCTCGATGGCCAGGCCCTTGACGACCACGTCCACCCGCACCCGCACCGGGCTCGGCGGCGGCGAGTAGGCGGTCGCGTTCTCGATCAGCTCGGCCAGCAGGTGGATGACGTCGGCGACCGCGTGCGGCGCCAGCCACACGTCCTCGCCGACGTGGACGGAGACGCGCTGGTACTCGGCGACCTCGCCGACCGCGCCGCGCAGCACGTCCACCACCGCCACCGGCTCCTTCCAGCGCCTGCCGGGCTGCCCGCCGGTGATGACGACCAGGTTCTCCTCGTAGCGCCGCAGTTGGCTCGCCGTGGAGTCCAGCTCGTACAGGCCCTTCAGCAGCTCCGGGTCCTGGTGCTCGCGCTCCAGCCGGTCCAGCAGCGCCAACTGGCGGTTCACCAGGTTCTGCGAGTGCCGGGCCACGCCCAGGATCACCCGCTGGAAGCCGCTCCTGGCCGCGCCGAGCTCCACCGCGCTGCTGACGGCGGTGCGCTGCGCCGCGTTGAACGCCTGCGCGACCTGCCCGAGTTCGTCGGTGCCGTAGTCCAGCTCCGGGGCCTCGGCGTCCACGTCCACCCGCTCCCCGCGGTGCAGCCGGCCCACCAGCTCGGGCAGCCGGGTCTCGGCGCGCCGCAGCGCGGTGTGCAGACCGCTCAGCCGCCGTGACAGGGAGCGGGTGATCCGCCAGGACAGCAGCACCGTGAGCAGCACCGCGGCCAGCCCGCCGGCGCTCACCCAGGCCGCCTTGGTCAGCAGGTCGCGGGCGACGTCGCCGCTGCGGTCGAGGAGCCCGGCGACCTGGTCCTGGATCAACTGGCCCTGCTCGGCGGAGACCCGGTCCATCGCCGCGCGCCACTCGCCGGGAGAGCCCGGCGGGCGGACGCCGTCCTCGCCGTCCGCGCCGCCGGCGGCGCGCGCGGTCAGCAGGCCGTCCTCGACCGCCTCCATGGTCCGCCAGGCGCCGCTGTCGGCGAGCGCCTCGAACCTGCCCCGGGCGTCGCCGGTCAGGAAGGGCCGGATCTGGGTGCTGACGAGCCATCGCCTGCTGCCCGCCGCCGCGGTGAGCTCGGCGAGCTCGTCCCCGTCCAGCCTGCCGTCCGCCCGGGCCAGGGTCAGCAGCGCGTCCTGGCGCGAGGCCAGCTCGGCGGCGTGCCCGAGGGCCACCAGCGGCGCGGCCCGCGAGGTCAGACCGCCGTCGTCCACCTGGGTCAGTTCCTGGAAGGCGGCGATCTGGGCGTTGACGACCTCGGTGTACTGGCCGAGCACCTGGCGGCCGTCGATGCGGGCGGGCCGGTCGGCCTGGGTGCGGTAGAACGACAGGCTCTGCGCGGCGCCGGTGATGGAGTGCAGCCGGTCCTTGACCCGCTCCGGGGCGTCGCCCACCCGGCCCAGCCGGCCCGCCAGGGCCCGCACCGCCTCGTCCGTGCGCTTGCGCTGCTCGTCCAGCGCGGCCTTGGCGTTCGGGTTGCGGGACGCCAGCCACCGGGCGGTCTGGCGGCGCTCGGCCTGGAGGGCGAACGTCACCTCGGTGCCCAGGGCGCCGGTGGACCTGCTCAGGCTGGTCTGGGACCGCAGCTCCAGGCCCTCGGTGAACAGCCGGGCCGTGGTCACGCCCCACATCGCGGTCAGGGTGACACCGGGCACCAGCGCCAGCAGCACCAGCGAGACCCGGATGGAGCCCAGACGGCGCCGGGCGCCGGTCCGTGATGGCATCGTCGTCCTCGGGGTCATGACGTCGCGCGGGCGGACGGGCCGGTGGTGCGGCTGAGCCCCCGGATCGGTGGGGTGGAGTGCGGCACGGCCCTGTCTCTCCCTGGTGGGCACCCCCGGACCCGCGGGCACGCGGAAAGCTCCGGAGCCGCCCGGATTCCGGTGGGGTCCGGGCAGTCCGGGTGTCTGGAGCCCGGCTGGTGCGGCGGTGGATTCGTGGACGGAGATGAAACTCGGCCACGCGGGGCGGTGTCAAGAGAAAAGCCCAGGTCACCGGGTAACGATCCGGGCGAATCACCGGAGTTCCGCCTTCCGGTGCCCTGGGCCCCGCGTGTCGTCACTCCGGAGCGCCGTCCTCCGCCCGGTGGGTGCGCGTCCAGGTGGCACCGCAGCGGCAGCGGGACAGCTCGACCAGCTCGCCGTCCTCCGAGACGCCGTAGCCGTGAGGGTGGCGGACGTGTACGTGTTCGCCCATGAATGATCACTCCGTGCCGCGTGAAGGGTGCATGGGTGGTAAGGGCGAGAATAGGGCGACTTCCGCCGGAACGCCCACGCCGGGGGCGGCGGGTGTGACCGTTGTCACCCCCTCTCCCGCCGCCCGCCCGGGCGCGCGGCGGGCCCAGGACCGCGCCGCGGCGCCCCGCCGTGACCCGGACGCGCCGGGCACGATCATGAGCGGCCGCGGATGGGGGAATGAGGACCTTCAGCGCCCGGGACACCGGCCTCGGACGCACGGCACGAGGAAGGTTCGCAGCCATGGCCAAGCAGACCGTCGCGGAGCAGCTCGTCCACTTGCTGATCGAGGCGGGGGTGCGGCGCATCTACGGAGTCGTCGGGGACAGCCTCAACCCGGTGGTGGACGCCGTGCGCCGCACCGCGGGCATCGAGTGGGTGCAGGTGCGCCACGAGGAGGCCGGGGCGTTCGCGGCCGGCGCGGAGGCGCAGCTCACCGGCAGGCTCGCGGTGTGCGCGGGAAGCTGCGGCCCCGGCAACCTGCACCTGGTCAACGGCCTGTACGACGCGCACCGCAGCATGGCCCCGGTGCTGGCGATCGCCGCCCACATCCCCAGCGCCGAGGTCGGCAGCGGCTACTTCCAGGAGACCCACCCGGACCGCACGTTCGCCGAGTGCAGCCACTACTCCGAACTGGTCTCCGTGCCCGAGCAGATGCCGCGCGCCGCCCAGACCGCGATCCAGCACGCCCTGGGCCGCTCCGGGGTGGCGGTGCTCAGCCTGCCGGGCGACGTGGCGGCCAAGCAGGCCCCCGACGCGGCGGCGGACCTGCCGCCGACCGCGCGGCGCCCGTCCGTGCGCCCGGGGGAGGCGGACCTGGACCGGCTGGCGGAGATGGTGGACGGCGCGCGCAGGGTCACCCTGTTCTGCGGCAGCGGCACCGAGGGGGCGCACGAGGAGGTGATGGCGTTCGCCGAGCGGGTCAAGGCCCCGGTGGGGCACTCCCTGCGCGGCAAGGAGCACATCCAGTGGGACAACCCCTTCGACGTCGGCATGTCCGGGCTGCTCGGCTACGGCGCCTGCTACGACGCGATGCACGAGGCCGACCTGCTGATCCTGCTCGGCACCGACTTCCCGTACCAGGCGTTCCTGCCCGACGACGTGCCGATCGTGCAGGTGGACATCCGCCCCGAGCACCTGGGCCGCCGCGCCAAGCCGGCCCTGGCGATCTGGGGCGACGTCAAGGAGACGCTGGCCTGCCTCACCCCGAGGGTCGCGGAGAAGACCGACCGCCGCTTCCTGGACCGCATGCTGGCCCGGCACGCCGAGGCGCTGGAGGGCGTCGTCGGGGCGTACACGCGCGACGTGGACAAGCACGTGCCGATCCACCCCGAGTACGTGGCCGCCGTGCTGGACGAGGAGGCCGCGGACGACGCGGTGTTCACCGTGGACACCGGGATGTGCAACGTGTGGGCGGCGCGCTACCTCACCCCGAACGGCAGGCGGCGGGTGATCGGCTCGTTCACGCACGGCTCGATGGCCAACGCGCTGCCGCAGGCCATCGGCGCGCAGTTCGAGCAGCCCGGGCGGCAGGTGGTGTCGATGTCCGGCGACGGCGGGTTCACCATGCTGATGGGCGACTTCCTCACCCTGGTGCAGTACGGCCTGCCGGTGAAGGTCGTGCTGTTCAACAACTCCGCCCTCGGCATGATCGACCTGGAGATGATGGTGGCCGGGCTCCCGCCGCACGCCACCGGCTACCGCAACCCGGACTTCGCCGCGGTGGCGCGGGCGATGGGGGCGCACGGGGTGCGGGTGGAGGATCCGCGCGGGGTGCGGGACGCGCTGCGCGAGGCGTTCGACCACGACGGGCCCGCGCTGGTGGACGTCGTCACCGACCCCAACGCCCTGTCCATCCCGCCGCACATCACCGGCAAGCAGGTCGGCGGCTTCGCCGTCTCCTCCAGCAAGCTGGTCCTCAACGGCGGCGTGGGCCGCATGCTCCAACTCGCCCGCGCCAACCTGCGCAACATCCCCCGCCCCTGACCCGCGGGACCGGGCACGCCGCGGGGCCGGGCGGGGGACCGGCCCCGCCCGGCCCTCGGGGGCCCGCGGCGGGATGTCGAGACGGAGCAGCTATATGGTGCGCCCGGCGCTGGACGTGTACGAGGCCCGGTGCCGCTCGGCGTCGTGGTCCGGGTGGAGCAAGGCCAACAGCAGCCCTCTCCGTTAGCCGCAAGAGACGCTTACGCAGGGGAGGGCTGGTCGAGAGCGGCGATAAATTCCCCGGTCCACTGTGCGTTGCGTTGGTCTTCGGGTAGCTCGTTGAGCCCCGACGTGATCAGGTCGGCTGCCACCTCTATGTTACCTAGCCGCGCGTGTGTGATGCCGATCTGGAGTTTGAAGAACGGTGCCGTGTACCAGTACCCCCACGGCGGGAGATCACCGAATCGGGTGACTGTGTCCAGCATCCCGGCTGCCTCATCCAGAATGCGCTTTCCCTCGTCTGGCTCCCCCAGCTCTGCGAAGGCGCGTGCGTGCTGAAATGCGTTGTAGACCTGTAGCGCAGGATGCACGTCACCTACCCGCCGTGCCGCCGCTGTGAGCCCTTCCTTCGCCGCAGGGTCCCCGCGCTTCCCCGCCGCGTACGCCTTGAACGCGAGGATGGATGAGGTCAAGGACGTGTTTCCCGATTCGGCCGCGAAGTCGGCAGCGTCGTTGAAGCGCACCGACGCTAGGCGGTGCTGCCCGGTAGCTACGTGCAGCCAACCAACGAACGTCGCCCACTGCCCCGCGACGTCGACGAGCTCTCGCCGATGTACTCCCCGCGCGTCCTTGACCATGGCGCTGATGGTCTTGAGCTGCACAGTTGTGGCAGGCAGGACCGCGCTGGGGCCTGTCGCGTCTTCCATGCGGCGTTGAGCGGCCAACAGGGCGGCAAGGGCGCGCACCGTGCCGCCGTCCACTCGGGAAGGCTGGGCGGCACTGCGCGCGATCCGATCACGGTCGTCAGACGTGACGGCGGCGGCCAGCCGAACCAGTTCTCCGCCGGCCTGGACGAGCTGGTCTAACCCTTCGGCCAGCTTCGGAGAGGGAGCCTGCTTCCCGTTCAACGCCCGGGAGAGGTAGGCGACGTCATAGTTGAGCGCACGGGCCGCCGCGCGAACAGAGATGCCCTTGTTTGCCAGGGCGGTACGAGCGGTTGTCGAGAACTCCGTCATTTGGCGCTCCGTGGCGTTGACTGTTGACGTTCCAAGCGTAGGTCAACTCCCGTCAACTCCCCGTTTCTCAGTACAGAGCGAAGGATGTCCATACACGACGGACCCCGGCGACCGTGCGACCGGTCCCGGGGCGTGGCCACCAGCCAACAGGGAGCTGATGACGTGAGTGATCTTATCGTCCGCATGAACGAGTGGGGGTCGCGATGAGCCTCCACACCCCCGCGCTGACGGCGCGTGACGCGATGTTGGACCTCCGCGACGCGTTGGGGGAGGCGGGCCTCACGCTGGCGGGGCTCGGGATCCAGCTCGCGACCGGAACGGACTACCCCGCGGAACACGTCGACCTCGGTTCGGCGCCGCCGGCCGTCGTCGGGCAGATGGCGGATCTCATCCGGAAGGGGGCCGCGCAGTGAGCCCCAGGAAGCCGGATCTGATCGAGAACCGTAGCGGGATCGATTCGGAGAACACGGTGGCCTTCCTCTATGACCACGAGAAGGACGCGCAGTCTTCGGCCCTGCACCAGCGACTCGACGACTGTCAGGCGTTCGCGGCGGAGCGCGGATGGGTGGTCCTGGGGCGCCACGCCGACACGGGCGGCAACGCCACGACGGTGACCGTCCGGCCGTCGCTGGACACGCTGCTCGACGAGGCGCGGACCACCCGGAAGCGCGGGTTCAGGGGTCCGATCGTCGTGCTGACGTCGTCCCGGGACTGCCTCAGCCTCACTCCGGCCGTGGCGCTCCAGTTCGAGCAGCGGATTCGGCGAGAGGGGTTCAAGGTGCGCTTCCTCTCCGACTACGGCGCCGCCCCCGAGCAGCGCGCCGACAACCCCGCGGGGAGGAGGCAGTGAACCTGGTCAAACTGGGTCGCGGCATGTTCGCCCGCGACGGGGAGCGGGTCGGCCGGGTGGTCGACGACGAGCGGGGCACCGTACTTCTGAAGCCGGTGACGGGCGGCCAGGTGTGGCCCGCGCGGTCCGCGGACGTGCAGGTGATTCCACCCAGCGAGGGCCTGCGCGACGCCGTGCGGCGGGAGAACTGGGCGGCCGACTGCAACGAGGCGGTGCTCCGGTGACGCCGCGGACCATACTCGCCCACGCCAATTGGACCCTCAGCCCCACCGACGAGGGCACACCGAGGATGACCATGACGGTGTTGTGCACGGCACCGGACTGCGGCCGGTCCTCCTCGCCGGTCGTCGACGAGACGGCGCCGCTGGAAATGTGGGCGATCAAGCACACGGGGCTGAACCCGACGCACCGCGCCTACACGTTCCGCGTCGACATCGGGTGGCAGGTGCAGCCCGCGGAGGGCAACCCCCACCGGGGGCGCCCGTGAGACGCCGGATGTCGACGCTCGTCGGTCCGCTCCTGTTCCTGACGGTGCTCGGCGCGTTCTGCGCGGCCTACATGGCCGTCGCGCTCAGGTACGGCTGAGCACCCCGTAGAACCCGCCCGCTGGTTGCCGAGTTCGACGGAGCGGTAGACAGCGCCCCTGGCTGGTGGTCATGCCGGGGGCGCTGTTGTGTACGCGGACGTGGGCCGATGAGGCGGCGCAACGTACGTGCCCGTACCAGGCGTTCCTGCCGCACCCGGACTTCGCCGCGGTGGCGCGGGCGATGGGGGCGCACGGGGTGCGGGTGGAGGATCCGCGCGGGGTGCGGGACGCGCTGCGCGAGGCGTTCGACCACGACGGGCCCGCGCTGGTGGACGTCGTCACCGACCCCAACGCCCTGTCCATCCCGCCGCACATCACCGGCAAGCAGGTCGGCGGCTTCGCCGTCTCCTCCAGCAAGCTGGTCCTCAACGGCGGCGTGGGCCGCATGCTCCAACTCGCCCGCGCCAACCTGCGCAACATCCCCCGCCCCTGACCCGCGGGGCCGGGCGGGGTGAGCCCGCCCGGCCCCGGCCCCGGTGCCGCTCAGGGGCGTTCCAGGTCCAGCTTCGGCAGGAGGCGGGCCAGCGGGGCGGGCAGCCACCAGGCGCGGCGGCCCATCAGGCGCATCGCCGCGGGGACGACCAGGCAGCGGATGATCAGCGCGTCCACCAGGATCGCCACCGCCATGCCGAAGCCGGTCTGCTGGAGCATCCGCTCCGGGGAGAGCATGAACGCCCCGAACACCACGATCATGATCGCGCCCGCCGCGCTGATCACCGACCCGGTGTGCGCCAGGCCCTCGCGGACCGCCAGCACGTGGTCGCCGGTGCGCTGCCACTCCTCGCGCATCCGCGCCACCAGGAAGATCTCGTAGTCCATCGACAGGCCGAACACGATCGCGAACACCATCACCGGCAGATACGCCTCGATCGGCCCCGGCTCGACCCCGAACATCCCGTGCTGGAACACCAGGGTCATCGCGCCGAGCGCCGCCCCGATGCTCAGCAGGTTCAGCAGCGCCGCCTTCAGCGGGATCAGCACCGACCGGAACACCGCCGCGAGCAGCAGCACCGACACCCCGACCACGATCGCCACGAACACCGGCATCCGCGCCGCGACCTTCGCCGAGTAGTCCTCGGTCGCCGCGGTCGCCCCGCCGACCAGGTACCGGGCGCCGGTGCGCTCCTCCACGGCGGGCAGCACGTCGTCGCGCAGCCGCGTCACCAGCTCGGAGGTCTCCTCGTCCTGCGGCGCGGAGTCGGGGAAGACGACGACGGTGGCCACGCGGCCGTCCTCGGTGACCGAGGGCGGAGCGGCGGCCCGCACCCCCTCGGTGCCCTCCAGGGCCCGCGCCACCGCCGCGCCGGCGCGCCGCGCACCGCCGTCCCCGCCGTCGGCGACCACCACGAGCGGCCCGTTGAACCCGGGCCCGAAGCCCTCGGACAGCAGGTCGTACGCCTGCCTGCTGGTGGTGTGCGGCGCGTCGTTGCCCGCGTCGGCGAAGCCCAGGCGCATCCCCAGCGCGGGCGCGGCCAGCGCCCCCAGGGCCACCCCGGCCAGCAGCAGCGCGGCCAGCGGACGGCGCTGCACCGCGTCGCCCAGGCGCCGCCACACCTGTCCCTGCGGCGCCCTGCCGCGGGCGGCCCGCTTCGCCGCGCGCGCCCGGAACTGCCGGGCGAACCGCTCGCCGAACACGCCGAGCAGCGCGGGCAGCAGCGTCACCGACGCCGCCATGGTGACCAGCACCGTCAGCGCCACCGACAGCGCCATGCCCTGGAGCGAGCCGAGCCCGAGGGCGACCAGGCCGAGCAGCGCCACGATGACCGTGCACCCGGCGAACACCGCGGTGCGTCCCGCCGCGTCCAGCGCCGCGACCGCGGCCCGCTCGGGCGGGGCGCCGGCGACCAGCTCCGCGCGGTAGCGGGCGAAGATCAGCAGCGCGTAGTCGATGCCCACGCCCAGCCCGACCAGCATCATCACGTACGGCGTGTAGTCGGCGATGGTGAACAGGTGCGAGGCGAGCACCACGGCGCCGAGCGTGGTGCCGACGGCGAACACCGCGGTGACGATCGGCAGCCCGGCGGCGATCACCGTGCCGAACATCAGGACGAGGATGACGAGCGCCGCCAGCAGGCCCACCGCCTCCGCGGTGCCGCCCTCGCCCTCGGCCAGCAGCCGCGCCGCGTCGCCGCCGAACTCCACCCGGAGGCCCGCGTTCTCGGCCTCCCGCGCGGTGTCGTACAGCGCCTCGCTGTCGGCGCGGGTCATCTGCTCGGAGGGCACCGTCAGCACCACCGTGGCGTACCCGATGGTGCCGTCCGGCGCGATCGCGGCGGCGTCCTGGTAGGGGCCGCGCACCGCGGCGACCTTCGGCAGCTCGGCGACCTCGTCCAGCATGCGCTCCACACGCCGCTCGGTGCCCGCGTCCCGCAGCCCGGCGGGGGCCCGCAGCACGAGCTGCGCGGTGTCCCCCGCCTGGTCCGAGCCGTGCTCCGCCAGCAGGTCGGCGGCCCGCTGGGACTCGGTGCCCGGCAGGGAGAAGTCCTCCCGGTAGTCGCTGCCCGCCAGCGACGCGCCCGCCCACACCCCGGCGAGCACGGCCAGCCAGCACAGCAGGGCGAGCCACCTGCGCCGGTGGGCGAATCCGGCGAGGCGCGCGAACCCGCCCGGCCGGGGGCCCGGCGGTGCGGCGGCGGTCTGTCGTTCGGTGACGGTCATCGCGGTGGTTTCCCCGGTGTCGAGTGCGGATGCGGCGCTCGGTCGAGCGCACGCCTCCCACACTCGGCGCGGGGTGTGCGGCGGCGCGTCACCTCCCGGAGGGCACCGGGGTACCGCATCGGGAGCGCCGCGCGGGCGGGGCCGTACTCCGCCCGTGGGACGGCGGTACGCCCGGGGGAGTACGGGCCGCCGCCTGCGGGCGGCGCGGGCTCAGCCCAGCCAGCCTGGCGTGACCAGGCCGGTCTCGTAGGCCAGGACGACCAACTGCACCCGGTCCCGGGCGCCCAGCTTGGTCATCACCCGGCTGACGTGCGTCTTCGCGGTAGCCGGGCTGAGCACCAGGCGCCGGGCGATCTCGTCGTTGGTGAGCCCCTCGCCGACCAGGACCAGCACCTCGCGCTCCCGGTCGGTCAGCGCGTTCAGCCGCGGGCTCGGGTCCGGCTGCCGGGCCCGGACGGCGAACTCGGCGATCAGCCGCCGGGTCACCGTCGGCGCGATCAGCGCGTCGCCGCGGGCGCAGACCCGGACCCCGTGCAGCAGCTCCATCGGCTCGGTGTCCTTCACCAGGAAGCCCGAGGCGCCCGCGCGCAGCGCGCCGTAGACGTAGTCGTCCACGTCGAAGGTGGTCAGCACCAGCACCCGCACCCCGGCCAGGCGCTCGTCGGAGACGATCCGCCGGGTGGCGGCCAGGCCGTCCTCCTCCGGCATCCTGATGTCCATCAGCACCACGTCCGGCCGCAGCTCGTGCGCCAGGGCGACGGCCTCGGCGCCGGTGGACGCCTCCCCGACCACCTCGATGTCGTCCTCGTCCTCCAGGATGGACCGGAACCCGGCCCGGACCAGCCGGTGGTCGTCGGCGATCAGCACGCGGATGGGGGCGGGGGTCATGGGCGACAGCGTAGGGGAGCCGGCGCCGCGTCAGGCCGCGGGACCCGGCGCGGCGGGCCCGGCACCCGGCCGGGGCAGCGGCAGCCGGGCGGCGACCGCGAAGCCCGAGCCGGTGCTGCGGGCCGTCAGCTCCCCGCCCAGCGCCCTGGCCCGCTCCGCCATCCCGGTGATGCCGCTGCCCGGCGCCGCGCCGTCCGCCGCCCCGCACCCGTCGTCCTCCACCCGCAGCCGCAGCTCGCCCGGCGCGTACACGACCTCCACCGAAGCCCGGGCCGCCTGGGCGTGCCGGGTGACGTTGGTCAGGGACTCCTGGACGATCCGGTACGCGGCCAGCGAGATCTGCGGCGGCACCACCGGCGGCTCGCCCGACGTGGCCACGGTCACCCGCAGCCCCGCGGCCCCGGCCCGCTCCGCCAGCTCCCCGACGCGCTCCAGCCCCGCCGCGGGCGCGGTGGGCGCGGCCTCGTCCACCTGCCGCAGCACCCCGAGGGTGGCCCGCAGCTCGCGCAGCGCCTCCTTGCTGGTGTCCCGCACGGACTCCAGCGCGGCCACCAGCTCCGCCGTCTCGCCCGGCCGCCTGGCCGCCCGGTGCAGCGCGGCCCCGGACTGCACGCTGATCAGCGAGATGCTGTGCCCCAGCACGTCGTGCAGCTCCCGGGCGATCCGCAGCCGCTCCTCGGTGGCCGACTGGCGGGCCCGCACGTCCCGCTCCCGCTCCGCGGCCAGCGCCCGCTGCTCGGCCTCCCGCTGGTACGCCTGCCGCGCCCGCATCGCCTGCCCGAACGCCACCACGCTGAAGAACCAGCCGCCGAGCAGCGCGATCGTCATGTTGCCCAGCTCCCGCCGCCCGTCGGACAGCAGCAGCTCGTCGGTGGCGATCACCGCCATCACCAGCCCCGCGAGGGCCAGCACCGCGACGGTCCGCCCGGCGTGGGCGACGGAGTACAGGGCGACCATGAACGCCACGCCCGCCGTCGCCCCGTCCACGGGCATCCGGTCGTAGTGCGTGATCATGGCGGCCAGCACCACCGCCGCCACGGCCACCGGCCGTCGGTGCCGGAACCCGAGCATCAGCCACCCCACGGCGGACGCCGCGGACCCGATCCAGATCCGCGGGTCGCCCGCCGCCGCGCCGCGCGGGAACAGCGCCACCGTGTCGGCGAGGAGGACGGCGCCCATCACCGCGAAGGTGACGTCCACCCGGAACGCGCCCGCGGCGCGGGCCAGGGCGGCCCGGGCGGCGGGGGCGCGCCCGGCCGCCGCCTCAGCCATCGACGGCCCCGTCCAGGTACACCCACGCCCCCTCGTGCCGCACGAAGGAGCTGTTCTCGCGCAGCTCCCCGGCCCGGCCCCGGGCGGTGTACCGGGCACGGAACTCCACCGTGCCCTCGGTGTGGGACGGGCTGCCGGCGGTGGTGCCCAGCACCTCGAGACCCGTCCAGCGCACCGCCGGGTCGAACTCCACGCGCGGCGGCCGGGTGGACGGGTGCCAGCTCCGCAGCAGATACGCCTCGTCGCGCACGGCGAACGCGCTGAACCGCGACCGCATCAACTCCTCCGCGGTCGCCGCCGCCGCCTCACCGCGATGCAGCCGACCACAGCAGTCCCGGTAGGGAGCGGGCAGCCCACACGGGCACGTCGGGATGCGCGCCGCGCCAACGGGCACGGCGGAACGGCGGGGGGAACGTCGGGCCATGCCGTCCATTGTCGGCCCCGGGCCCGGCCCCGCCGCCGCGGGGCCGGGGTGCACGGAGGAGCCCGCACCGGGGGCGGAGCCCCTGGTCTCCGGAGGAATCCCGTCCCGCCGTGGGCGCAGGGGCGCCGAGCGGCCCCTGCGCACGTCAGCCGGGAGGTGAACCGGAGTGAGGGATATGTTCGTTATCCACGGGAATGTGACGCCGGGTGGTGTCACGGGACGGAGCGGGGACGGGCATGGGCGAGACGGCGGGATCCGGGGCGGTGGTGGCGCGGTGGGCGTACGCCGGGTTCCGGGGGGTGGCGCGGCTGCGGGGCGGGCCCGCGCTGCACCCGGTGGGGGTGCTGTGCTGCGGGGCGCTCCAGGTGCCCGGCGGGGCCGCCCCGCCGTGGGGTGTGGCGCTGCTGGACGAGCCCGGCCGGTACCCCGTCACCGCCCGCTGGTCCCGGGCCGCGGGGCTGCCCGCCGGGCTGCCGGACGGGCTGGGGCTCGCCGTGCGGGTGGAGGGCGCCGGGGGGCCGGGGCGGCCGCTCGACCTGCTGCTGACCACCGCGGGGCCGGGGCGCCTGTCCCGGCACCTGCCCCGGCCGTGCGGCGACGCCCTGGCGGGCCCCTACTCCAGCCTGATGGCGTACCACGTCGGGGGCCGCCCCCTGGTGCTGGCCGCCTTCCCGCACCGGGACCGGGCCGTGCCCGCCCGCGTGCCCGCGGTGCGCCGGGCGCTGGACCGCGCGCCCCTGGTGTTCGACCTGCGTGCGGCCGGGCCGGACGAGCCGTGGCGCACCTTCGCGGTGCTCACCCTGGAGCGCCCCCTGCCCGGCCCGCCGCGGGTCACCCCGGGCTTCGACGTGTACGCGCACGGCCTGCCCGAGCTGCACCCCACCCCGCGGCTGCGGGCGCTGCGCGAGGCGGCCTACCGGGGCTCCCGCGAGGGGCGCCGGGGCCTGCGCGCCTGACGGCGGCCCGCGGCGCCCCCGCGGGGGCTCACCACAGGTGGTGGACCTGCTCCCGGATCCGCTCGTCGTACAGCCGCCGCACTCCGTCGAGCACCGCGTCCCCGAGCCCGGGCAGCGCCGCCGCCTCCGCGTTGGCGCGGGCCTGGTCCGGGGTGCGGGCGCCGGGGATGACCGTGGTGACGCCGGGCTGCTGGACGATCCACCGCAGCGCCCCGGCCGCGGGGCTCACCCCGTCGGGCAGCAGGGCGGCGAACTCGGCCGCCGCCTCCACGCCCGTGGCGTAGTCCACGCCGGAGAACGTCTCGCCGCGGTCGAACGCCTCGCCGTGGCGGTTGTAGGTGCGGTGGTCGTCGGGCCCGAACACGGTGTCCTTGGTGTACCGGCCGGACAGCAGCCCGGAGGCCAGCGGCACCCGGGCGATGATCCCCACCCCGGCCTCGCGGGCGGCGGGCAGCACCCGCTCCAGCGGCTTGAGGCGGAACGGGTTGAGGATGATCTGCACGCTGGCCGTCCCCGGCCGGGCGATGGCGGTCAGCGCCTCCTCGCAGGTCTCCACGCTCACCCCGTACGCCCGGACCCTGCCCTCGGCCACCAGGGTGTCCAGCGCGTCGAACACCGCGTCGGAGGAGTACACCGGCGTCGGCGGGCAGTGCAACTGCACCAGGTCCAGGGTCTCCACGCCCAGGTTCTCCCGGGAGCGGTCCGTCCACGCGCGGAAGTTGTCCAGCGTGTACAGCGCCGGGTCCAGCGGGGCCCGGCGGCCCATCTTGGTGGCCACCACCACCCCGGCGCCGGGGTGCTCCCGCAGATACCGGCCGATCAGCCGCTCGCTGCGGCCGTCGCCGTAGACGTCCGCCGTGTCGAGGAACGTCACCCCGCTCGCCACCGCGGCGTCCAGCACGGCGAGGGCGTCCTCCTCGCGCACCTCGCCCCAATCGGCCCCGAGCTGCCACGTGCCGAGGCCGACGACGGACAGCCGCTGCCCGGTCCTGCCGATTTCCCGTTGCTCCACGGCGCCTTTCCTTCTCCCTGGGTTCCGCGCGGACGGCCGCGCCCACCGGCGCGCGCCGCCGGGGCTCGTGTGCGCCCCGTCCCGCGTCCCCGCCACCGTACGCGAGCCCCCTCCCCGGCCCGCGGCGGCTCCCCGGCACCGCGCGGCCGTGCCTCCCGCCCGCGCCCGCTCCCGGGCACGGCGTCCCCCGGGCCCCACAGCCCCGCCGCCCCCGGCCCCGGCCCCGCCACCCCCGGCCCCACGGCCCTCACAGCCCCACCAGTCCCACGACCTCGCACGTCCACCCTCCCGACCCCAGGCCGAGGGGTTGACGTGAACCTGTCGTGACTCTACGTTCATTCGAGATAGCGAAGAGTGTTCGATATTTCGAACCGTTGGAGCCGTCATATGACCCCCGAATCCACCCCGCCATCCACCCCCGCACGCCCCCCCACCCGCGTCCGCGCCCTGCCGCTCCTCGCGGCCGCGCTGCTGGCGCTCGTCGCGCTGCTCCAGACCGGCAGCGCCCGGGCCGCCGACTCCGCCCCCGGCGCCCCGCCCGCCGCCGCCCGGGCCGCGCTCGCCGGGACGTTCACCAACCCGGTCGTCAGCCAGAACGGCGCCGACCCGACGATGATCCGCTACAACGGGTACTACTACCACCTCGGCACCACCTGGGCCTCCCACTGGGAGATCCGCAGGTCACCCACGGTGGGCGGGCTGAAGACCGCCACCCCGGTGACCGTCTACCGGGAGACCGTCGCCTCCCGCTGCTGCAACTTCTGGGCGCCCGAGCTGCACCGGCTCAACGGCCCCAACGGCCTGCGCTGGTACCTCACGTACAGCGCGGGCATCTCCGCCAACATCGACCACCAGCACGTCCACGTCCTGGAGAGCGCGGGCAACGACCCCATGGGCCCGTACACCTACAAGGGCCAGGTCGATCCGTACGGGGACAATCGCTGGATGATCGACAGCAGCTATCTGTCCATGCCGGACGGCCGCCTGTACATGCTCTACTCCTTCTGGGAGGGCGGCACGCAGAACATGTACGCGGTGCGGATGAGCAACCCGTGGACCCCCACCGGCCGGGCCGTGCGGATCGCCACCCCCACCCACGCCTGGGAGAAGCAGGGCGGGTCGGTGAACGAGGGCCCGGTGATCCTCCAGCGCAACGGGCGGACCTTCCTCACCTACTCCGCCTCGCACTGCAACACCCCGGACTACAAGCTCGGCCTGATGGAGCTGACCGGCAGTGACCCGCTGGCGTCCGGCGCCTGGCGCAAGTTCCCCAACCCGGTGTTCCAGCGCAACGACGCCGCCGGCGTGTACGGGCCCGGCCACAACTTCTTCTTCCCGTCGCCCGACGGCAAGGAGATCTGGATCGCCTACCACGCCAACTCCCGCTCCACGGACGGGTGCAGCGGCACCCGCACCACCCGGGTGCAGAAGGTGAACTGGAATCCGGACGGCACGCCGAACCTCGGCACCCCGGTGTCCACCTCCACCGCGCTGCCCGAGCCCTCCGGCACGCCGTGACCCGCTGACCGGACCTGCCTCCGCGGGCGCGCTCACCCCTGCGGGGGCAGGTCCTGCTCCGCCCAGATGAGCTTGCCGTTCTCGGTGTACCTGGTGCCCCAGCGGCGGGTGAGCTGGGCGACGAGGAACAGGCCGCGCCCGCCCTCGTCGGTGGTGCGGGCGTGGCGCAGGCGCGGCGAGGTGCTGGAGGTGTCGGAGACCTCGCAGATCAGCGAGTCGTGCCGGATCAGCCGCAGCCGGATCGGCCCCTCGCCGTGCCGTATGGCGTTGGTGACCAGTTCGCTGACCACCAGCTCCGTGGTCATCGCCAGGCTCTCCAGGTCCCACTCGGCCAACTGGCGCAGGGCCAGCGACCGGGTGCTGGCCACGACCGCCGGGTCCGCCGGCAGGTCCCAGGAGGCGACGTTGCCGTGGCCCAGCGCGCGGGTGCGGGCCAGCAGCAGGGCGACGTCGTCGGACGGCGCCGAGGTGAGCAGGGTGTCCAGCACCGCCTGGCACAGTTGCTCCAGCGGCAGCCCCGGCTGCGCGGCCAGCGCGTTGCTCAGCCGCTCCAGGCCCACGTCGATGTCCTGGTCCGAGGTCTCGATCAACCCGTCGGTGTACAGCGCGATCAGGCTGCCCTCGGGCAGGTCGAACTCCATCGACTCGAACGGCAGCGCGCCCAGGCCCAGCGGCGGCCCGGCGGGCAGGCTGGGGAAGACCACCCCGCCGTCGGGGTCCACGATCGCGGGCGGCGGGTGCCCGGCCCGCGCCATCGCGCACCGCCGCGTGACCGGGTCGTACACCGCGTACAGGCAGGTCGCGCCGAGGACCGTGGTGGCCAGGCTGCCCTCGTCGTCCACCTCGCCGTTCTCCTCGGTGAGCCGTATCACCAGGTCGTCGAGGTGGGCGAGCAGCTCGTCGGGCGGCAGCTCCATGTCGGCCAGGGTGTGCACGGCGGTGCGGAGCCGGCCCATGGTGGCGGCGGCGTTGATGCCGTGCCCGACGACGTCGCCGACCACCAGGGCGATCCGCGCGCCGGACAGCGGGATCACGTCGAACCAGTCGCCGCCGACGCCGTCGCGCAGGTCCGCGGGCAGATAGCGGGAGGCGACGTCGAGGGCGGTGCCGCCGCGCAGCTCGTGGGGGAGCAGGCTGCGCTGGAGGGCCAGGGCCGCGGTGTGCTCGCGGGTGTAGCGGCGGGCGTTGTCCACGCACAGCGCGGCCCGGCTGACCAGCTCCTCCGCCAGCAGCACGTCGTCGTCCTCGAACGGGTCCGGGTGCCGGGAGCGGATGAACGCGGCGACGCCCAGCACGGTGCCGCGCGCGGACACCGGCGCCACGATCAGCGAGCGCAGCCCGAACTCCTGCACCTTCTCGGCGCGGGCCGGGTCGATCCACCGGGCCGTCGAGGGGTCGTCCAGGTTGGGGTCGAGCAGGGCGCGGCCGGTGAGGAAACAGCGGGCGAACGGCGACTCCGGGGGGAGCACCACCGGATCGCCGGCGGCGGCGATGGACTCCGGGTTGCCCTCGTGGATGGAGCGCAGCCCGGCACGGCGGAACGGGGGCAGTCGCTGGCCCCGCTCCTGCGGCGGCTCCTCGCCGCGCAGCACGCACTCCAGCAGGTCCACATGGACGAAGTCGGCCAGGCGGGGCACGGCGAAGTCGCACAGCTCCTGCGCGGTGCGCATCACGTCCAGGGTGCTGCCGATCCGCTCGCCCGCCTCGTTGAGCAGGGCCAGGCGCTCGCGGGCCCGCCACCGGTCGGTGACGTCCATGCCCATGTAGCACACGCCGATCACGTCGCCGTCGGCGCCGTCGAGCCGGAAGAAGGAGGTGGAGTAGGCGTGCTCGCGGTGCGGGTCGGCCAGGGTCCAGCCGCGGTACTCGTAGTCGATCACCGGGACGCCGGTCTCCAGCACCCGGCGCATCTGCGTCTCCAGCGCGTCGGTGTCCAGGCCGGGCAGCGAGTCGGCCATGCGGCGGCCGAGCCGCTCCTCGCGCGGGATGCCGCCGTAGCGCTCCAGGGTGTCGTTCATCCACATGTAGCGCAGGTCGGGGTTGAGGACGGCGATGCCTATCGGCGACCGGGTGAGGAACGCCTCCAGCACCCCGCCCATCGCCCAGGAGGGGGTGCGGGCCAGATCCACCGCGGAGACCAGCCAGCAGGACTCGCCCGAGCGCTCGGCCAGCGGGGTGATGCGCAGGCCCACCCGGACGCGCCGCCCGTCGCGGTGCCGCAGCGCCACCATGCCGCCCCAGCCCCCCTGCGCCCGGCAGCGCGCGATGACGGCGTCGGCCCGCGCGGCCTCCTCGGGGGCGGCCAGCAGCGCGGCGCCGGACTCGCCGATGACCTCGGACGCCGGGTGGCCCAGGAGCCGCTCCGCCGCCGCGGTCCACCCCACGATCGTGCCCGCCGCGTCCATCACGGCGGTCGCGGCCCCGGACAGGTCGAACGACAGGGGGGGCTCGGCCGGCGCCGTGCCCTCGGGGCTGATCATTGCAGGTGTCCCATCTGCCCCAGATGCGGATGATATTTCTGCCATATTAAGACTCCTGCGCCTCGCCGGTGGCGAGCCGGGCGACGATCAGCGCGACGAGGATGATCCCACCGTAGATGGCCTGGATCCAGAAGGAGGAGACCTGTGCCAGAGTGAGCAGATTCTCCAGCATGCCCAGCAGCAGCGTCCCCAGCAGCGCGCCGAGCAGGGATCCCCTGCCGCCCCTCAGACTGATGCCGCCGATCACCGCCGCGGCGAACACCGTGAAGATCAGTCCACTGCCCTGGTTGGCGTTCAGCGCCCCGACCCGCCCGGCGATGACCAGACCCGCGACGGCGGCCAGCGCCCCCCCGGTGATCAGCACCGTCCAGCCCACCCGCCCCACCCGGACCCCCGCCGCCCTGGCGGCCCGCGCCCCGCCCCCGGTGGCGTACACGGCCCGGCCCGCCCGGTGGTGGCGCAGCAGGAAGCCGGCCACGGCGAAGCAGGCCCCCGCCAGCCACACCGACACCGGCAGGCCGAGCCAGTTCTCGGTGCCCAGCCACAGGAACTCCTCCGGCGCGTCGAACAGGGTGCGGCCGGACACCATGCCGATCAGCGTGCCGCGCAGCACGATGTTCATCGCCAGGGTGACGATGAACCCGTTCAGCCCCAGCGCCACGATCAGCACGGCGTTGACCACGCCCACGCACGCGCCCACCACCGGCACCGCGAGCAGCCCCAGCCACACGGGCACCTGCGTGCCGAAGCCCGCGGAGGCGGCCGGGACCACCAGCAGCAGGCCGAGCGCGGGCGCGAACCCGGCCACCGACTCCAGCGACAGGTCCATCCGGCCGCTGATCAGGATCAGCGCCTCGCCGAGCACCAGCAGCGCCAGGGCGGAGGACGCGCCCAGCACGTTGACCAGGTTGTCCCGGTCGAGGAAGTCGTCGTCGGCCAGGCCGCCCGCGAGCAGGAGCAGCAGCACCGTGGGCAGCAGCGCCAGGTCGTGCGCCCGGGCCACGGCCAGCCGCCGCGCCGGGAGCCTCGCCGACTCATCCACCGCCGCCTCCCTCCGCGGCCGGAGCCGCTCCCTCGATCGCGGCGACGAGCTCGTGGCCGGCCCAGCCCGCCGGGTACTCGGCGGTGACGCGGCCGCCCGTCATCACCAGCACCCGGTCGCACACCCGCAGGTCGGCCAACTGGTCGGAGACCACGAGCACCGCCCGGCCCTCCCGCCCGGCGCGCTCCGCCACCGACAGCAGGGCCCGCCGGGACGCCTCGTCCACCCCGGCCGTCGGGTCGAGCAGCACCAGCACCCGGGGGTCCGCGGCCAGGGCCCTGGCCATGGCCACCTTCTGCTGGTTGCCGCCGGACAACTGCCCGGCCGGCTGGCGCGGCCCTCGGGTGACGATGCCGTGCGCGGCGATCGCCCGGCGGGCCGTCACGTCCCTGACCCGCGGCCGGACCAGGCCGAACGGGCCGAGGCTGCCGCTGACCGGCAGGGTGATGTTCTCGGCCACCGACAGGCCCGGCAGGATGCCCTGCACGGCCCGGTCGCGCGGCAGGCAGCCCACGCCCGCGGCCAGCGCCGCGGTGACGCTGCCGGTGCGCAGCGGGCGCCCCATGACCTCCACCCGGCCGCCGCGCGCCCGCAGCAGCCCCGCGACCACCTCGCCGACCTGGTGCGCGCCCGACCCGGCGAGCCCGGTCAACCCGACGACCTCGCCGGCCCGCACGGCCAGGCTCACCTCGCGGACACGGGGCCCGGACAGGCGCTCCACCCGCAGGGCGACGGGCGCGGAGGCGGGCGGCGGGCGCCGGGGCGGGCGCTCCTCGGGCCGGGAACGCGCCGGCTCGCCCGTCATCGCCTCCAGCAGCGCCGGGCCCGGCAGCCCGGCCAGCGGGGCGGTCAGCACCCGGCGGGCGTCCCGCAGCACCGTCACCACCTCGCACACCTCGCTCAGCTCCACCAGGTGGTGCGAGATGTAGAGGAACGTGACCCCGGCCTCCTTCAGCCGCCGCATGTGCGCGAACAGGCGCCCCGCGGCCCGGCGGTCCAACTGCGCCGTCGGCTCGTCCAGGATGACCAGGCGGGCGCCGAGCGACAGGGCGCGGGCGATCTCCACCAGCTTGCCCTCCGCCACGCCCAGCCGGTCCGCGCGGGCCGCCGCGTCCACGGGCACGCCCCACTCCTCCAGCAGGGCGCCCGCCTCCCGGCGCATCCGCCGCCAGCCGACGACCGGGCCGCGGACGGTGGGCCAGCGGCCCAGGAACAGGTTCTCCGCCACAGAAAGCGCGCCGATCACCGTGGAGTGCTGGTGCACGCACGCCACCCGCCGCCGCCACGCCTCCCGGTCGGCCGGCGCCGGGGCGGGCTCCCCGTGGAACAGCACCCGGCCCTCGTCCGGGCGCTCCATGCCCGTCAGCACGTTCACCAGCGTGGACTTGCCCGCCCCGTTCCGGCCCACCAGGGCGTGGGACTCCCCGGGCAGCACGGCGATGCCCACCTCCCGCAGCGCCACCGTCGCCCCGTACCGCTTGGTGACCCCGTGCGCCTCCACCACGGCCGGGCCCGTCATCGGCGGTTGCCCCACAGCCCGGGGTCGTCCACGTTGGCCCTGGTCACCAGGGGGGCGGGCAACTGGTCCTCCAGCATCCCGCCGGGCAGGCGGACCACGGTGCTGCCGTGGCCGGTGGGGCCGGGGCGGAAGGTCTCCCCGGCCATCGCCCGCTTGATGTAGAACATCGCGTACTTGGCGTACAGGTCGGCGGGCTGCGAGACGGTGGCGTCGATCAGGCCCTTCCTGATGGCGTCCAGCTCCTGCGGGATGCCGTCGTTGGAGACGATCACGACGTGGCCGGGCCGCCCGGCGGGGACCAGCGCGTGCCGCCGCTCCAAGGTGCGCAGGGCGGGCGCCAGGTACACGCCCCCGGCCTGGAGGTAGAGGCCCTTGATGTCGGGGTTGGCGGCGAACAGCGCCTCCAGTCCGGCCGCGGCCTTCTCCGCCTGCCAGCCCGCGGCCACGTCCAGCACCTCGATCTCCGGGTGGTGCTCGGCCATGCAGGCGTCGAACGCCTCGGTGCGGTCGCGGCCGTTGACGGACGCCAGGTCGCCCTGCACCTGCACGACCTTGCCGCGCCCCACCGCCTCGCCCAGATGGCGGCACGCCTTCTCGCCGTAGGCGCGGTTGTCGGCCCTGACCACCATGGCCACCTTGCCGGAGTCGGGCCGCACGTCCACGGCGACCACGGGCACGTCCTCCCGCTCGGCGGCCCGCAGGCCCGCCACCACGGCGGCGGAGTCCAGCGGGGAGACGACCAGGCCCGACACGTCCTGGGCGAGCAGGTTCTGGATGTCGGTGATCTGGCGGCCGGCGTCGGAGTGGGAGTTGACGGTGGGCAGGGTCCGCACGCCCTCCGCTGCGCCCCGGCGGGGGATGAGGTCGTTGTACGCCTGCCAGAACGGCGAGGTCAGCAGGGGCAGCACCACCCCCACCTCCCCGGTCCCGGCCTGCCCGCCCCCGCCCCCGCACCCGGCGACCAGCCCCGCCGCGACCGCCCCGGCCACGGCGAGCCTGCCGGCCCTGGCCCAGGGGCGGGGGCGGGCGCGGGGCGGGCCGCCCGGGCGCGACCGGCGCGGGCCGGACAGCGGCCGCCGGGTGCCGTTCCCGGGCGCGGCGGGCGGGGGCCGCCTCGTCGTCTCTGGCGCCATGCGCGATCACACACCCTGCTGAGCTGCCCGGCTCCCGGCCCGGCGCGACGTTCCCGGCGTTTTCCCTCCTCGGAAAAGCCACAATAGCCGCATATCCCCCCACCGCGCGGGAGGAAGCGCGGCGCACGGGGCACCCCCGCGGCCCGGCGCCCCCCGCCGGACGGGTCACGGAGCCGGCCCCGCCGCACGGGAGCACGCCGAGCCACCCACCCCCGGCGAGCCGTCCGCGTCCCCGCCGCCCGTCCCGATCCCGCGCCTCCCCTCCGCCGCCCTCCACCCCGCGCCCGAACCACCCCCACAAGCCGCCCACACCCCCGCCCACCTGCCTCGACCCGCCCCTCCGGCCCCCTCTCCGTCCGCGCCCACCACCCCTCCGCAACCCGCCCACACCCCCTCACCACCCGCCTCAATCCCGCGCGTCCGGCATTCCCGGCTTAAAGCGCGGTGGCGATGGAAATGGTTAACACGAACATCCGTCGGTGTGGTCACCCGACCACCCGGCGCTGTCGGAGTGCGCGTGTTCTGGTCGCCGGGGGGAGGTGCCGCGCATGGGTGTGCCCGCGCCCGGGGAGCCGCTCCACCTCACGCCCCGGATCGACGAGCCGCTCGCCTCGCTGCTGGCGTCCCCCGCGCTCCTGCACACCCTGGTCGCCGCGCTCGGCTCGCCCCTGAACGTCGTCCTCCCCGACCGCGCCGCCGAGAACCTGGACCGGTTCCGCGCCGTCTACCGCCGCCACCACCTGGCGGGGGAGATCCACTACGCCCACAAGGCCAACCGGTCAAGCGCCGTGGTGCGCCGCCTGGCCGCCACCGACTCCTGTGTGGACGTGGCCTCGCTCGGCGAGCTCCAGCACGCCCTGGGCTGCGGCTTCACCCCCGACCGGATCATGGCGACGGGCCCGAAGAGCCCCGAGTTCCTGTGGCTGGCCGCCCGCACCGGCGCCGCCGTCAACGCCGACTCCCGCCAGGAGCTGGACCGCCTGGCCGCCCTGGTCCGCGGCCACGGCCTGCCCCGGGTCCGGGTGCTGCTGCGGCTGTCGGAGTTCCCCGCCCCCGGCGGGGTGCGGGTGCTGGCCCGCCGCAGCCGCTTCGGCACGCCCGTGCGCGAGCTGGGCGGGCTCCTGGACGCGGTGGAGGCCCACCGCGACAGCGTGGACCTCACCGGCGTGGCCTTCCACCTGGACACCACCAGCCTGGCGGAGAAGGCCGCCGCGCTGGAGGGCTGCCTGCGGGTGATGGACGAGTGCCGCCGCCGCGGCCTGCGGCCCCGCACCATCGACATCGGCGGCGGGTTCGGCGTCAGCTACCTGGCGGACGCCGCCCAGTGGGAGCGCTACACCACCGAGCTCACCAACGCCGTCCTGGGCACCCGCCCGTCCCTGACCTGGCGCGACCACGGCTACGGCCTGCGCAACGAGAACGGCACCCTGCGCGGCGCCCTGGCCCTGTACCCCGCCCACCGGGCGGTGGCGGGCGACCGCTACCTGGACGAGCTGCTGTCCGCCCCCGCCCCGTCCTTCGGCGGCCGCCGCCTGGCCACGCTGCTGCTGGAGAACCTGTACGACCTGTGCACCGAACCGGGCCGCGCCCTGCTCGACGGCTGCGGCCTGACCCTCGCCCGGGTCGCCGACGTCCGCCCCACCGAGGGCCCCCTGCTGGTCCGCCTGGAGATGAACGCCGACGACGCCGCCCTGGAGGAGCACGGCGTGCTGATGGACCCGATCCTGCTGCCGCGCGGGACGACGGCGGGCGGGACGGCGGCGGGGGAGGCGGGCGGGCCCGCGGCCGTCCACCTCGCGGGCAACCTGTGCCTCGAATCCGACATGATCACGCGAAGGACGGTGTTCCTGCCCCGCGCGCCCCGCCCCGGTGACCTGATGGCGTTCGTCAACACCGCGGGCTACTGCATGGACTTCCAGGCCGACCACGCGCAGTTCCAGCCGATCGCCCGCAAGGCAGCCGTCTGGAGGGAGGCGGGGACCTGGCACTGGAGTCTGGACGACCAGTACTGGCCGAGCACCGTCCGGGGAGAGCCGCATGAGGTTTGACAGCATCACCGATGCCGTGGGCAACACGCCCCTGGTCCGCATCGACCCGGCCGTGCACGGCCTCGCCCACATCGACCTGTACGCCAAGCTGGAGCTGCTCAACCCGTTCGGGTCCGTCAAGGACCGCGCCGCCTGGAACATGGCCCGCCCCCGGCTCGCGGAGGCCGCCGAGCGCGGCAGCACGGTGGTGGAGCTGTCCAGCGGCAACACCGCCAAGGCGCTCGCGGTGATCGCGGGCATGCACGGGCTGCGGTTCAAGTCCGTCACCAACCGCATGAAGATCCCGGAGATCAAGGAGCTGCTCCTGCTGCTCGGCGCCGAGATCGAGGAGCTGCCCGGCCGCAGCGAGTGCCTGGACCCCACCGACACCGACGACCCGCTCACCAAGTTCCACCAGGCGCTGAACCGGCCCGGCAGCACCTATCTGCACACCGACCAGTACTACAACGACCTCAACACGCAGGCGCACACCGCGGGCACCGGACCGGAGATCGTCAAGGACCTCGACGGCCGCGCCCCCGACTGGTTCATCGCCTGCGTCGGCACGGCGGGCTCCTCCACCGGGGTGGCGGGCGTGCTGCGCGAGCACAACCCGGACGTGCGGGTCGTCGGCCTGGTGGCGCACAAGTCCGACTTCATCCCCGGCATCCGCACCATCGACGAGGTCAGGGAGGTCGGCCTGTTCGACCCGGCCACCTACGACACCATCGAGTCGGTCACCGCGGACGAGGCCATCGACGGCATGCTGGTCCTGGCCCGCCGCTGCGGCATCCTCGCCGGGCCCACCGGCGGCGCCGCCTACCTGGGCGCGGTCCGCCACCTCAGGCGGGTGGACGCCGCCCGCACCGAGCGCGCCACCGCGGTGTTCATCGTCTGCGACCGCATCGAGAGCTATCTGTCGTACGTGCGGCAGCGCCGCCCCGAGCTGCTCGGGCAGCCGCCCCGCCAGGACTCGGCGGCCGCGCTCGGCGACGCCGAGGTGCGCGCCGCCCCGGCCGTGGACGTGGACCGGGCGCGCGCCTGGATCGCGGAGGAGCGCCCGCTGGTGGTGGACCTGCGCAGCCCGTTCGCCTACGCGGCGCTGCACATCGAGGGCTCGGTGAACATCGTGGACGAGCTGTTCGACGAGCTGGTCCGCGGCGGCCTGCCGTTCGGCAGACGGCAGCCGGTGCTGCTGGCCTGCCCGGTCGGGGAGCAGTCCGCCCGGTACGCGGCGCTGCTCACCCGCATGGGCCACGAGCGCGTGCGCAGCCTGTCCGGCGGCATCATCGCCTGGCGGGACGCGGGCGCCCCCCTGGTGCGGGACTGACCATGACGGTGACCACCCCGTGCGGCACGGGCGCGCCGTTCCCGGAGGAGCTGCGCGCCTGGCACACCGCCCTGCGCGAGCAGTTCCCCATCATCACCGCCAACCCGGAGCTGGCCTATCTGGACAGCGCGGCCACCTCCCAGAAGCCGCGCGCCGTCCTCGACGCCGTCCAGACCTATCTGACCACCGGCAACGCCAACGCCGGGCGCGGCACCTACCCGTGGGCGAACGCCACCACGGCGCTGGTGGAGGGCGCCCGGCGGCGGGTGAGGGAGTTCCTGCGCGACCCGGCGCCCGAGCGCTCCGCGGTGCACCTGACCAGCGGCGCCAGCGAGGGCCTGCGCACCGTCGCCAGGGACTGGCTCACCGGGTGGCTGTCCGACGGCGACGAGATCGTCGTCCCGTTCGCCGACCACCAGGCCAACTGCGCGCCCTGGCTGGAGGCGCGGGACCTGCTGGCCAGGCAGGGGGTGCGGGTCACCGTGCGCCCGATGCCCCGCCAGGACGAGTCGGGCGACTACGACGACGCGGCGCTGGCCGCGCTGGCCGGGCCGCGCACCCGGTTCGTCGCGGCCACCCATGTGCACCACGTGTACGGCGCCGACATGAACGTGCACCGCCTGCGCGCCGCCGTCGGCCCCGGTGTGCCGATCTGCCTGGACGCCGCGCAGAGCGTGGGCCACCTGCCGGTGTCCGTGGCCGACCTGGACGTGGACTTCGTGGTGTTCTCCGGCCACAAGGCCATGGCCCCGCCGGGGACCGGCGCGGTGTGGGCCCGTCAGGCGCGCGGTCCCGAGTTCGCGCCGGGCGGCTGGAGCGGCACCCCCAACACGGCGGGCGCGGCCGGGCTGACCGCCGCGCTGGACTGGCTGGACGCGGCGGGCACCGACCGCATCGAGCGGTGGACGGTGGCGCTGACCGCCCGGCTCACCGAGGGCCTGCGGCGACTGGACGCCTACCGGGTGCTGGGCTGCCGGGCGAGCCTGGCCGCGGACTCGCCGGTGCAGCGCCGCCGCAGCCTGGTCACCTTCCGGCACCGCGCGATCGACTCCGGCGACCTGGGGTTCATCCTCTACAGCCACGGCTTCATGGTCCGCTCCGACGGCCACTGCCAGGCCGACGGCGGCGAGAAGGAACACTCGGTGCGGGTGAGCCTGCACGTCTACAACACCCCCGAGGAGATCGACCGGCTGCTGGAGGTGCTGGCGGCGCTGCGGTGAGCCGCGCGCCTCGCCCTGCTCTGCCGCTGCTCCGCCCGGCCGGGCCGGACGGGCGTCCCCCGTCCGGCCCGGCGGCCCGTCACCCGGACGCCTCGTCCACCGTTAATGGCAATCGTTTCCATGTAGAGTGGCCTCTGACGCTCCCCGGGGGCAGTGAGACGCGTGAGGTGAGGCGAGATGGGTCTGAGCATGGGGACGGCCGAGCTGTGGGTGGAGCGCTGGGAGCACCAGCAGCAGCGGTACGCCGTGGACCGCGAGGAGCGGTTCGCGGTCGTCGCCGACGTCGTCGAGCACGCCACGGTCGCCCGGGACCGCCCGCTGGTGGTGGACCTGGGCTGCGGCCCCGGCTCGCTGGCCGCCCGCCTCGCCGCCCGGCTGCCGCGCGCCGAGGTGGTCGCCGTGGACATGGACCCCCTGCTGCTCGAACTCGGCCGCACCCACCACGACGGCGCGGCCAGGTTCGTGGACGCGGTGATCGGCGCCGACGGCTGGGTGCGCGAGCTCGGCCTGACCCGCCCGCTGGACGCCGCCGTCTCCACCACCGCGCTGCACTACCTGCCCGAGGACACCCTGCTCCGCGTCTACCGCGACCTGGCGGGGCTGCTGCGGCCCGGCGGCGTGCTGGTCAACGCCGACCACCTGCCGCGCGCCGACGACGCCCCCGCGGGCCTGGCCGCCCACGTCAGGCGGCGCCGCGCCGAGCGGCAGGGCGCGCTCGACACCGAGGACTGGCAGTCCTGGTGGGCGGCGGCGGCCCGCGACCCGGAGCTGGCCGACCTGTTCGCCGAGCGCGCCGCGCGCCGCACCGACCACGCCCGCGACAACGGCCTCACCCTGTGCCGCCACACCGAGCTGCTGCGCGAGGCGGGCTTCACCGGCGTCGCCCCGGTCTGGCAGTTCGGCGACCACCACGTGCTGGTCGCCGTCCGCTGACCCCGTCCCCGGCGGGCCGTCCCGGTCAGCCGCCCGCCGTGTCCCGGTACGGGTTGCGCGGCTCGGGCACGGCCGCCACCTCGGCGGCGTCCAGCGCCGGGCGGGCCGAGTCGGTGCCCACCCGGCCCTGCGGGCGCCAGGTGCCGGTGACGCTCACCCAACTGTCCGCGGGCGGCGCCGCCGCGCCGTGCACGGCCACCTTCAGCACCTGGGCGTCGGCGGCGCAGCAGGTGACGGTGAGCCTGCTGACGTGCCACACCCCGTCCTTCCCCGGCGTGACGAAGCCGGTGAGCCGCACCGTCCTGCCGCGCAGCGAGCCGCCGGTGTCCCACACCGCGCGGGCGGCGAAGTCCTTCAGCGCCAGGGGGACGACCGCGCTCTCCGGCAGCGGCGGATAGGCGCTGTCCGCCGCCTTGGCGACGGGCCGGTCCGCGTCCCGGGCGGCGGTGTACGCGCCGAGGGCCGGGGGCGCGAAGAACAGCAGCCCCAGCACCGGCACCCACAGCAGCCACGCCACCCCCGGCCCGTGTCCGTGCTGCCCCCCGCCGTGCCCGCCGTGCCCGTCCCCGGGCCGCGGCCGGGGGAACGGGAAGCCGTCCCGCGCCGCCGCGGTGAACCCGAGCAGCACCAGCAGCGCCCCCGAGCCGATCAGCAGCGGGCGCATCCCCGGCTTGACGTAGTGCAGGTACAGGTCCGTCGCCACCGTGATGTGCAGCAGCGCCACCCCGGTGAGCAGGATCAGCAGGATCTCGAGGTTCCGTTTCACGGCGTTCCGTCTCACAGCAGGCACCACCCGGTCAGCGCGCTGAAGGCCACGGCGACCACCCAGGTGGCCGCGGAGAAGCGGACGGCGAACGCCCGCCCGAAGGTGCCCGACTGGAGGGCGATGAGCTTGAGGTCCACCATCGGGCCGACCACCATGAACGCCAGCCGCGCGGTCGGGGAGAAGCCGGTCAGCGACGCCGCCACGAACGCGTCCGCCTCGGAGCACACCGACAGCAGCACCGCGAGCACCGCCAGCGCGACCACCGCCAGCCACGGCGAGCCGGTGAACGCCTCCAGCGCCGAGGGCGGCACCGCCACGTTGAACGTCGCCGCGGCCGCCGCGCCCACCACCAGGAACCCGCCCGCGTGCAGGAAGTCGTGCTGGAGCCCCAGCCGGAACTCCTCGAACCGGGAGGCGCCCGGCGCGTGCCCGGTGACCCGCCCCGGCAGGCGCAGCCACTCCGCGCGGCCGAACCGCAGCCACAGCCAGCCCATGGCGACCGAGGTGGCCAGCGACGTGACGAGCCTGGCCGCCACCATCTCCGGGCTGCCGGGGAACGCCACCGCGGTGGACACCAGCACCACCGGGTTGATGGCGGGCGCCGACAGCAGGAACGCCAGCGCCGCCGCCGGGGTGACCCCGCGCCGAATCAGGCTCCCGGCGACGGGCACCGACGCGCACTCGCACCCGGGCAGCACCGCCCCCGCCGCCCCGGCCACGGGCACGGCCAGCGCCGGGCGGCGCGGCAGCGCCCGGGTGAACACCCGCTCGGGCACGAACGCGGCCACGGCCGCGGACACCAGCGTGCCGAACAGCAGGAAGGGCAGGCCCTGCACCACCACGGCGGTGAACACCGTGCGCCACGACCGCACCGCGGCCCCGTCCGGCGCGAGCCCCGCGGCCAGGGCCACCGCGACGACCGCCGCCACCGCGAGCCCCGCCGGGACGGAGGGCGGCGTGCGCCGGGCGGGCGGGTGCGGCGCCGTGCCGGACGCCCGGTCGCCGAGGGAGAGGGGCATGCGGGTGACTCTAGGCCGCCGCGAGCTCTTCTGACAAAGAAAACCACAGTCAACAAGTCCCCGGGCCCGCCGCCCCGCCGCCGGCCGCGCCCGGCCCGCCCGGCGGGCTCACAGCGCGGTGAGGGTGTCGAACAGCGCGTCCAGGGCCAGGCCGTAGGCGTGCGCGGGCGGTGTCGCGTAGCCCACCACGAGGCGCGGCGCCGCCGGGGCGGGCGGCGCCCCCCTGAGGTACCCGCCCAGCGGGTGCACCCTCACCGACGCCGCCCGGAGCGCGGCCACCACGTCCTCCTCGGCGGGCGCGGCGGCGGGCAGCTCCAGGATCGCGTGCAGCCCCGCCGCGATCCCGGTCACCCGGGCGTGCGGCAGGCGCTCCGCGGCCCGCGCGGACAGCGCGTCGCGGCGCCGCCGGTAGGCGCGGCGCACCGTCCGCAGATGCCGGTCGTAGGCGCCCGTGGTGAGCATCCTGGCCAGCGCCAACTGGTCCAGCGGGCTGGTCGCCCGGTCCGCCAGGCGCTTGGCCTCCACCAGCGGCTCCAGCAGCGGCGGCGGGCAGGCGATCCAGCCGAGGCGCACCCCCGGGCCCAGGGACTTGCTGGTGGAGCCCAGGTACACCACCCGCGCCGGGTGGCGGCCCTGGAGGGCGCCGACGGGGCGCTTGTCGTAGCGGAACTCGCCGTCGTAGTCGTCCTCCACCACCCAGCCCCCGCGCTCCTGCGCCCACGCCAGCAGGCGCGCCCTGCGGGCCGGGCTCATGCTGACGCCCAGCGGGAACTGGTGGGCCGGGGTGCACACCGCCGCCCCCGCGTCCGACGCCTCCAGGGCCGCCACGTCCAGGCCCTCGCCGTCCACGTCCGCGTCCACCACCGCCAGGCGCCTGCCGACGACCCTGGCGTGGTCCGAAAGCGCCGGGTTCTCCATTCCCACCCGGCGCACCCCCGACTCCGCGAACACGTCGGCGAGCAGCCCCAGGGCCTGTGTGCACCCGGAGCACACCACGATGTGGGCCGGGTCCACCCGCACCCCGCGGACCCGGCCCAGGTAGCCCGAGAGCGCCGTGCGCAGCTCGACCCGGCCCCGCGGGTCGCCGTAGCCGAACGCCTCCGCCGGGGCCTCGTGCACCGCGTGGCGCAGCGCCGCCAGCCACGCCTGGCGCGGGAACGCCGACACGTCCGGGCGGCCGGGGCCCAGGTCGTGGCGCGGCGCCCGGGCGACGGAGCCCGGCGCCCGCGGGCGCTGCGGCTCGGGCGACGGCTGCGTGGCCACGAAGGTGCCCGCTCGGCCCGACGCCGACAGCCACCCCTCGGCGACCAGTTGCCCGTACGCCTGGCTGACCGTGCCCCGGGACAGGCCGAGCTCGGCGGCCAGGTCCCGGGTCGTCGGCAGCCGGGTGCCCGACTGGAGCCGCCCCTCGACGATCGCCGTGCGCAGGGCCCGCTCCACCGCCCGCCCCCGCCCGCCCCACGGCGCCATCTCGATGTACAGGTCCAGCCCACCCGCCCGCACCGCGGCGCGGCCCCCGTCCGCCCGCGCCCCGGCCCCCGCGTTCTGGTCCAAATTCACGCCCTCCTTCTGGCCCAGCAATCCGGGCCACGACCTCCCTAGCCTGCTCGTATGACAGGTGACCGAGCAAGGCCGGGCAGGGCCGGGGCGGGCACCGCGGCCCCCGGCAGCGGGCTGCCGCGGTCGCTGGTGCTGCTCATGGCCGCCGCGTGCGGGATGATCGTCGCCAACAACTACTACGCGCAGCCGCTGCTGCCCGACCTGAAGGACGCCTTCGGGGTGTCCTCCGGCGTCGTGGGCCTGTGCGTGACGCTCAACCAGCTCGGCTACGCGGCCGGCCTGGTGCTGCTGGTGCCGCTGGGCGACCTCCTGGCCCGGCGCCGCCTGATCACCACGATGCTCGCCGTGGACGCGGTCGCGCTCGCCGCCGCCACCGCGGCGCCCGGCGCCTGGGCGCTGGTGGCGGCGCTGACCGTCGTCGGCGTCACCGGCTCGGCCATCAACGTGCTGATCCCCATGGCCGCCACCCTGGCCAGGGACGACCAGCGCGGCCGGGTGGTGGGCACGCTGATGACCGGGCTGCTGCTCGGCGTCCTGCTGGCCCGCACCGTCGCCGGGGCCCTGGACGCGATCGCGGGCTGGCGGCTGGTGTACGGCACCGCCGCCGTGCTCATCGCCGCACTCGCCCTGATCCTGCGCACCAGGCTGCCCGACCTGCCGGTGGCCCCCGGCTCCAGCTATCCGCGGCTGCTGGCCTCGGTCGGGTCGCTGGTGCGCGGCGAGCCGTTCCTGCGCCGCCGCATGGCGATCGGCGCCATCGGCTTCGGCAGCTTCCAACTGCTGTGGACCGCCCTGCCGTTCATGCTCGCCGAGGAGCCCTACGGGTACTCCTCCGCGGCCATCGGCCTGTTCGGGCTGCTCGGCGCGGCCGGGGCGCTGTGCGCGCAGCCCGCGGGCCGGGCCCAGGACCGCGGCCACGCCCACACCGCGACCGGGCTGCTGCTCGGCGCCATCGCCGCGTCGTGGGCGCTGCTGCTCGGCGAGACGACGCTGGCGCTGGTCGTCGCCGGGATCCTGCTGCTGGACATCGGCGTGCAGGGCGTCCATGTGCTCAACCAGGCCCGGATCTACGGCTACCGCCCGCAGATCCGCTCGCGCGTCACCACCGCCTACATGTCCGCCTACTTCCTCGGCGGCTCGGCGGGCGGCGCGCTCGCGGTCACGCTGCACCCGCTGCTGGGCTGGTCCGGGGTGTGCGCGGCGGGCGGGGCGCTGGCCCTGACGGGCGTGGCGCTGTGGGCCACCGAGCGGGTGCGCACCCCGCTGCCGGACCGGGTCTGACCGCTCACCACCGTTCGCCGCTGGGGCGAACCAACCGAAGGA
Organism: Streptomyces capparidis; assembly: GCF_054782095.1. Classification (NCBI taxonomy): domain Bacteria; kingdom Bacillati; phylum Actinomycetota; class Actinomycetes; order Kitasatosporales; family Streptomycetaceae; genus Streptomyces; species Streptomyces capparidis. Next base: position 185,967 of record NZ_BAAGTD010000007.1, on the reverse strand, counting down.
GTGTCGAACTCATGCGCGTCTTCATCGTCGGCGGTACCGGGGCCATCGGACGGCAGCTCGTGCCGATGCTGGTCCGGGCGGGGCACGAGGTGACCGGCGGCTCCCGCACCACCGGGGGCGTGGAGTGGCTGCGCGCCCAGGGGGCCCGCGGCGAACTGCTGGACGTGTTCGACCCGCCGGCGGTGGCCGACGTCGTGGCCGCCGCGGCGCCCGACGTCATCGTGCACCAGCTCACCGCGCTGTCCGGGGGCAGCCCCGTGGACAACGCGCGGATCCGCAGGGAGGGCACCCGCGGCCTGGTGGGCGCCGCGAAGCGGGCGGGGGTGCGGCGGATCGTCGCGCAGTCCATCTCGTGGGCGTACGAGGCCGGCGACACCCCCGCCGACGAGAGCACCCCGCTCGACACCGGCGCGCCCGAGCCGAGGGCCACCACGATCGGCGGCGTCACGGCGCTGGAGTCGGCCGTGGCCGAGATCGACGAGTACGTGGTGCTGCGGTACGGGACCTTCTACGGCCCCGGCACCTGGTACGCGCCCGGCGGCATGATGGCGGCCAAGGCCGCCCAGGGGCAGTTGCCCGCGAACGGCGGCGTGTCGTCGTTCGTGCACGTCCACGACGCGGCGCGGGCCGCGGTCGCGGCGCTGGCCTGGCCGTCCGGCCCGGTCAACGTGGTGGACGACGAGCCCGCCGCCGCCCGCGAGTGGGTCCCGGTGCTGGCCAAGGCCGTGGGCGCGGAGGCCCCCGAGCCCACCGCCGGCGGAGCGCCCTGGGAGCGCGGCGCCCGCAACACCCGCGCCCGCGAACTGGGCTGGGAGCCCCTGCACCCGACCTGGCGGACCGGCTTCTTCCACCAGGTCTGAGACGGCCGCGCCCGGCACGGGAGACCGGGCATGCGACCGTGACCGGGCGCGCCGGGCGGGGCCGCGGCACCGGGCGTGGGCCGGCGTCCGCGGCCCCGCATGCCCACCTGCCCGCCCACCGCGCCCGACCGGGTGCGGCGGGCGGGCACGGCCGCGTGTCCTCCGCACCCGCGGGTGTTCTCCGCACCCGCGCCGGCCCTCCGCGGCCGGCGCCCCCTCCCGGGGCCGCCGGCCGCGGCCGGGGGTCAGCGCCCCGCCGCGCGGCGGTGCAGGTCGGCGGTGGCGAAGGCCAGTTCCAGCGCCTGGGCCCGGTTCAGCCGGGGGTCGCAGGCGGACTCGTAGGCCAGGGGCAGGTCGTCCTCGGTCAGCTCCTCCGCCCCGCCCAGGCACTCGGTGACCCGGGTGCCCGTCAGCTCCAGGTGCAGGCCGCCGGGGTGGGTACCGAGGGCGCGGTGCACCTCGAAGAAGCCGGTGACCTCGTCCAGGACGTCCTCGTAGCGGCGGGTCTTGTGGCCGGTCGCCGCGGTGAAGGTGTTGCCGTGCATGGGGTCGCACACCCACACCACCGGCGCGCCGCCCGCGGTCACCTTCTCCACCAGCTCGGGCAGCCGGTCCCGGACGCGGCCGGCGCCCATCCGGGTGATCAGGGTGAGCCGTCCCGGTTCGCGGTGCGGGTCGAGGCGGTCGATCAGCGCCAGCACCTCGTCGGCGGTGGCGGTGGGGCCGAGCTTGACGCCCACGGGGTTGCGCACGCCCGCGGCGAACGCGACGTGCGCGCCGTCGAGCCCGCGGGTGCGCTCCCCGATCCACACCATGTGGGCGGACAAGTCCCAGGCGGCGCCGGTGCGGGCGTCGGCGCGGGTGAGGGCCGTCTCGTAGTCGAGCAGCAGCGCCTCGTGGCAGGTGAACAGCTCGGTCGGCGCGGTGGTGGCGGCGCTGCGCGCGGACAGGAAGCGCAGCGCCGCGTCGATGTCCCGGGCGAGCCCGCGGTGGCGGGGCGCGGCCGGCGCCAGGTCGGCGAAGTCGGGGCTCCACTCGCCCAGGCGGCGCAGGTCGCCGGCGCCGCCGTGGGTGTAGGCGCGGACCAGGTTCAGCGTGGCGGCCGAGGCGTGGTAGGCCCGCAGCAGCCGGGCCGGGTCGGGGGTCCTGGCCTCGGCGGTGAAGGCGGCCCCGTTGACCGCGTCGCCCCGGTAGACGGGCAGGGCGCGCCCGTCGCGGGTCTCGGTGGGCCGGGAGCGCGGCTTGGCGAACTGGCCGGCCATCCGGGCCACGGTGACCACGGGCAGGGAGGACGCGTAGCTGAGCACGGTGGACATCTGGAGCAGCGTCTGCACCTTGGCCCGCACCCGCTCGGCGGTGAGGTCGGCGAACGTCTCGGCGCAGTCGCCGCCCTGGAGCACGAACGCCTCGCCGCGGGCCGCCGCGGCCAGCCGGTCGCGCAACCGGTCGCACTCCTCGGGCGGGGTGAGCGGCGGCAGCGCCGCGAGTTCGGCCACGGCGGCGCGCAGGGCCGCCGGGTCGGGCCACGGTGGCTGCTGCTCCGCGGGCAGGGCGTGCCAGGACGGCGCGGACGGCGCGGGCGGGGCGGGCGGGCACAGGTCGGTGAGGGTCATTCGGCTTCGGCGCGGTGTCCGGCCCGCCACCGCTCTCCTCTCCGGGTGCCGTACGGGTGCGGAAGTGGGCATGGCGCGTCGGAGCCACCGGGCCGGAGGGGCTCCGAGGGGGCGGGCCGGTTACCTGCGGGCCAGTGAGGACACCGCGTTGGCGATGACGAGGTGCCCGGCGCCGCCGCCCGCCGTCATGATCGACTCCGGGTGGAACTGCACCGCGGCGAACGGCAGTTCGCGGTGCTCCACGGCCATCACCACGCCGTCACCGGTCTCCGCGGTCACCCGCAGCTCCCCCGGCATCCGGGCGGTGGAGGCGTGCAGCGAGTGGTAGCGGCCGACGTCGAACCGCTCGGGCAGCCCCGCCAGCAGCCGGCTGCCGGGGTCGGTGACCCGGACCTGCGACTGCTTGCCGTGCACGGGCACGGCCAGGACGCCGAGCCGGCCGCCGAAGTACTCGACGAGCCCTTGCAGCCCCAGGCACACCCCGAACACCGGGATGCCCAGCCGCTCGGCCTGCTCCAGGGTGGCGGCCAGGCCGAAGTCCGCGGGGCGGCCGGGGCCGGGGGAGAGCACCAGCAGGTCGGGGCGCTCCCGCTCGACCACGGGCAGATGGCCGCCGCTGCGGTAGGTGGTGACGGCGGCCCCGGTCTGCCGCAGATAGGCGGCCAGGCAGTGGACGAAGGAGTCCCGGTGGTCCACCATCAGGATCCGCAGCCCCGCGCCCGGCCCGCCCGCCGCTCCCGGCGACGGGGCCGCCGGGGCCGGCGCCGGGCGGGCCGCGGGCGGGTCGAGGGCCCGCAGCAGCGCCTTGGCCTTCAGCTCGGTCTCGGCCTCCTCCGCCTCGGGCACGGAGTCGTACAGCAGGGTCGCCCCGGCCCGCACGGTGGCCACGCCGTCGCGGATCTGGATGGTGCGCAGGGTCAGCACCGTGTCGGCGCCCCCGTCGAAGGTGAGCCTGCCGACCGCGCCGCCGTACCAGCGGCGCGGCGAGCGCTCCTCGCGCTCGATGAACTCCACCGCGGCCAGCTTGGGCGCGCCGGTGACGGTGACCGCCCACAGGTGGGCGAGGAAGCCGTCCAGGGCGTCGCGCCCCGGCGCGAGCAGGCCCTCCACGCGGTCCACGGTGTGGATGAGGGTGGAGTACATCTCGATGCGGCGGCGGGCGGTGACCCGCACGGTGCCCGGCACGCACACCCGCGACTTGTCGTTGCGGTCCACGTCCGTGCACATGGTGAGCTCCGACTCCTCCTTGACGGAGCCGAGGAGCTGGCGCACCCGCAGCGCGTCCTCGACCGCGTCGCGGCCCCGCGCGATGGTGCCGCTGATCGGTGAGGTCTCCACCACGAGCTGCCGCCCCGGCCGCTCGGCCACCCGCACGAACATCTCCGGGGAGGCGCCCACCAGGTACTCGCCGTCGCCGAGGTTCGCCAGCAGGCTGTGCGGGGCCGGGTTCTGCCGCCGCAGTCGCCGGAAGACGGCCGAGGGCGGCTCGGCGCAGGCGCGGTGGAACACCTGGCTGGGCACCACCTCGAACAGGTGGCCGGAGCGGAAGAGCGGTTCGGCGCGCTCGACGACCCGGGCGTACTCGCCCGGCTCGTGGTCCCGCTCCCGCTCGGGGACGCCGGGCGTGAAGCGGGTGGCCGGGGTGGAGCGCGGCAGGCCCTCGGTGTCCCGGCCGGCCGCGGTGAACTCGTAGGTGTGGCGCAGCGCGTGGTCGAGTTCCAGGTCGAACTCGTGGATCTCGTCGGGCAGGTGCAGCACCAGGTCGCGGTCGCGCGGGTCGCGCCGCAGGCGCAGCGGGATCGGATCGACCTGGAACAGCAGGTCGTAGCCGAAGGCGCCGTACAGGCCGAGCAGCCTGTCGTCCGGCGCCGCCAGGGCGCGCAGCAGGGCCCGCACGGCGCGGAACACCCCGGCGTGCCGGGTGCGCTCCTCCTCGGCGAAGACGCCGGCGCCGGGCCGCACCCGGCCGACGACGCGGGTGGCGTCCGCCCGCTCCAGGTCGCAGCCCGCGGCGACGGCGTCGCGCAGCGCGGGCAGCAATACCGTGCCGCGGGAGTTCAGCGCGCGCAGGGTGAGCCGCTCCGCGCCGAGGACCACCTCGACGGGCGGATCGAGGTAGCCGACGGCCCGCCGCGGGCCGCGGTGGAGCAGCATGCCGCGCCGCAGGTCCAGGGCGCTCTCCAGCCGGGCCCGGGCGGCGGCGGCACCGCCGGTGTGCTCGGTGCGGCGGCGCACCGCCACACCGGCGGGCGTGGTCCACCGCTCGGGCGCGCTCACCTGGGCGGGGAAGCTGCCCGCCGACTCCAGCAAGGACATGGGGGGACTCACCTTCGGTACGCGGGTCACGGGCGTGCGGGACCCCGGCCGCGGGGTCGGGCCGCGGCCGGGCCGTGAGGGTGACGGGGACGCGGGGAACCGCGCCCGGGGGACACCCCCCGCGGGCCGTCGGGCCGCGGGGGGACGCCTCCGTGGGACTGCCGGGCTGCCGGGCCGCGGGACGGCCGGGCTGCCGGGCCCGGGGTCAGGCCGGGACGGCGTGCGGGAAGCGGAAGAAGCCGTACGGGTCGTAGGCCCGCTTCACCGCGGACAGCCGGGGCAGGTTCGCGCCGTGGTAGGCGCGCGGCCAGTCGGTCAGGCCGGGGTCGGGGTAGTTGACGTAGGTGCCGCCGGAGGAGTGCGGGTCCATGGCGGCGAAGCCGCCGTCCACCCAGGCCGCCGCCGCGGCCAGGTCCTCCGCGCCGGGCCGGGGGCTGCCCAGGCCGACGGTGTACACGGCGAACAGGCCGGCGCCCCGGTGGGCGTAGGCGGTGTCGCCCGGCCGGAGCCGGTCGGCGTTGGCGCCCAGCGCGACGAAGCCCAGCCAGCGGTACTGCCCGGCCCTGCGGTCGGCGTCGAACGCCGCGAGCATGTCCGCGACGCCGGAGCCGGGCACGCGCCGGTCGAACATGCGGCTGCGGTGCCGCACCCAGGTGGTGCGCGGCAGCAGCGCCTCCGGGTTGCTGCCGGTGACGTGGCACTGCTCGACGGAGGAGTCCTCGCAGCCGAACAGCCGCATCATCGCCTCCCGGTAGCCGCGCTCGGCGACGACGGCGGTGTCCGGGGGCCGCCCGATGTCGGCGGTGAGCTCGGCCAGCAGCGCGGTGAGCTCGCTCTCCGCGCCGAAGTGCGCGCCCATGACCATGACGGTGGGCGCGGTGCCCGCCCCGGCGTCGCGGAGCAGGACCCCGGCGCGCGGCGCCAGCGACGCGGGTGCCGCCGCCGCCCACTCCTGCCAGCTCGCCAGGACCCGGTCGGCCAGGTGCCACGGCCAGGTCAGGTCGAAGGTCACCACCCGGTCCTCCCGGGTCGGGGCGAGCTCGAAGTCGGTGACCACGCCGAAGTTGCCGCCGCCGCCCCCGCGCAGCGCCCACAGCAGGTCGGCGTGGCGCTCCCGGGACGCGGTGACGATCCGGCCGTCGGCGAGCACCACCCGGGCGGAGACCAGCCGGTCGGAGGTGGGGCCGTACTTGCGGAACTGCCAGCCCATGCCGCCGCCGGTGACGAACCCGCCGGGGCAGACCGTCGGGCAGAACCCGGCGGGCACGGTGACGCCGAGCGGCGACAGCGCCGCCACCACGTCCACGGCCTGCGCGCCGGGCCCGAGCCTGACGGTGGAGCGGCCCGCCCGGATCCGGCGCATCCGGGACACGTCGAGCACCAGGCCCTCGGTGGTGGACCACCCCGTGAAGCCGTGCCCGCCGCTGCGCACCGCCGTGTGCAGCCCGGTGTCCTGCGCGAACAGCAGCGTGGTGCGCACGTCCCGGTCGGTCTCGCAGTACACCACCGCCCGCGGGCGCACGTCGTCGAACTGGGCGCTGGCGAGCTGCCTGGCCCGCGCGTAGTCGGCGTCGCCGGGCAGCACCACGTCGCCGCGGATCGCCGTCCGCAGCCTGTCCCAGGGGACGCGGCCGCCGCGTGTCCGGCCGCCGGCCGCGCCCGCGGCGCCGGTGAGCGTCAGCCCCGACGCGGCGAGGGAGGTGGCCGCTCCTGCGGTGAGCAGCGCTCTTCTGCGAATCATCCCTTCTCCTCCTGGTGCGGGGGGCGGGCCGTGTGCGCCTCGCGCAGCACGCCGCGCCGCAGCTTGCCCGTGCTGCTGAGCGGCAGTTCGGTGACGAACTCCACCAGCCGCGGGTACTTGTAGGGGGCGATGTCCGCCTTCACCCGGGCCTGGATGCTCGCCGCGAGCTCCTCGGCGGCCGGGGCGCAGCCGGGCATGTGGCCCTCGGCGGGCACGACGACGGCCTTGACGACGCTGCCGCGCTCCGGGTCGGGCACCCCGATGACCGCGCAGTCGGCGACCGCCGGGTGCCGCAGCACGGCCTGCTCCACCTCGGGCGCGGCGACGTTGTAGCCGGAGGTCACGATCATGTCGTCGGAGCGGGCCTGGTACCAGAAGTACCCCTCGGCGTCCCGGACGTAGGTGTCCCCGGTGATGTTCCAGCCGCCCTGGACGTATGCGCGCTGCCGGTCGTCGGCCAGGTAGCGGCAGCCGGTCGGGCCCTGCACGGCCAGGCGGCCCGGCACCCCGTCGGGCACCTCCCGCCCGGCGCCGTCCACGACGCGGGCCCGGAAGCCCGGCACCGGCCGGCCCGTCGCGCCGGGGCGGATGTCGTCGTCCGCGGCCGAGATGAACACGTGCAGCATCTCGGTGGAGCCGATGCCGTCGATGACGCGGTGCCCGGTGGCCTCGTGGAAGGCCCGCCAGGTGTCCGCGGGCAGCGCCTCGCCCGCGGAGACGCACCGCCGCAGCGAGGACAGGTCGTAGCGGTCGATCTCGCGCAGCGCGGCCCGGTAGGCGGTGGGGGCGGTGAACAGCACCGTCGCCCGGTGCGTGCCGACCGCGGTGAACAGCTCGCGCGGCGTGGCCCGCTCCAGCAGCAGCGCCGCGGCGCCCGCCCGCAGCGGGAAGACCAGCAGCCCGCCCAAACCGAAGGTGAACGCCAGCGGCGGGCTGCCGGTGAACAGGTCGTCGGGGCGGGGCCGCACCACGTGCGCGGAGAAGGTGTCGGCGATGGCCAGCACGTCGCGGTGGAAGTGCATGGTCGCCTTGGGCTCGCCGCTGGTGCCCGAGGTGAAGGCGATCAGCGCCACGTCGTCGGCGGCGGTCGCCGCGGCGGGCAGGCCGCCCTTTGCCTCCTCGGCCAGGCGCGCCAGCTCGGAGTCAGCGCCGTAGCGGACCACCCGCAGCCCCGGCACGGCCGCGCGCAGCAGCTCGTCGGTGTACCCGTCCGCGCACAGCGCCAGGTCCACCCGGGCCTTGCGGGCGATGGTGCGCAGCTCGCCGGCGCGCAGCAGCGGCATCGTCGTCACCACCACCGCGCCCGCCCTGACCGCGGCGAGCCAGCACGCCGCCAGCCACGGCTCGTTGGGCCCGCGCAGCAGCACCCGGTTGCCCGGCACCACGCCCAGGTCCTCCACCAGCACCCGCGCGATCCGCTCGACGCGGTCGGCCAGCTCGGCGTACGTCCACATCCGGCCGGCCGCGTCGTACAGGCACGGCCGGTGCCCGCCGAGCCGGCGCACCGTCCCGTCCAGCAGCTCCTCCGCGCAGTTCAGCCGCGCCGGGTAACGGAGCTCCGGCAGGTCCTCGAGGAACACCGGCCACTGGGCGGGCGGCGGCAGGTGGTCGCGGGCGAAGGTGTCCAGGTGGCCGGACGGGGAGAGCCCTCCGGGCGCGGCGGGCGCCGCGGGGGCGGGCGACTGCGGGCGGACCGCCGCGGGGGGCGCGGGCGCGTCCTGCGCGGCGGCGGTCAGCGGCTCCATGGCTCCTCCATGACTCCTGCGTGGACGAGGGCGCTCGAGGACGCGCGGGGTGCGCGGGGTGCGCCGCGGGCTGCGGCCGGGGCCGGCGGCGGGCCGCCGCGCCCCGCCGTGCGCCGCTCAGCCACGGGCGCCGTCCTCGGCCAGCAGCCGCGCCAGCTCGGGGCGCCGCACCTTCCAGGTGGCGGTGCGCGGCACCCGGTCGAATGGCAGTTGCCGCACCTCCTCCATCTCGGGCAGCCCGGCCAGCGCCGCCTTCCACCGCACCGGGTCCAGCGGCGCGTCGTCGCGGGTGCACACCACCGGCACCGGCCTGCCGCCGCCGGACGGCACCAGGACGATCTCCCGCAGCTCCGGCAGCCTGGCCATCAGCTCGTCCTCGACGCGCAGGTTGCTGTCCACGGCGTCGATCCGGTCCACCTCCCGGTCCAGCAGGTGCAGCCGGCCCAGCGCGTCCCGGAACCCCATGTCGCCCATGCGCCACCAGTTGTCGTGCAACTGCCGCCGGAACCGCTCGTCCTCCCCGAGGTAGGTGCGGGCCAGGGTGCGGCTCCTGACCTCGATGTGGCCGACCGCGCCCCGGCGCACCGGCCTGCCGTCGTCGTCCACGACCCGCATCCGCACCACGCCGGGCAGCGGCCGGCCCACGCCGCGCCCCGCCCCGCTCTTCACGCCGCGCAGGGTGGTCCAGCCGCCCGCGACGGGCCCGGTCTCCGACTGGCCGTAGAGCTGGAAGAACTTCGGCGAGCGGCGGTCCGACGCGCCCAGCAGGGTCCGCACGGTGCGCGGGTGCAGCGCGTCGAAGGTGGCGTTGTAGTAGCGGACGTTCGCCAGCGGGCGGCCCTCGGCCGCGGCCAGCTCCTCCCAGTCGACGAAGGTGTTCGGCTGGGTCTCCACCACCCCGGGGCGGTGTCGCGCGAACAGCGGCCCGATGGACCCCGGGGAGGCGTCCACGGCCACCAGCAGCGGGTTGCCGTAGGAGATGCCCAGGTACAGGGCGCTGTAGAAGCGGGCGTGGACGAAGCTGACGCACAGCGCCACCGACTCCCGCTTCCAGGTCCGCGACGCCACGATGCGCTGGACGCGCAGCCGCCGCCACAGCGCGTCGGGCGTCTGCACCACCAGCTTGGGCAGCCCCGTGGTGCCCGAGGTGTGGCTGATGAACGCGGGCTCGTGCGGGCGCACCACGCCCGTGCCGGTCAGCGGCGCGGGCCGCAGCGCGCCCAGGGCCGCCGTCCGCGGACCGGTCGCCTCGCCTGCGCCGAGCAGCACCCCGCGGGCCGGCGACGGGTCCACGCCCGTGGCGGCCAGGTGGTCGGCGTCGGTGAGCAGCCACGGGCGGTCGAGCCGCTCCAGCAGCCGGGTCGCGGTCGGCCCGTCCAGCATCGGCGAGAGCAGCGCCGGGACCGCGCCCACGCGCTGCGCCGCCGCGGCGAGCAGCGCGATGTCGAAGTTGTTCGTCTTGTACACCGCGACGTGGTCCCCGCGGGCCACCCCCGCCGCCACCAGCCGGCCCGCCAGGTCCCGGACCAGGTCCGCCAGGCCGCCCACCGTCCAGCGGGTCCCCCCTCCGGGCGCCACCTGGAGCGGTGTGTCCAGTACGACCGGGGCCGAGCCGTGCGCGGCCGCCGCCTCGTCGAACATCAAACCGATGTAGAAACCCTTGTCCCTGGGCACTCGCAACTCCCTCGCGTCGTGCTTTGGCCTCACCGAGTGTTCGACGCCGCCTCGAGCGGCCGGGGATTTCTGGCAGCTTGCTGTCGCGCCTGCGCCACCGGGTGGCAGGTGGCTGCCAGCGCGGCCGGGGCGCGGCGCGGCCGCTGGCTACGTTCGTGGCGACCGAGCACCGCCACGGCACGAAACGGAGGAGCACCGGTGGAGGACGACGAGCCGCGCGCCCCCGCGCCGCCCGGAGGGGACGGACTCCTGGCCGAGGTCGAGGCGGCCGAGGCCGCGCTCACCGGGCCGCGCCCCGCGCCGGCCCGCACCGGCCCCGCCTGCGGGCCGGGCCCGGACGAGGAGGCCCGGCTGCTGGCCCACTTCGAGGCCGTCATCGCCAGGGACGAGAAGATCGAGCCCCGCGACTGGATGCCCGACGGCTACCGCCGCACCCTGGTCCGCCAGATCGCCCAGCACGCCCACTCGGAGATCGTCGGCATGCAGCCGGAGGCGAACTGGCTCACCCGCGCCCCGTCCCTGGCCCGCAAGGCGATCCTGCTGGCGAAGGTCCAGGACGAGGCCGGGCACGGCCTGTACCTGTACGCCGCCGCGGAGACGCTGGGAGCGGACCGCGCCGAGCTGCTCGACGCGCTGCACACCGGCCGCCAGCGGTACCTGTCCTTCATCAACTACCCCACCCTGACCTGGGCGGACACCGGCGCCCTGGCCTGGCTCACGGACGGCGCCGCCATCGTCAACCAGGTCCCCCTGTGCCGCTCCTCCTACGGCCCCTACGCCCGGGCGATGGTCCGCGTCTGCAAGGAGGAGTCCTTCCACCACCGGCAGGGCTTCGACGCGCTGTGGGCGCTCACCCACGGCACCGAGGCGCAGCGGCGGATGGCGCAGGAGGCGGTGGACCGCTGGTGGTACCCGGCGCTGGCCATGTTCGGCCCGCCGCACCACGCGTCGGTGCACTCCGAGCAGTCGCTGGCCTGGCGCGTCAAGCGGTTCACCAACGACGAGCTGCGCCAGCGCTTCGTCGACATCTGCGTGCCCCAGGCCGAGGTGCTCGGCGTCACCCTGCCCGACCCCGCGCTGCGCTGGAACGAGGAGCGCGGCCACTGGGACTTCACCCCGCCGGACTTCGCCGAGCTGACCCGGGTCATCAAGGGCGACGGGCCGTGCAACCGGCAGCGCGTCGCCCACCGCCGCCGCGCCCACGAGGAGGGCGCCTGGGTCCGCGAGGCCGCCGCCGCCCACGCCGCCAGGCGGCGGGCCGCGGAAGGGGCCGCCGGGACCGCGGCGCCGGAAGGGAGCGCGGCATGAGCGCGGCACCGGCGCCCGGCCGGGACTGGCCGCTGTGGGAGGTGTTCGTGCGGCCCAGGCGCGGCCTGGCGCACACCCACGCCGGGAGCCTGCACGCCCCGGACGCGCACATGGCGTTGCGCAACGCCCGCGACCTGTACACCAGGCGCGGCGAGGGCGTGTCGCTGTGGGTGGTGCCCGCCGCCGCGGTCACCGCCTCAAGCCCGGACGAGAAGGACCCGTTCTTCGCGCCCGCCGCGGACAAGCCCTACCGGCACCCCGACTTCTTCGACCTGCCCGAAGGAGCTGAGCACCTGTGACGCAGCCCGACCCGGCGTCCGCCTACCCCATGCGGCTCGGCGACGACGCGCTGATCGCCGCGCAGCGCATGGTCCAGTGGTGCACCCGCGCCCCGCAGTTGGAGGAGGACGTGGCGCTGGCCAACATCGCCCTCGACCTGCTCGGGCAGGCCCGGGCCCTGCTCGGCCACGCCGGGCGCCTGGAGGGCCGGGGCCGCGACGAGGACGCGCTGGCGTTCCTCCGCGACGAGGCCGAGTTCGGCAACCACCAGTTGGTGGAGCTGGACAACGGCGACTTCGCCCACTCCATGGCCAAGCTGCTGTTCCTCGCCGTCCACCAGGAGCTGCTGTACGAGCGGCTGGCCGCCTCCGCCGACCCGGAGCTCGCCGCGATCGCGGCGAAGGCCGTCAAGGAGAGCGCCTACCACGCCGACCACGCCGCCGCGTGGACGGTGCGCCTGGGCGACGGCACCGAGGAGTCGCACCGCCGCATGCGGCGGGCGGTGGACGCGGTCTGGCCCTACACCCACGCGCTGTTCACCCCGGACGCGGTGGACGAGGCGGCGGTGGCCCGCGGCGTCGGCGTGGACCCGGCGGGGCTGCGCGCGCCCTGGCTGGAGCGTGTCGAGCGGGTACTGGCGGAGGCGCGGCTGGGCGTGCCGGACGGCGAGTGGGCGCCCATGGGCGGCCGCCAGGGCGTGCACACCGAGGCGTTCGGCTTCCTGCTGGCGGAGATGCAGGCCCTGCACCGCGCCCACCCGGGAGCCCGCTGGTGACCGCCGCCGACCCCGCCCCCGACCCCGCCGCCGACCTCGCCGCCGCGCCGGACGCCGCCCCGCCGCCCGCCGGCACCCCGCCCGCCGACGCCTCGGCCCGACTGCGGGAGGTGCTCGCCGCCGTCAGGGACCCGGAGATCCGGGTGCTGTCCATCGAGGAGCTCGGCATCCTGCGCGAGGCCCGCGTCGGCCCCGACGGCCGGGCCCACGTCACCATCACCCCCACCTACACCGGCTGCCCCGCCATGGACGTCATCCGCGCCGACATCCGGGCCGCCGTGCGCGGCGCGGGCTACCCCGGGGTGACCATCGACACCGTGTGGTCACCGCCGTGGACCACCCGCTGGATCGGCGAGGCCGCCCGCGCCAAGCTCCGTGCCGCCGGCATCGCGCCCCCGCCCCCCGCCGGGGCCGCCCCGCCCCGCGGCGCCCGCCTCCTCCCGCTGGCCGCGCCCGCCCCCGCCTGCCCCGGGTGCGGGGCGGCCGACACCACCGAGCTGGCCCGCTTCGGCTCCACCGCCTGCAAGGCGCTGTGGCGGTGCCGGGCCTGCGGCGAGCCCTTCGACCACGTCAAGGACCACTGATGACCGCCCCCACGGCCACCCCCGCGACCCCCGGGGCGGCCCGCCCCGCCGCCGCGCCCGGCTTCACCGCCCTGCCGGTCACCGCCGTCACCCCGGCCGCCGACGACGGCAGCGCGGTCGCCGTGACCCTCCGGGTGCCCCAGGCGCTGCGGGACCGCTTCGCCTTCTCGCCCGGCCAGTACCTGACGGTGCGCGCCCGCCTCGGCGGCACCGAGGTGCGCCGCGCCTACTCGGTGTGCTCCACCCCGCGCCTGCTGCGCGAGCACGGCCTGCTGCGGATCGGGGTGCGCACCGTCGAGGGCGGCGCGTTCTCCCCGTACGCGGCCCGCACGCTGGCCGCGGGCGACACCCTGGACGCCGCGCCGCCCGCAGGGCGCTTCACCACCGCGCTGGACCCGCGCCGCGCCCGCCGCTACGCCGCGCTGGTGGCGGGCTCCGGCGTCACCCCCGTGCTCTCCCTGGTGGCCGCCGCCCTGGAGACCGAGCCCGCCAGCGCGTTCACCGTGGTGTACGGCAACAGGACCGCGGCCTCCGCCATGTTCGCCGAGGAGCTCGCCGACCTGAAGGACCGCCACGGGCCGCGCCTGAACCTGCTGCGGCTGTTCTCCCGCGAGACCCACCTGATCGGCCCGCCGGGGCGGCGCCTCGACCCCGGGACGCTGCGCGCCCTCCTCACGGGCCCGGTGCCGCCCGCCCTGGTCGACGAGTGGTTCGTGTGCGGCCCGGCCGCCATGGTCCGCGCCGCCGAGGGGGTGCTCGCCGAGCACGGCGCGGCCGGGCCCGCCGTGCGCACGGAGCTGTTCCACGACGACGAGGCCGCCGCGCCGCCGCCCCGGCCCCGGCCCGGACCGCCGGGCCGGGGCGCGCGGGTGACGCTGCGCCACGGCGGCCGGACCAGCACCGTGCGCGCGCGGCCCGGCCAGACCCTCCTCGACGCCGCCCTCGCCGACCGCCCCGAGCTGCCGTTCTCCTGCCGCAGCGGGGTGTGCGCGACCTGCCGGGCGCGCGTCGTCGAGGGCCGGGCCGAGATGGCGCGCAACCGCACCCTCACCGAGCGGGAGGTCGCCGACGGCTACGTCCTGACCTGCCAGGCCACGCCCGCCACCGCGGCGGTGGACCTGGACTTCGACGTGGCCTGACCCGCCCCCGCACGCGCGACGGCGGCGCCTAGAGCGCCGCCGTCAACCGCCGCTGCGCGGCCCGCACCCCCGCCTGGAAGCGCGATCTGGCCTGGAGCAGCCGCATCAGGTCGGCGACGTGCCGCCGGTAGGTGCGCACCGAGCAGCCCAGCTCCCGGGCGGCGGCCTCGTCCGTCCACCCGGCGGTCAGCAGCTCCAGCACCCGGGACAGGGTGGTGCCGCCGTCCTCGGTCTCCCGCGGCGCCGCGGCCACCAACTCCTGGAGCGGCCCCGCGTCGGGGGACTGCACCCACACCGTGTCCAGCAGCGCCTCCAGGGCCCTGATCACGGGCCGGTCGGTGACCACCGCCGGCGCCCCCTGCACGCCCGGCTCGCACAGCACCGCCACCACACCGTCGACCACCACCATCTCCGGCAGGCTCAGCGCGGACACCCGCACCGGGGCGCCCATCGCCGCGTACGGCCGCAGCAGCCCGCGCTCGGCCTCGTCCACCAGCAGGGCGCGCGGCACGATGAGCCGGGGCCGCGCCCGCCCCTGGAGCAGGGCGGCGTGCAGCGCCTCCACCTCCGGGCGGCGCCCGCTCGCGTCGCGCGGCGACAGGCACAGCCAGCTCCGCACCGCCCGCCGCTGGACCTGCTGGGTGAGCCGGCGCACGGCCGCGTCGGCGTCCCCCGCCTGCGCCACCTGAGCGCTCAGCGACGCGACCTCCCGAGTGCCGTCCCGGCCGCCCAGCGCCCGGGCGATCTCACCCACCCGCGCCGCGTGGTAGATCAGGGCCCGGACCGTCTCGTGCCGGCCCTCGGTCGGTGTCCCGGTGTTGGCACTCGTCATGGCGGCTCCTCATCCCAGGGGGAACGCCGCCGGTGCGGCGGCAGGGAGGGAATGTGGCGGGGCCGGGTCGAGCAGCGACGGAGCGTGACGGGAGCGATATTCCAGCGATGTCTGAGCGAGGCACCCTCCCCGCCGCGACCGCGGCCGCCGCCCGCGCCCGCCGCGGAGCGGGACCGCACCGCTCACCGGGCATCCCTTCGGCCCGGCCGGCGCCCCGGCGCCCCCGCCGCGGACCCGCGCCCCCGGCCGCCGCGCACCCCGGCGCCGCGCACCGGCCGGACCCGCCGTGAACCCCCCGCGGGTCTACCGCAGGGTCACCGTCCGCTGGGCCGAGAAGCCGCCCCACTCGCCGTCCGGCAGCTTCGCCCGCATCTTCACCGTGTAGACCGTGCCCGGCTTGGCGTTGTGCACCGGCAGCTTGTAGGTGGCCTTGCCCGCGGGCGCCTGGCTGCCCCACATCAGCGTGGTGGCGAACTCGCCGTTGAAGTAGATCTGGTACTCCGTCACCTCGCCGTCCACATCCGGCGTGGTCCACGCCAGCTTCAGATAGCTCGCCCCGCTCTCGGCGACCGGGGTGACCTCGAAGCCGCCCGGCGCTGTCCCCGCGCCGTCCTCGGGCTCGCCCGCCGTGGTCACGCCCACGGGGCGGCTCGCCGGGGAGACGTTGTCGGCGCTGTCGCGCGCCTTGACGGTGAAGGTGTAGCTCGTGCCGGGCCGCAGCCAGGTGATCCGCGCGGTGGTCTCGTCGCCGCCCACACTGTGGATCTTGGTGTCCCCCTGGTGGATGTCGTAGGAGGTCACCGCGTTGTTGTCGGTGGACCGCCCCCAGGTCAGCGTCGCGCCCCGCTCGCCGTCGGCGGTCGCCCGCGGGCTGCCGGGCGTGGTGGGCGCCTTCCGGTCGTTGCTGGACTCGGGCAGCGTGGTGACGGGCACCTCCTTGCTGCGCGGCGACCGGTTGCCCGCCTTGTCCCTCGCCAGGACGGTGAACCGGTAGTCCGTGGCCGGCTTCAGCCCGGTGACGTCCACCATCAGCGCCCCGCCCGGCACCTGGGCGACCTTCTTCCCGCCCCGGTACACCTCGTAGCCGGTCACGCCGGTGTTGTCCGTGGACCGCCGCCACATCACATGGACGGAGGAGGAGCTGCTGGCGTCCGCCGTGACGCCGGACGGCGCGGTGGGCGGCTTCGAGTCCTCGTCGTCCGTCCACCCGCATCCGGCCGCCAGCAGGCACACGGCCGACGCCAGTACAACCAACCCCGGTACGCGCCTCACGGACATGCCTTCCGTCGACAGCACTGGCCCACACTTGCGATGTCCCAGACCTGTATGACACAGCCGCCGTGTGCACATCAAGACCATGGAGGCCCCCGGTGGAACCCGCGCGACCGCGCCCCGAGACCGCCCGCGCCCCGCCGCCCGCCCGCCGCGGGCACGGGAGCGGGCCCCGGCCCCGAGGGCCCGTCCGTATCCGCTTGTCCACCGTTCCGGCGCCGCACTACCGTGCCGGTGTGGATCTCTTCGCACACTCGTGGACAGCGCTGCGCGCGGCGGTCGCCGGGCTCCCGGACGAGGCCTTCGCCCAGCCGTCCGGCTGCGCCGGCTGGCTCGTGCGGGACCTGGTGTGCCACCTGGTCATCGACGCGCAGGACGTCCTGATCACCCTGGCGACCCCCGCGGAGGGGGAGCCGACCCGGGACGCCGTCACCTACTGGGAGGTCGCCGACGCGCCGCCGACCGGTGACGACCCGCTCGACGCGCTGACCGTACGGCTGGCCGCCGCCTACCAGGACCCGGGGCTGCTCACCTTCCACCTCGACGACGTGGGCTCCGCCGCCGGCCGCGCCGCCGCGCTCGCCGACCCGGGGCTGCGGGTCGGCACCCGCGGCCAGGTCCTCACCGCGGGCGACTACCTGACCGCGTACGTCCTGGAGTGGACGCTGCACCACCTGGACCTGGTCGCGCACCTCCCGGGCGTGGCGGGGCCGCCCGCCGAGGGGCTCGCCCGGTCCCGCGGGATGCTGGAGGCGATCGCCGGGGCCGCGTTCCCCGCCTCGCTCTCCGACGAGGACGCGCTGCTGGTCGGCACCGGACGGCGCGCCCCGACCGAGGCGGAGCGGGCCGCGCTGGGCGGGCTCGCCGCGCGACTGCCGCTCGTCGTCGGGTGACCGGGACCCCGGGGGACGCGGCGGCGCCCGCTCAGAGCCGGTCGGCGCCCATCGCCCGGGCGAACGCGGACGGTTCCGCGTCGAACCCGCGCACCACCGCCCGCATCCGCCACTGCCCGCCGTCGCCCCGGGTGAACTCCGCGACCGTGGCGGCCGTGGCCCACGCCACCCCGGAGAAGTCGTCCACGGCCAGCTCGTCGTACCCCTCGCTGATCCGCACCCGGGTGTTCGCCACGTCCCCGAACGTCCTGCGCCCGCTGCCCTGCTGGATCGCCACACCCACCACCACCCGCGCGTAGGCGGGCGAGAGCCGGTCCAGCTCCAGCGTCATGGACTCGTCGGTGCCCAGGCCCTGGCCGGTGTGGCTGTCGCGCTGGAGGATGATGGTGCCGTCGGGCGACCTGCTGTCGAAGTGCACCAGGTAGCCCGGCTCCCCGTACGGGTCGGTCGCGTGGTAGGTCCCCGCGATGATGTCCAGGTCACTGGCGGACGCACCCAATGGGCTGGGGTCCCACTTGAGCCCCACCTCGACCTTCCGCAGCCCCTTGTTCAGCCCACTCACCGCGCAACTCCCTCCCCACGACACCCACCTGACCCGCACTCACCCACCCGGGCCACGACCAACCGCCAGCATATCGCCGCGACCCGGCCCGGGCGGGGTTCGCGGGGAGGGGGTGGGCGGCCCGGCGTCGTCGGGAGGTGGTCAGTTCTTTCTGGCCACCAGGCGGTAGGCGTTCGACAGGCCGAGGCGGTGGGCGAGGCGGGCGATCAGGAGGCGGTCCGCGGCGGTGGCGGCGAGGAGGGCGGGGATGCCGCAGACGAAGGCGGCGGTGCGCAGGGCGCGGCGGGAGCGGGTCGCGGGGCGGGGGTGCCAGGGGGCGTCCTCGGGCGGGGTCGCGCTGTTGAGGAGGAGGTAGACGGCGCCCAGCAGGTCCGCGGCGATGTGCGCCTCGGCGTGCTGCTCGGCGACCACGGTGAAGCCGAGCGAGGTCAGTTCGCGCCTGAGGTTGGCCACCGGCATCAGTTGCAGGTGCTGCGGCTGGAACCAGGGCAGCCACCAGCGGCCCAGCACCCGGGCCCAGCGGCTCTCCGGGTCGGGGACGTCGATCAGCAGATGGCCGCCGGGGCGCAGCACCTGCCGGGCGGCGAGCAGTTCGCGCTTGGGCTCGGGGGTGTGCTCCAGGTAGTGGAACATGCTCACCGCGTCGTAGCTCTCGGTGAGCTCGTCCGTGAGCTCGACGAGGGTGCCGCGCAGCGCGCGGTCGATCCGCCCGGCCCGCGCGGCTAGTTCCACGCCCTCGCCGAAGTCCAGGCCGTCGAAGCGGGTGTCGGGGAGCACGGCGCGGGCGGCGGCGCAGAAGTGGCCGTGGCCGGTGCCGACGTCGAGCCAGTTCTTCGGGGTGTCGTCGTGGGGGAGCAGGGACCGGGCGCGGGCATGGTAGGACGGGTCCTGGCCGGAGAAGACGCCCTCGAGGTTCTTCTCGCCCAGGCCGTCGTAGAAGTCCCGGTAGTAGAACTCCAGGCCCTCGGCGGTGAGCCGGGGGTTCTGGAAGACGTGGCCGCAGTCGTCGCAGCGGTCCAGCACGAACCGGCCCGGTTTGCGCTGGAGCAGGTCGGTGGTGCGCAGGCGCTGCCGCAGTCGGGTGGAGCCGCACCACGGGCAGTCGGGGCGGCGCGGCTGCCGGAACCGTTCGACGCCGCCGGCGAGGTCGGCCTGGTAGCGGGGGCGCGCGGCGGCGACGGCCGCGGCGCGGGAGGTGCTGTCCTTCATCGTTCCGCCTTGGGGGTGTGGGGGATGGGTGCGGCGAGGCGTTCCAGGTGGCGGGCGGCCGCGGGGGCGCCGCCGGCCGCGCGGAAGGACGCGCCGATCCGCTCGGCGGCGGCGCGGTGGCCCGGCCCGGTCAGCACGGCGTCCAGCGCCTCGCCGAGCCGGGCCGCGGTGACCCGGCCGAACCGGACGCGGACGCCCGCGCCCGCGTCCACCACCTGCCCGGCCACCACCGGCTGGTCGTCGCGGATGGGCGCCACCACCAGCGGGACGCCGTGCCACAGCGCCTCGCACACGGTGTTGTGCCCGGCGTGGCAGACCACCGCGGACACCTTCGCCAGCAGGGCGAGCTGGGGGACGGCGGGCGTGACCAGCAGGTCCTTGTCCTCGTGGGGTTCGCCCGCGGGATCGACGACGACCATCTGGAGCAGTCCCGACCTGGCGCGGGCCAGCTCCCGGCACTCGGCCAGGAAGCGCGCCCCGGCGTCGGTGTTGGCCGTGCCGAGGGTGACCAGGACGGCGGGGCGGCGCGGGTCGAGCCAGTCCCAGGGGAAGGCGGGCGCGTGGGGGCGGGCGGCGACGGACGGCCCCACCCAGCGGATGCCGCGCGGGGCGCGGGGGACGTCGCCGGCCAGCTCCGCGGTGGTGAACGCGAGGGTGAGGCGGGGGGAGAAGCGGGGGTCCGTCCCGGGCGGGGCGCCCAGTCGGGCGGCGAGGTCCGCGAGCAGGCCCGCCAGCCGGGCGTCCGCCTTGGGCATGCCGTCCAGGGCGCCGGTGAACTCCGCGGAGGTGGTCGCCGAGGTCGCCCACGGCACCCCGAGCGCCTCCGCGACCAGCGCGCCCGCGAACGCCTGCTGGTCGGCCACGACGACATCGGGCCGGAACGCCGCCACCGCCCGCCGCACCCCCGGTGCCATCGCCTCGGCGAGCGGCACCAGGAAGCCCTCCCACAGGAACTTCAGCGCCCCGGCGCCGCGCACCTGCGGCGGCCGCCCGGCCACCCCGGCCACGTCGCCGGGCACCGCGCACGGGAACACCACGGCGTCCTCGCCCGCCAGGCCGCGCACCACCTCGGGCATCCCCGCCCACGCCACCGCGTGCCCGCGCCCGGCCAGCTCGGCGGCGACGCCCACGGCCGGGTTGACGTGCCCGACCAGCGGCGGCACCACGAACAGGAAGCGGCTCACCGGGCACCCGCCCCGGCGAGCACCGGCACGCCGTGGTCGCGCAGCGACGACAGCACCAGCTCCAGCACCAGGCCGGGCGCGTCCACCAGCACCGAGTGCTCCAGGCCCGGCAGCACCACCGTCCGGCAGCGCGGCAGCAGCCCCCGCAGCCACGGGCCCTGCGCGCCCAGGTCGGACTCGCTGCCGTAGACCGCGAGCACCGGGTGCCGCACGGTGCGGATCTCCTCCTCGGTGAGCACCTCGCTGTCGGGGACCTCCCGCGCGATGCGGGTCGCCCGCACCAGCCTGGCCGCGCCCTTGGACACCCGGGCCAGATGGGGGCCCTGGGTGGCGGCGAGCCAGTCCAGCGCGGCCTGCTCGTTCCCGGCCAGCTCGGTCTCCACCCGGCCCAGCAGCCCGCGCAGCTTCACCGCCCACGCGGGCGTGGCCGGCTCCGACTCCACCAGCGTCAGGCCCGCCACCCGCTCCGGGTTCAGGACGGCGTACCCGAACGCGATCGTCCCGCCGAAGGAGTTGCCGACCAGGTGCACGGGCCCGGCGACCTCCAGCCGGTCGAGCAGCCGCGCCAGGTCGGCGACCTGCGTCCGGAGCCGGTAGCCGGTCGCGGGGCGCTCGCTGCGGCCGTGGCCGCGCAGGTCGTACATCACCACGTCCAGCCCGGCGGCGGCCAGGCCGGGCGCGACGGTGAAGTAGTAGCTGGCCAGGCTGTCCACCAGCAGGCCGTGCAGCAGCACGACGGTGGCGGCGGGCGGTCCGCCGCCGGGCGGGGCCAAGCGCTGCGCGTGCAGCCGGACGCCGTCCGGGCCGCCGGTGTCGATCATCACCACCCGTCAGCCCTCCCGGTCCGCCACCGGACGGGCAGGACCCGCCCGCCCGGCCTCCGCGGCCCGCCCGGCCTCCGTGCCCTCCGCGGCCTCCGCGGCCTCCAGGGAAGCCGCCACGTGCTCGACGAGGCGGCCGACGGTCAGGCCGACGATCTCGTCCAGCTCCAGCCCGGCGACGAACTCGGCGAAGTTCACCCGCCGCCCGTACCGCTCCTCCAGCCTGCCCGCCAGGGTGACCAGGTCGACGCTCTCCAGCTCCAGGTCCTCGGTGAAGCGGGTGTCCGCGGTGATGTCGATGTCGTCGAGCCCGTACTCGTCGAGCATCGCCCGGAGCATCCCGGCGATCTCCGCGAGGACGGTGGCCCGGAGCGCGGCGCCCGGGTCCGCGACGGCGGTCGGCTCAGCTCTTGTCACCTGTGTTCTCCTCGTCGTCGTGCGCCGCCCCTGGGGTCCAGGCCACGGCGTATTCCCGCTCCGGCAGCCCGGGCGGGTTGGCCGTCCACACGGCGCGCAGCGCGTGCCGGCGCCGGGCGGGCCCGGGAGCCCGCACCACCAGCCGCCCCGGCTCGGCCGCCTCCACCGCGAACGCCCGCGGCCGGCCGAGGAACCCGGTGCCCTCGGCCTTCGCGGCCGCCTCCTTCGCCGCCCAGAACGCCGCCGTCCATCGCGCCCGGCCACCGCCCTCCGCCGCGCACACCCGGTCGAGCAGGGCCAGCTCCTCCGGGCCGAAGGCGACGGCGAGCGTGGCCGGGTCCAGTTCCCTGACCTCCTCGATGTCGATGCCGGGGCCGGGCCCGCCCGCCTCCCGCCCCGCGGGGCGCGGCACCACCAGGGCGACGGCCGCCTCCGCCCGGTGGGCCAGCGTCAGGTCGAGCGGCGGCAGGGCCCTGCCGTGCACGCCGACGGCGTAAGGGCGGCCCGACCCGTCGTTGCCGATGCGGACCTCGGCGGGGAACACCGGGCCCGCGCCGTGCGCCCACAGCCAGCGCCGCACCGCGTCCTTGGCCGCGATCCGGCCGAGCAGGAACTGCCTGCGGCCCCGCGGCGGGTGCCGCTGGTACGCCTCGCGCTCCGGGCCGCCCAGGTGGTTGCGCATGATCAGCTCACGGGACGCCAGGTCCGACCAGCGCTCGTGCACCAGCACCCAGCCGCCGGACCGGGGCCGGGAGAGGGTGTTGCGCTCGGGGAAGCGCTCCACCGGGCGGGTCTCGGGGTGGCTGTCGAACCTGCGGTCCCGCCAGCCGGTCAGCTCCGCCCACACGGTGCCGTCCACCACGAGCTGCGCCTCGGCCTCCAGCGTGGTGGCGTCCAGGGAGACGATCCTGACCAGGCACTCCACCGCGGTGCCGGGGGCCGGGTGCGGGCCGAAGAACCGCAGGTGCCGCATGCCGACGGGGAACACCACGGTCCGCTCGGCGCGGGTGGCCATGATCCAGTAGCCGAGCAACTGGCCGACGTTGTCCAGCAGCGCGCCGGGCGCGGGCGGCACGGTGAGCACGCCCCGCACATGCGCCTCGCCGATGCCGGTGAGGGCGGTGACGCCCCGGAACGCCGGCCCGTGGAACATCCACCGCTCCCGGTACAGGTCGGCCGCGGTGTGCTCGGGCGCCCGCTCCCCGGGGCCGGCCCGCCACGGCGCGGGCGGGGCGGGCCAGGCGGGGGCCAGCTCCACGGTGGCGCGGGCGGCCCGGCCGAACTCCGCGACGCGGCGGCCGTCCGGGGCGGGGGTGACGGTGACGGGCACGTCCACCGGCGGGGACGCCGTCACCCACTGGCCGAACCCGGCGTCGCGCACGGCCACCGCCCGCAGCCCGGGCGCGTCCCGCTCGGCCGCCTCCATCAGATGGGCCACGATCGTGGTCGCGGGCACCACCGGCCACCGGTCGGCCTCGTCCGGCCAGTCCGCGCGCTGCGGGAAGAAGCAGTGGTCCCGCAGGTGAGGCATGTCGGCGGTGGACACCCGCAGCACGGTCCGCCCACCCGGCGGGGACGGCTGCGGTGACGGCGGCTGCGGTGACGGCGGCGGGGACGGGGGAGGGGCGGCGCGCCCCTGCCCCGCGCCCGCGGCGATCAGCTCGGCCGCGGTGCCCGCCGTCTCCCGCAGCAGCGCCCCGAGTTCCGCGGCGAGCGGGGAGCTCCCGGCCAGCGCGTCGAGTCCGGTGCCGGGCCCCGCCGCGGGGGCGGGCCGCAGCGCGTCGCGCAGCTCCGCCAGGCGCGGCCCGTCCAGGCCGATCAGCGCCCCGCCCAGGTCCAGTCGCGCCGGGGCGGCCCCGCCGCGGCGCGCCGACCCGGGCCGGGGCAGCGCCGGGTCCACCCGCGCCCCGTCCGCCCACAGCGCCACCGCCACCCGCCGCAACTGCGCCAGCCCGTCGCGGTGCGGCGTGTTCGCGGCCACGGCCAGGTGCTCGCGCGCGCCCAGGGTGTCCCCGACGAGCGACGCCAACTGCCCGGTGCCGACGACGACGAACGCCCGGAACCCGGCGGCGTGCATCGCCTCGGTCAGCGGCCGGAACCGCACCGGCTCCAGCAGGTGCCGCACGAACAGCTCCCGCACGTCCGCCTCGGCCTCCGGGTAGGGGGCCGCGGTCGTCGCCGACCAGACCGGTACCCGCGGCGGGCGCAGCCGGAACCGTTCCGCCGCCGCCCGGATCGGCGCCAGACACGGCGCCAGCATCGGGGTGTGGAAGCCGGACTGGAACGGCAGCACCTGCGCTATCACGCCGTCGGCGCGCATCGCCCGGACGAACTCCTCCACCGCCTGGCGCGGGCCGCACACCATGCACTGGCTGGGGGCGTTGTCGTGGGAGAGCACCACGCCTGGGTGCTCCGCGAGCCGGGCGGCGACCCGCTCCGCCGGGGCGCCGAGCGCGGCGAACACCACCCCGGGCACGTGCAGCGCGTCCGGGTCGAAGGAGGCGAGGAACGCGTCCACCTCCTCACCCGCGTACAGGCCGCCCGCCGCCATCGCGGTCCACTCGCCGACGCTGTGCCCGGCCACCGCGTCCGGCCGCACGCCCATGCGGCGCAGCGCCGCGTCCAGCAGCCTGCCGACGGCGAACACGCCGACGCCGTGCCGCCCGACGTCGCCGACCCGGGCGTCGGCCCCGTCGAGCCGGGGCAGCCCGAAGTACTCGGCCACCCCGTCCAGTCGCGGGGCGAACTCGCTCTCCAGGCCGGGGAAGAGGAACGCGAGCCTGCCGCCGCCGCCCAGCAGCGGGCGCGGGGCGAACCACACGTCGTTGCGGCCCCGCCACGGGCCGCCCCGGGCCACCACCCGCCGGGCCAGGGCGAGCCGTTTGGGCGTGGGGTCCACCACGCCGAGCCGCACCGGCCCGGGGTGCCCCGGGTCGGCGCCGCGGGCGAGCAGCGCCGAGTCGTCCGCCGCCAGCAGCGCGGCCAGTCGCTCCGGGCCGTCCGCGGCCAGGGTCAGGGCCCGCTCCGGCTCGGTGACGGTGACGCGGGGCCGCCCGGCGGGGGCGGGGGCACCCGGCGGCTCCTCCAGCACCACATGGGCGTTGATGCCGCCGAACCCGAAGGCGTTCACCGCCGCCCGGCGCACCCCGCCGGGCGGGACCCGCCACGGCTCGGCGGCGGCGAGCGCCCGGAACCTGGTGGCCGCCAGGCCCGGGTGCGGGTCGTCGCAGTGCAGGGTGGGCAGCAGCGTCCCGTGGTGGAGGGCGAGCGCCGCCTTGACCAGCCCCGCGACCCCGGCGGCGGGCATGGTGTGGCCGATCATCGACTTCACCGAGCCGATCACGGCCCGCCCGCCCGCGCCCCCGGCGGGCCCGAACACCTCGGCGAGCGTGGCCAGTTCCGCGGTGTCCCCGGCCGGGGTGGCGGTGCCGTGCGCCTCCAGCAGCCCCAGCGACCCCGGCTCCCGTGGGTCCAGGCCCGCCGCGGCCCAGGCCCGCCGCACGGCGCGGGCCTGCCCGCCCGGGTCCGGGTTGACCAGGCCCGCGGCCCGGCCGTCGCCGGCCACGCCGGTGCCGCGGATCACCGCGTACACCCGGTCGCCGTCGCGCAGCGCGTCGTCGAGCCGCTTGAGCACCACCACGCCGGTGCCCTCGCCGATGAGGATGCCGTCGGCGTCCCGGTGGAACGGGCGGCTGCGCTGGCTCGGGGACAGCGCGCCCAGTTGCGCGAACACGCTCCACAGGGTGATGTCGTGGCAGTGGTGGGTGCCGCCCGCCAGCATCACGTCGCACCGCCCGGACGCCAGCTCGCCCACCGCCTGGTCCACCGCCACCAGCGAGGAGGCGCAGGCGGCGTCCACGGTGTAGGCGGGGCCGCGCAGGTCGAGCCGGTTGGCGACCCGGGACGCGGCCAGGTTCGGCACCAGGCCGATCGCCGCCTCGGGCCGGTCGGGGCCGAGCCGCTCGGTGAACGCCCGCCGCACCTGCTCCAACCGGTCGGCGCCCAGCTCGGGCAGCAGCTCGGCCAGGGTGCGGGTGAGCTGCCGCGCGGTGCGCACCCGCTGGTCCAGGCGCGCCAGGCCGGGCGTCAGATAGCCGCCGCGGCCCAGCACCACGCCGACCCGGTCCCGGTCGGGCAGCCGCTCCTCGCCGCCCGCGTCCGCCAGGGCCGCGGCCGCCACGTGCAGGGCGATCAACTGGTCCGGTTCGGTGCCCGCCACGGACGCGGGCATGATCCCGAACCGGACCACGTCCACCTCGGCGATGTCGTCCACGAACCCGCCGCGCCGGCAGTACACCCGGTCGGGGGCGCCGGAGGCGGCGCCCGGCGCGTAGTACTCGGGGTCCCACCGCCCGGCCGGGACCTCGGTGACCGCGTCCCGGCCCTGGACCAGGTTCCGCCAGTAGGCGTCCAGGTCGCGGGCGCCGGGCAGCAGCACCGCCATCCCGACGACGGCGACCGGCGCCGCGCCCGCCACGCTCACCAGCCCGACGCGGTGTAGACGACCGAGCCGGACGGCTCCTGCGACCAGGCCAGCTCGCGCAGCAGCGCCAGGGTGCCCTCCTCGGGGTCGATGAGCCGCACGCCCCGGCGGGCGTACTCGCGGGCCAGTTCCGGGGTGACCATCCCGCCGTGCGCCCCGGACGGCGCCCACGGGCCCCAGTGCACGGTCAGCGCGCGGCGGCCGGTGCGCGCCGACCACCGCGCCCCCAGCTCCTCCAGCGCGTCGTTGGCGGCCGCGTAGTCCGCCTGCCCGCGGTTGCCGAGCACCGCGGCGACGCTGCCGAACAGCACCGTGAACGCCGGGCCGCCGGGCAGTTGCTCCAGCGCCTCCAGCAGCGCCGCGGCGCCGCCCGCCTTGGTGTCGAAGACCCGCTGGAAGGACTCGGGGGACTTCTCCGCGATCAGCTTGTCCTCGATCACCCCGGCCGCGTACACCACGCCGTCGAGGCGGCCGTGCTCCGCGTGGATCTCCTTCACCGCCTGCCGGACCGCGTCGGGCTCCCGGAAGTCCACCGACCGGTACCGCGCCCGGCTGCCGAGCGCGGTCAGCTCGGCGAGGGTGGCGGCCACCTCGCGCCGGGCCAGGAGGGCCGCCGCCTCCCGCTGGATCTGCGCGGGCGTGCGCCCGCCGAGCGCCGCGAGCGCCGCGCGCAGCGCCGTCCCGTCGCGGGCGTCCGCGGTCGCGGGGTCCTCCGGGCCCTCCGGCTCCGGGGTGCGGCCGAGCAGTTCGACGCGGCAGCGGGCGGCCGAGGCCAGCGCGGCGGCGAACCGGGCGGTGATGCCGCGCGCCCCGCCGACCAGCACCACCACCGACTCGGGGCCGAGCCCGAGCGCCTCGGCCTCGGCGGCGCCGTCGCCCGCGGGGCCCGCGCCGGACGAGGCGAGCGCGCCGAGCGGCGCCTCGACCGGCGCCAGGCCCTGCCGCCCGGAGCCGGTGCGCAGCACCACCGGGGCCGGGTCACGGCTCGTCAGCTCGGCGACCAGCGCCCCGGCCACCTCGCCCGGCGCCGCCGCGTCCGGCAGGTCCACCACCCGCGCGGTCAGGTCCGGGTACTCCCCGGCCACCGTCCGGAACAGCCCGCGCAGCCCGGCCGTCCGCGCCTGCCCGCGCCGCGCGGCCAGCAGCCACCGCGGGCCGCGGGCCAGCGCCGCCCGCACCACGGGGAACGCGCCCGGCAGCACGGGCGGCCCGGAGTCGGCCAGCGGGTCCAGCAGCACCACGCCGTCGAACGGGCCGTCGTCCTCGCCCAGGGTGTGGCCCGCGCCGAGCGGCACCGCCCGCGCGCCCAGCTCGCCGAGCCGCGCCGCCAGCGCGTCCGCCGCGCCGTCACCGTCCCCCAGCAGCGCGAGCCGCGCGCCCGCGAGCACCGCGGCCGGGTCGCCCTCGGGCTCCGGCAGCGCCACCGGCCGCATCCGCAGCCGCCGCGGCGCCTCCCCGGCCACCGGCGGCACCCCGCCGTCCGACGTCACCCCGCCGTCCGGCGGAGGCCCTTCACCGGGGGACGGGGGTACGGGCTGCGCCACCGCGTCCTGTCCCGCGGGAGCGAGCCGGGCGGTCAGCCAGTCGGTGACGGCGGCCGCGGTCCGCGCCCTGGCCAGTTGCTCCAGGTCCGCGTCGCCGAGCGCCGCCGCGCCCTCCCCGGCCACGCCCAGCCGGGCGGCGAGCTCGCCCGCGATCTCGGCCCGCTTGATGGAGTCCACGCTGAGGTCGGCCTCCAGGTCGAGGTCCGGCTCGATCATGTCCACCGGGTAGCCGGTGCGCTCGCTGATGATCTCCGCGACCACGCGGAGCACCTGCTCGGCGGTGACCGGCCCGCCCGGGGCCGCGGCGGGCCCGGGCGCGGACCGCGCGGCGGGATCCGGTACGGCCCGGCCCGGCACGGCGTCGCCCGGCATCACGTCACCGGGCATCACCTCACCCGGCACCACCCGCCCGTCCACCGGCAGCGGGCCCGCGTGCGGGGCGGGGGCCGCCGGGGAGGTGCTCGGCGCGGCCCCGAGGTACGTCAGCAGCACGTCCCGCTGCGCCGCCACCATCTCCCGGCTGCTCCGCAGGAACTCCCGCACCAGCGCCTCGGCGCCGCCCTCCGCCGGGCCCGCCCCGGCCCCTCCGGTCGCTCCGCTCGCCCGGATCGCCCCGTCCGCTTCCGTCACAACCGCCTCCGCGATACGTCGGGCCGGTGCCAGCGCACCCGGCAGGAGTTCCCCGTCCGCAGTGCGGACCAGTTGCCCGTCCACCGTCCAGCCGGGCCGCTTCGGCGGGCGCGCCGGGTCGGGCTCCACGGCGTCCCGGCCCCGGAACATCCAGCCGCAGCGCACCGGGAGCCCGGCGACGGCCAGTTCGGCGAGGGAGTCCAGCAGTCCGCGCAGGTCGCCGCGGTGCCCCGCGCACGGCACCGCGCGGTGCGGGCGGTCGCCGAGGACCGCGCCCACCAGGCGGGTCAGCACGGTGCCGGGCCCCGCCTCCACGAACACCCGGGCGCCCGCCTCCCACATCGCCTCGACCTGCTCGGCGAACCGGACCGGGGCGCCGATCTGCGCGGCCAGCTCGGCGCGCAGCGCCCCCGGGTCGGGGTCGTGCGGCGCCGCGGTGCGGCCCGCCCACACCGGGAACTCCGGCGCCCGCACCGGCCGCGCCGCCAGCGCCCGTGCGAACGCCTCCCCGGCCCCGGCCACCAGCGGGCTGTGGAAGGCGCACGCCACCGGGATGCGCTTGGCGCCGCGCCCGGCGCCCTTCAGCGCCCGCACCGCGGCCTCCACGGCGTCCGTCGGCCCGGAGACCACGGTCTGCTCCGGCGCGTTGCGGTTGGCGACGACCACCGCGCCGCCGAGCCCCGCCGCGGCCAGCACCCGCTCCACCTCGCCGGGCCCCGCCGCCACCGCGGCCATGGCCCCCGGGTCGGCGCCGGACCCGGCCGCGTCCAGGATCGCCTCGGCCCGCGCCGCGCTCAGCTCCAGCAGGTCCGCCGGGTCCAGGGCGCCCGCCGCGCTCAGCGCCACCAGCTCGCCGTAGGAGTGCCCGCCCGCCATGTCGGGCCGCACCCCGGCCGCGGTGAGCAGCGCGTGCGCGGCCAGCCCCGCCATGCCCAGGGCGGGCTGCGCCACCCGGGTGTCGGTGATCCGGGCCCGCTGCCGGGACCGGGCGTCCTCGCCGAACGCGGCGGGCGGGTGCAGGGCGGCGGCGTGGGCGCGGCCGAGCTCCAGGTAGCGGTGCAGCTCGGGGAAGGCGACGAACAGCTCGGCGAACATCCCGGGGCGCTGGCTGCCCTGGCCGGGGAAGAGGAACGCCACCCGGCCCGGGGCGTCCGCGTCCTCGCCCGCGAGGCGCAGGCCCGCCTTCGGGTCGTGCTCGCCGGCCAGCGCCCGGCGCAGCAGCGCCGCCAGGCCGGCCGTGTCCTCGGCCACCACCGCCACCCGCACCGGCCCGTGCCCGGCGTCGCCGCGGCGGGCGGCGGCCAGCGCCAGGTCCCGCAGCCGCCACGGCCGCCCGGCCGCCTCGCCCGCCTCGACCAGGCGCAGCAGCTCCTCCACCGCGCGCAGCGCCGCCGCCCGGTCGCCGCCGCGGAAGCAGAACAGCTCGGCGGGCCAGGCGTGCAGGGCGTGCGCCGGGGGCGGGCCGCCGTCGTGCGCGGCGAGCACCAGGTGGAAGTTGGTGCCGCCGAACCCGAACGCGCTCACCCCGGCGAATCGTTCCTCCACCGGCGCGGCCCACGGCGCGGCCTCGGTGTGGAAGACGAACGGGCTGCGCTCGGCGTCCCAGGCCGCGTTGGGCCGGGACAGGTGCAGGGTCGGCGGGCGCACCCCGGTGTGCAGGGCCAGCGCCGCCTTGATCACACCGGCCAGCCCCGCGGCGCACTTGGTGTGCCCGATCTGCGACTTCACCGACCCCAGGGCGCAGGTGCCGGGCGCGGCCCCGGCGGCGGTGAACACCTCGCCGAGCACCGTCAGCTCCGTCCGGTCGCCGACGACCGTGCCGGTGCCGTGCGCCTCCACCAGGCCCACGTCGGCGGGGGAGACCCCGGCGGCCCGGTACGCCCGCTCCAGCGCGGCCCGCTGCCCCTCGGGGCGGGGCGCGGTCAGGCCCAGCGACCGCCCGTCGCTGGAGCTGCCCACGCCCTTGATCACCCCGTAGACGCGGTCGCCGTCCCGCTCGGCGTCCGCCAGGCGCTTGAGCACCAGGCACGCCACGCCCTCGCCGAGCGCGATGCCGTCGGCGGACGAGTCGAACGCGCGGGACCTGCCGGTCGGGGACAGGGCGCGCACCGAGGAGAAGAGCACGTAGTCGTTGACGCCGTTGTGCAGGTCGGCGCCGCCGCACAGCACCAGGTCGCTGGTGCCCGACACCAGCTCCTTGCAGGCCACGTCCACGGCGGCGAGCGACGAGGCGCAGGCGGCGTCCACCGTGTAGTTGGCGCCGCCCAGGTCGAGCCGGTTGGCGATCCGCCCGGAGACGACGTTGGCGAGCATGCCGGGGAAGGAGTCCTCGGTGAGCTCGGGCAACTGCTCGGCCAGGGCGGGGGGCACCCGGCTCAGGTAGGACGGCAGCACGGCGCGCAGCGTCTGCGCGTTCGACAGGTCGCTGCCCGCCTCAGCGCCGAACACCACCGACGTCCTGGCCCGGTCGAACGCCCGGCCGCCGTCCCCGTACCCGGCGTCGTCCAGGGCGCGCCGCGCCGCTTCCA
The DNA here is from genome assembly GCF_054782095.1 of Streptomyces capparidis. Taxonomy (NCBI): domain Bacteria; kingdom Bacillati; phylum Actinomycetota; class Actinomycetes; order Kitasatosporales; family Streptomycetaceae; genus Streptomyces; species Streptomyces capparidis. The sequence continues at coordinate 155,558 of NZ_BAAGTD010000007.1, read as the reverse complement.
GCGCCAGGAGTTGCACCGGTTCGACGCTGCCGAGCGACGCCGGGGGGATGCCGTAGCGCAGCGGGTCGAACGGGATCCGCGGCAGGAACCCGCCCCACTTCGACGTGACCGCGCCGCCCTCCCCGCAGTGCACCCGCGGGTCCCACCGCTCCGGCGGCACCTCGGTGACGGCGTCCACGCCGCCGACCACGTTCGCCCAGAACGACGCCAGGTCGGGCGCCTGCGGGAACATGCAGGCCATCCCGACGATCGCCACGTCGAGCGGCGCGGGCGCGGCCTTCTCGCGCCCCTCCCGCCCGTCCCGCCCGTCCGCGCGCTCCCGCGCCCCGGCCGCCCGCGCGGCCAGGAAGTCCGCGGCCTCCGGTCCCACCGCCCGGTGCAGCGCCGCGAGGGTCGTCACCCGCGAGCGCAGCACCGCGACCTGGCCCGCCATGAACATCCCGTCGCGCAACTGCCGCTCCTCGTCCACCGGCGCGGGCCGTCCGCCGGGGCCGCGCTCCACGCCCTTGCTGGCCAGCCGCAGCCGCCCGACGTTGAGCCGCTCCAGCTCCTCCCACATCCGCCGCTCCGGCACGCCCCGCGCCCGCAGCTCCTCCTTGACGGCCCGGTAGCCGTCCGCGAACGGGCTGGCCACGCAGCGGGTGGCGTGCCCGGGCGCGGTCGTGAGCAGCACGGTGCGCCGCGCGGCCAGCACCTGCCGCTGGAACAGCGGCCCGACCGCGCCGTGCGCCACGGCCTCCTCGGTGAACAGGTACGCGGTGCCCATCAGCACGCCCACGGCGGCGCCGCGCCGGGTCAGCGGGGCGGCGAGCGCGGCCACCATCGCCGCCGACCGCGCGTCGTGCACCCCGCCCGCGAACAGCACCTGCACCCGCTCCGCCTGCCCGGCGCCGTCCGGCCCGTCCAGGAAGTCCGCGAGCACCGCGAGCTGGGCCTCCCACAGCGGGAAGCTCGCCCGAGGACCGACGTGGCCGCCGCACTCGGAGCCCTCGAAGACGAACCGGCGCGCCCCCGCGCCGAGGAACTGGCGCAGCAGGCCCGGCGAGGGCACGTGCAGGAACGCGGCGATCCCGGCCCGCTCCAGCGCCTCGGCCTGCGCGGGGCGCCCGCCCGCGACGATCGCGTGGGACGGCCGGGCCTCCCGCACCGCCTCCAGTTGGGCGTTCCTGACCTCCTCCGGCGCGAACCCCAGCACGCCCACGCCCCACGGCCGCCCGGCCAGCGCCGCCCCGGCCTCCCGCAGCATCTCCCGGGCCCGCTCCCGCCCGGCCAGCGCCAGCGCGACGAACGGCAGACCGCCCTCGGCCGCCACCGCCGCCGCGAACCCCGCCTGGTCGCTGACCCGGGTCATCGGCCCCTGCGCCACCGGGAACGCGGTGCCCAGCGCCCGGCACATCGCCGAGCCCGGCAGCAGGGCCGCCGCGGCCTCGTCGTCGCCGAGGGCGCCGCGCACCGCCTCCCGCACCGCCCGCACCGCGCCCGCGGCGTCGCCGCACCGCCGCGCGAACCACGCCGCGAGGAACCCGTCCTGGCCCACCGGCAGCAGTCGCGCCGTGAGCTCCCGCACCCCGAGCAGGCCCGCCACCAGGGCCGGGTCGGCGTCCTCCGCCGGGAGGGCGGGGCCGGCCCCGGGGCGGCGCAGCACCCGGTGCCCGCCCGCGACGACGGTCTCCGACCCGTCCATGGACCGCAGCGCGGCCGCGGCCTCCGCCGGCAGGCCCGACTCCGCCAGCAGCGCCAACTGGGAGTCCAGCACCACCCCGGCGGCGCCCCCGGCCACCGCGGCGGCGGCCGTGCGCGGCCCGATGCCGCCGCAGGCCCACACGGGCACCCCCGCCAGTCGCGGCTCGCCCAGCAGGTGCTGGAGCAGCACGAAGGTGCTCAGCTCGCCGACCCGCCCGCCGCTCTCCGCGCCCCGCGCCACCAGCCCGTGCGCGCCCGCCCGGACCGCGGCCAGCGCCTGCTCCACATCCGTGACCTCGGCCAGCACCCGGCGCCCGCCCGCCCCGGCGTCGCTCGGCCGCCACGGCGCGTCCACCCCGAGCACCACGGCGCACGGGCCTTCGCCGAGCTCGCCGGGGTCCAGCCGGCACCCCGCGGCGACCCGCACCCCGTACCGGGCGCCGGACGACCAGCGGCGCAGTCGCGCCAGCTCCTCGCGGGCCCGCAGGTCGCCGCGGCCGAGGTCGAGGACGCCGAGCCCGCCGGCGCGGCTGACGGCCGAGGCCAGCCTGGCGTCCGGTTCACCGAGGGGAGTGATGCCGATGACTGTCGCACCGGGGCTCGCTGAGCACATGGGTTCTCTCCGAGAGAATCGATGGCGCAGGGGAAGAACCGGACACGGGCAGAAATGCCACTTGCGCTGCCCGGCTAATTCGGGGACGCGAGCGTCGAAAGTAGCCACGAAGTTACCGACCGGTCAACCTGCCCGGTCCGCTTTCCCGCGCCGCGCGGCCGCCCCGGTGAATGCGGGGACAATTTTCCGCCGTCTCCGAAAATGTTCGCGCCACCGGTCGCGGGCCGGTCACGGGGGCGGGATCGCGCCACTGTTCACGAGGGTGGCCGAGGGCTTCGTGGCAGGTTCGCGCGCATGGCGCGAGCGGGTCGTCAAGCTGCGAGGTTGTTAAATCTTCATGTCCATGGTCGGATCATGGCCGGAAAAGGTGCAACGCCGGCCCGGGGCGGTCCGTGACACGCCGAAAAAACCCGGTTGTCGCGCTTTCCCGCCGTGTCCCCGCACATGCCGCTCATTTCCGGGAAATGCCCGCCCGCGCTCCGCGGTGCCGCCCCGGGAAGGAGGACGCCGCCCGGCCCCCGCACGGTTGCCGGAAAACACCGCGCCCGCCCCCGGGGGAAAACCCGGTGCCGGCCCGCGGCGGCCACTGCGAGACTGGCGCGATGCGCATCCCGCCCGCCGCCCTCGACTCGCTGCGCGGCCTCGTCCTCGGCGACGCCTTCGGCGGCGCCTGGTTCCGCGTGCCGCGCGAGGACCGGGAGGGGGCCATGGCCCGCCGCGCCGCGCCGGGCGACGGCCCGTGGCCGTGGACCGACGACACCGCCCAGGCCCTGACCCTCGTCCGCCACCTCGCCGCCACCGGCGCGGCCCCGGACACCGCCGAGCGCCCGGCCGCGCCCGCCGCCGTGGACCAGGACGCCCTCGCCCTCGCCTTCGCCGCCACCTACGCGGCCGACCCGTACCGCCAGTACGGCGGGTCCATGCACGAGGTGCTGCGCCGCGTCGGGGCGGGCGAGCCGTGGCGCCGGGTGACGGCGGGCCAGTTCGAGGGCCAGGGCTCGTACGGCAACGGCGCCGCGATGCGGGTGGCGCCGCTCGGCGCCTGGCTCGCGGACGACCTGGCCGAGACGGCGCGGCAGGCCGGGCGCCAGGCGGCGGTCACCCACCACCACCCCGAGGCCGCCGCGGGCGCCGTGGCGGTGGCGGTCGCCGCCGCCCTCACCGCCCGCTCCCGTGGCGGCCCGCCCCCCGCGGACCTCCTGACGGCCGTCGCGGGCCACCTGCCGCCCTCCGAGGTGCGCTCGGGTCTGCGTATCGCCGCCCGCCTGCCCGCGTCCACGACGGTCCGTCACGCCGCGGCGGTCCTGGGCTCCGGCCACCGCATCTCCGCCCAGGACACGGTGCCGTTCGCCCTGTGGTGCGCCGCCACCCGCGCGGACGACCTGGCATCCGCCCTGTGGGCGACGGTGACCGGCGGCGGCGACATGGACACCACCTGCGCGATCGCGGGCGGGGTGGTGGCGGCCAGGACCGGCCTGCGGGGAATCCCGGAGCGGTGGCGGGCGGCCGTGGAGCCGCTGCCCGGGGAGTGGGGCTCGGGGGCAGGGGCGGCGCCGGGGAGGCCCGCCCGACCCTCCGGGCAGAGCGCGCCCCGCGGGTGCGGGGACGGTCCCGGAAGGGCCGCGGGGCCCGCGCGTTCTTCGCCGTGACCCCCGTGCGTGCGGGGGTGGTCCCATCATCTCCATGCCTGACTGGCTCCGTCCGAAGTGCCTCCCGCGCGTGCACGGGTGATGCCATCATCACGCGCCCCCGGAGGTTCCGCATGCCGTGATCCCCGGGCCCGCCCACCCGCCGGAACCCCTTTCACCTGCCAAAACGCCCCGGCGCACGGCGGAGCCGCGGCCCGGTCACCGGGTTCGCCCGACCCGGTGAACACGCGCCGCCCGGCCGGGGGACGGACCGTCACGCGCCGAGGCCCCCCGGCGCCGCGGACCGCCCCCGCCTCACCCCTCCCCGGCCCCCGGCCGCGCCGGCCCGTCCAGCAGGGCGAGGTGCTCCGGGGTCAGGCGCAGGTCCGCCGCGGCGCTGTTCTGCTCCAGGTGGTCGATCCGGGCGGTCCCCGGGATCGGCAGCACGACCGGTGCCCGCTCCAGCAGCCAGGCGAGCGCGACCTGCGCGGGGGTGGCGCCGAGCTCCGCCGCCACGGCGCCGATCTCCGGTGAGCCGCCCGACGCCGCCCCGGCGACCGGCCGCCACGGCAGGAACGCGATGCCCGCCTCGGCGCAGGCGTCGAGCACCGGCTCGTGCTCCCGGTCGAGCACGCTGTAGCGGTTCTGCACGCTCGCGATGTCGGCGATCCGCCGCGCCTCGGCCAGCTCCGCGACGGACACCTCGGACAGCCCGATCCGCGCGATGCTGCCCTCCTCCCGCAGCTCCCGCAGCGTGCCGACCTGGTCGGCCAGGGGCACCTGGGGATCGACGCGGTGCAGTTGGAGCAGCTCGATCCGCTCCACGCGCAGCCGGCGCAGGGCCTGCTCGACCTGCCCGCGCAGCACCTCGGGCCGCCCGTCGAGCCCCCACTCGCCGGTGTCGGGCGACCGGGCGACGCCGACCTTGGTGGTGAGCAGCAGCCCGTCGGGGTAGGGGTGCAGGGCCTCGGCGAGCAGCTCCTCGTTGGCGCCCCCGCCGTACAGGTGGGCCGTGTCGATGAGGGTGATGCCCAGCTCCACGGCCCGCCGGGCGACCCGCACGGACTCCTGGCGGGCGGGCCCCGCCCCGGTCGGGAGCTGCATGGCCCCGAACCCCAGCCGCCGCACCTCGAAGTCCCCGCCGACACGAAACGTCGCGTTCGCCATCCCCGTCCCCGCCTCTCGATCGAGGGGCGAACGCTACCAAGGCGGTTCGGCCCCGCCCGGGCGCCCGGTGGGCAGACTGGGGGGATGACAGCCGTACGACGCAGCGCCGGAATCCTCGTCTACCGCAGGCCGCCGGGCGGCCTGGAGGTCCTCATCGGGCACATGGGCGGCCCCTTCTGGGAGGCCAGGGACAGCGCGGCCTGGTCGGTGCCGAAGGGCGAGTACGAGGCGGACGAGGAGCCGCTGGCCGCCGCGCGCCGCGAGTTCCTGGAGGAGCTCGGCCTGCCCGCGCCCGACGGCGAACTGCTCGACCTCGGCGCGGCGCGCCAGCCCAGCGGCAAGGTCGTCACCATCTGGGCGGTGGAGGGCGACCTGGACCCCGACCTCATCGCCCCCGGCACCTTCGACATGGAGTGGCCCAGGGGCTCCGGCCGCGTGCAGTCCTTCCCGGAGATCGACAAGGTGGCGTGGTTCTCCCTCGCCGAGGCCCGGGACAGGCTCGTCGCCGGACAGCGTGTGTTCCTCGACCGCCTGGCCCGGCGCGTCGGCTGACCGTGGCACCCTGGCGGTGTGACCGCACCGGAGATCCACATCAGTCTCGCCCCCGAGCTGCGCCTGTTCACCGCGGGTGCCGACCGCCGCCGGGGCGCCGCCGCCGTCCCGATCGACGGCACGTCCACCCTCGGGCACTTGGTGGAGTCGCTCGGGGTGCCCCTCACCGAGGTCGGCGGGCTGCTGGTGGACGGCCGCCCGGTCCGCGCCTCCCATGTGCCGCGCCCCGGCGAGTCCGTGGAGGTGCACGCCATCGTGCGCCCGCAGCGGGTCCCCGGGGCGCCGCTGCGGTTCCTGCTCGACGTCCACCTGGGCACCCTCGCCCGGCGGCTGCGGCTGCTCGGGGTGGACGCCGCGTACGAGCGCGACGACATCGGCGACCCCGCCCTGGCCGCGCGCTCCGCCGCCCAGCGCCGGGTGCTGCTCTCCCGCGACCGCGGCCTGCTGCGGCGCAGGGAGCTGTGGTCGGGCGCCTACGTCTACAGCGACCGCCCGGACGAGCAGTTGCGCGACGTCCTCGGCCGCTTCGCCCCGCCGCTCGCCCCGTGGACTCGCTGCACCGCCTGCAACGGCGCCCTGGCCGCCGCGGAGAAGGACCAGGTCACCCACCGCCTGGAGCAAGGCACCCGGCGCACCTACGACGTCTTCGCCCGCTGCACCTCCTGCGACCGCGTTTACTGGCGCGGCGCCCACCACGCCCACCTGGAGTCGATCGTCGCGCAGGCGCTGGCGGAGTTCGGCGGCGCGGCCGTGTGACCGCCCGGGGGCCGTTCGCGGCCCCCGCCCCGCCGCCGTGCGCGCCGACGGCGGCGGGGGGTGCCGCCCACCGCGCCGCCGCGGTGGGCGGCACCCCGCGCGACACGCCCGCGCGCTCGCACGAATCGCCGGCGCGGCACGGGGCCGCCGCGAACCACTGAGGGCACGTCAGTGGCCCCGTTCACCACCCGTCAAGCAGCCGTCCACCAGAAGTCAATACCTGTGCCGTATCGATCTGTGGCGGTCGTCACACAAAAACCGGATGTGCTGTTTCCATGGGGCGGAGCCGGTAACGTTACGAGTACGTGTGAGAGCAAGGGGTGTCCATGAGGCAGCGGGCGATGGCGGTCATCACCCTGCTGCTGGCCGCCTTGGTGCTCCATCTCGGCCTGCCCCACCACGCCGCCGCCACCACGACCCCCGCCGAGCGCACCCAGTCGCGGGTGGAAGGCCAGGGCGAGTCCCTGGACGCCCCCCAGACCCGGGCGGACTGCCCGACGGCCCACCGCGGCGGCGACCAGGATCCGCGCCTGAGGGCCCGCGGCGCGCACCTCGCGGTGCCGGGGCCCGCGCCCGTCGGCTCTCCCGGCGGCGCTCCCGCGGCGGCCGGCCATCCCGCCGTCACCGCCGTCGCCGACCCGCTCGCCGTGAGAGACAGACACGCCTCCCACCCCGGGCTCACCCCCACGCCCGTCGCCCTCCGGGTGATCCGCTGCTGACAGGCGGCGGGCATCCGGCGTGCGCGACCGCGCGCTGACCCCTCCCGGCTGACGTACCGGCACCGCCGGCGCGCACCCCTGCGCGGCCCGCGGCGGCACGGCACCGGCCCCTGCCCGCGGCCGGCCCCACGCACCGTCACCCTCGACGGGGCACCGGGCCGGGCCCGCCCCCGCACCCACCGGCCTCCGGCCCGTGGCACCGCGGGGGAGCCGGGGCGGCCGGACGGCGGGTCAGGCGCTCCCGCCCCGCTCCCGCAGGCAGCCCCCGCCCCGCGCGGCCGGGACGCCCCGGCCCGCGTCGCCGAACCCGGCGGCGAGGCCGCGTCCCCGACGGGCCGGCGGCCCCTGCCGCGGCGGCGCGCACCGCCGTCCGCCCTCCCCTCCCCGCGCGCACCCCACCGGAGCGCGCCTCCTCCCACCTGCCCTCTCCCCGACCTCCAACCCCCACGACAACTCCACACCAACCCGAGAGCGAGGCCGATATGCAGTCCCTGATCGACCATGCCCGAGGTTTCTCCCGCAAGATCGCCGATCGGCGCGACGACTTCGCCGAGCTGGCCAAGGGCCAGCACCCGCAGGCCCTGTTCATCGCCTGCTCCGACTCCCGCGTCATCCCCGCGCTGATCACCGGCGCCCGGCCCGGCGAGATCTTCGAGCTGCGCACCGCGGGCAACATCGTTCCCGAGTACCGCCCGGACGCCACCTGCGGTGTCACCGGCACCATCGAGTTCGCCGTCGAGGCCCTCGGCGTCCCCGACATCGTCGTCTGCGGCCACTCGCACTGCGGCGCCGTGAAGGGGCTGCTCCAGAAGGAGGCCGTGCGGTCGCTGCCGCTGATGGGCCGCTGGCTGGACCGCTCCGGCTTCCCCGCCGACCTGGCCGCGCCCGTTCCCGACGGCACCGACCCGGCCCACGCCGCCCAGCGCCACCTGCTCAACCAGCTCGACCACCTGCGCGGCCACCCCTGCGTCGCCGCCCGGCTGGCCGAGGGCCGACTGCGGCTGCACGCCTGGTACTACACGGTCGAAACCGGTGAAGTCCTCACCCACCGGCCGGACACGGACCGCTTCGAGGCGCTGTAACCCGGCGGAGCACCGGTCCCCACGGCACCCGCACGCCGTCGCTCCGACCGTCCGTGCCCTCCCCCACACGAAGGACACCGATGATCTCCCCAACTGTGTCGCTCCGGGGCGCCCTGCGCACCGACCTCACAGCGTCGCTCGTCGTCTTCCTCGTCGCCCTGCCGCTGTGCGTGGGCATCGCCGTCGCCTCCGGGGTCCCGGCCGAACTCGGCCTGGTCACCGGCATCGTCGGCGGCATCATCGTCGGGTCGATGCCCGGCAGCAGCATCCAGGTGTCGGGCCCCGCCGCGGGCCTGACCGTCCTGGTGTACGAGGCCGTGGACACCTACGGCCTGTCCGCGCTCGGCGTGATCGTGCTCGCCGCCGGGCTCATCCAGGTCGCGCTCGGCCTGCTCAGGTTCGGCCGCTACTTCCGGGCCATCTCCGTCGCCGTCGTCGAGGGCATGCTCGCCGGCATCGGCCTGGTCATCATCGCCGGGCAGTTGTACGCCATGGCGGACCTGCCCGCCCCTTCCTCCGGCATCGACAAGATCACCGGCCTGCCGGGGCTCGTCGCCGACATCGCCACCTCCGGCACGGCCCTGAAGGCGTTCGCCGTCGGCGCGGGCACCGTCGCCGTGATGGTGCTGTGGCCGAAGCTGCCCGACCGGGCACGGGTGGTGCCCGGCGCGCTCGCCGCCGTGGGCCTGGCCACCGCCGCCACCGCCGCGCTCAGCCTGCCCCTGGCCAAGGTCGAGGTGCAGGGCCTGCTCGGCTCCGTCCAGCCGCCCGGCGGGGACGACTTCGGCCGCCTCGCCGAGATCGGCCTGCTCGGCACCGTCGTGGCGTTCGCGCTCATCGCCTCCGCGGAGAGCCTGTTCAGCGCCGCCGCCGTGGACCGGCTGCACGACGGCCCCCGCACCGACTACGACAAGGAGCTCGTCGCGCAGGGCGTCGGCAACTCCCTGTGCGGGGCGCTGGGCGCGCTGCCGATGACCGCGGTGATCGTCCGCAGCTCCGCGAACGTGCACGCGGGCGCGAAGACCAAGGCGTCCCGGGTGCTGCACGGGGTGTGGCTGCTGCTGTTCGCCGCGCTGCTGCCCGCCCTGATCGGCGTCATACCCCTGGCCGCGCTGGCGGGTGTGCTGGTGCACGCGGGCTTCAAGCTGCTGCCGTTCGGCAAGCTGCCCGCGCTGTGGCGGGAGCACCGCGGCGAGGCCGTCATCCTCTCGGTCACCGCCGTGGCCATCGTGGCCGTCAACATGTTCGAAGGCGTGCTGATCGGTCTGGGCGTCGCCGTGGTGAAGACGGCCTGGGAGACCTCGCACGTCCGCATCGACATCGAGGAGAGCGGCGCCGGGCCGATCCGGGTCCGCTTCCACGGCAACGCCACCTTCCTGCGCCTGCCGAAGATCATCGACACGCTGGAGCGGCTGCCCGGCCACCGCCCGGTCGAACTGCACCTCACCGAGCTCCGCCACCTCGACCACGCCTGCGGCACCGCCCTGACCGCCTGGGCGGACCGCCGCAACAACCAGGAAGCCGAGGAGGGGGTCACCCTGATAAAGGCCGCCTGACCCGCCCCCTTCCCCCTCTCCGCCCGGCCGCCCCGTCCGACGGGGCGGCCGGGCGCGGTTGACGGGGCGCGCGCCGGTGCGCCCCTTCCTCCGCCGAGGTGAGGACGAGCCCACGGGCACCGCGGCGCCGCCGCCGACGGACCTGCTCGGGCGCGCCCCGGCCGGGCTCGCACCCTCCCCACCGCAACTCTCCGGCCCTCCGCCTTCCCCCTTCCACGCCGGGGAGCGCTTCCCCCGCCTGCCGTGGCCACGCGACCGACGGTGTCCCCACCGCCCGCCCTGAACGTGCCGCTCACCAGCGCGCCGCCAACCGACCTCCCGCGTCTCGGCGCTTCCGCGTCTCTGTGTCTCTGCGTCTCCGCGCTTCCGCGCTTCCGCGCTTCCGCGCTTCCGCGCTTCCGCGCTTCCGTCTCTCTGCCCCTCGCCTCCGCGTTCCCGTCCCCGCCCTCCCCGCGACACCCGCCGCCCCCGCCACACCCAAACGGCAACCCAGTCACTTTCATTACCGAGTTGCATTTTCCTCCCCTCTCCGGTTGAGTGGTCCGCCCCGAGCAACGAGAGGACCCCATGACCGACGTACTCATCGTTGGCGCAGGCCCCACCGGCCTCACCCTTGCCTGCGACCTCGCCCGCCGCGGCGTGGCCGTGCGTGTCGTCGAGCGCCGTGCCGTTCCGCACCGCGAGTCCCGCGGCAAGACCCTCCACCCCCGCAGCCTGGAGGTGTTCGAGGACCTGGGCGTCGTCCGCGGGATCCTGGACGGCGGCGTGGCCCACCAGATCTACCGGAAGTACTTCGACGGCCGGCACATCAGCGACTCCGACCCGTTCGCCGGCCCCGGCCCCACCCCGGACGCCCCGTACGACAGCGCGGTGTTCATCCCCCAGTGGCGGGTGGAGGACGTGCTGCGCGAGCGGCTCGCCGGCTTCGGGGTGGCCGTGGAGCACGGCGCCGAGCTGACCGGGTTCAGCCAGGACGACGACGGGGTGAGCGCCGTCCTCGCGGACGGCCGCACCGTGCGGGCCGCCTGGCTGGTCGGGTGCGACGGAGGGCGAAGCCCCGTCCGCAAGGCGCTCGGGGTGGGCTTCGAGGGGAGCGGGGAGCCGGAGCCGGTGATGGTGGTCGGCGACCTGCGGGCCGACGGGATCGGCCGCGACCACTGGCACCAGTGGTTCACCGGGGACGGCGGCGTGATGCTGTGGCCGATCCCGGGCACCGACGCCTTCCAGTTCCAGGGCGGGGTGGAGACCGACGAGCGGGGCGCGCCCGTGCCGCCGTCGCTCGAGGGCATCCAGCGCCAGTTCGACCGGCACGCCGGGGTGCCCGGGGTGCGGCTGCGCGACGTCACCTGGCTGTCCACGTGGCGGGTCAACGTCAGGATGGTGGACCGACTGCGCGTCGGGCGGGTGCTGCTGGCCGGGGACGCCGCGCACGTCCACCCGATCGCGGGTGGCCTGGGCATGAACACCGGCATCCAGGACGCCCACAACCTGGGCTGGAAGCTGGCCCTCGCGGTGGCGGGGCGGGCGGGCGCCGCGCTGCTGGACACCTATGAGGAGGAGCGGCTGCCGGTGGCCGCGTGGACGCTGGGCATCACCACGGACCGGCTCGCCCGGGTGCTGGAGGCCGTGAAGGTCCCCGGCGGCGGGGTGGACGCGGCGGCGCCGGGGGCGGCCCCGCCCGGCTACCGGTGGAGCACCCTAGCGGCGGGCCCGGGCAACGGCGCCCTGCACCCGGGCGACCGCGCGCCGGACGCGCCCTGTGCCGACGCGGCGGGCCGCGGGGTCCGCCTGTTCGAACTGTTCGCGGGCCCGCACTTCACCCTGCTCGCCTTCGGCCCGTCCGCCGCGGCGGCGCTGGCCGGGGTGGCGCCGGCCGGGGTGGACGAGGGGCTGGTGCGCGCGCACCCGGTGGACGCCGGGCCCGAGGGGCTGCGCGACGCGGCGGGCCACGCCCGGCGGGCCTACGGCGTGGACGGCGACGCCCTGGTGCTCGTCCGGCCCGACAACCATGTCGCCCTGATCGAGGAGGGCCCGCGGGTGGACGCCGTCCTCGCCTATCTGGACGCCCTGCGCGGGTAGCCGCGGCGGCACCGCCCGGCCGTCCCCGCCGACCCGGGCGGCGCCGCCCCCGTCGCACCCGCCCCACCCCTCTCCCCGCCCATCGATCGCACCTGCATATGATGTGCAGCAAGTAGGTGCAGGAACGTTTCGGCCCCATGGCGACGAAGCGACATGACGACGCGGCGGCGTGGCGTGCGGCGGCGTGGCGTGCGGCGAAGCGACGACGTGACGAGGTGAAGGGACGGCCGTGGCCGACTACTCGATCAAGGTGGCGACCCGCGGCGACCTCGACGCGGCCCGCGGCGTCATGCTCGACACCGTCTACCACGACTTCGGCTGCGGCTACGTCCCCCGCTGGCACGCCGACATCATCGACCTCGACGGCGCCTATCTGCGCCCGCCGCGCCACACCCTGCTCGTCGCCGTGGACGGCCGCGACGGCGCGGTGGTGGCGACCGGCGCCCTGGACTCCCGCGGCCCGCTGCACCCGCCGAACCCGCGCTGGCTCGCCGAGCGTTACCCCTCGGGCGAGACCGCCCAGTTGCGCCGGGTGTACGTGCGCCCCGAGCACCGCCGCCGCGGCCTGGCCCGCCGGCTGGTGCGCGAGCTGCTGGAGTTCGCGATCGCCGACGGCGGCTACCGGGCCGCGTACCTGCACACCGACCCGGCCGTGCCCGGCGCCGAGGCGTTCTGGCGGTCGCTGGGCAAGGTGGTGTGCGACGAGCGCGAGGAGCAGGGGGGCGGCCAGAGCACCGTCCACTTCGAACTCCCCCTCGCCTAGCGGCGGTTCGAGGGCGCCCCGCGGCGGCGTTCCGGGGAAGGTGGCCCTCGGGCGCAATGGAAATGATTGTCATGTAATGTGGCCGCGTCACGGTGCCGGGCCCCGCCCGAGTCAACTCCCGTACACCCCACGAGAACCCCCACAGAGAACGACGAGGACCATGCGCACCACCCGCCTGGCCGCCGCCCTCCTGCTCCTGCCGCTGCTCACCGGCTGCTTCTCCTCCTCCGACGACGGCTCCTCCGGCGAGGGCGGCGGCGAGGGCGCGCGGCTGCGCGTCGCCCTGGCCTTCCCGCCCGCCGAGAACCTCTCGCCGTACGGAGCCGACGCCACCCTCCTCACCCGGCTCGGCGTCACCGAGGGCCTGACCAGGCTGGACGGCAACGGCGCCGCGGCGCCCTCCCTCGCCGAGTCGTGGACCCAGGAGAGCGACACCACCTGGCTGTTCACCCTGCGCGACGCCCGCTTCCAGGACGGCGCCGAGGTCACCCCGCAGGCAGTGGCCGGCGCGTTCGCGCACGCGTCCGCCCACGACCCCGTGCCGCCCGCCCTGTCCGGCGTCGAACTCACCGTCGAGGCGGCGGGCGCGAACCGGGTCCGCGTCACCACCGCCGAGCCCGACCCGGCCCTGCCGCTGCGCCTGTCCAGCCCCGGCCTCGCCGTGCTCTCCCCGAAGGCGTACCGCAAGAGCGGCACCGCCGACCCCAAGGGCACCGCCACCGGGCCGTTCACCCTGACCGAGGTCACCGGCAGCAGCCGCGCCACCCTGGAGCGCTTCGACGACCACTGGGGCGGCCGCGCCCAGGCCCCCGGCATCGACGCCCGGTTCGTCGCCGACGGCACCGCCCGCGCCAACGCCCTGCGCACCGGCGACGTGGACATCGCCGAGGCCGTCCCGGTCGCCCAGGCCGCCACCCTGGCCAAGGGCACCGCCCGCGAGGTCCCCACCGCCCGCACCACGAGCCTGTTCCTCAACACCCGCTCCGGCCCGTTCGCCGACCCCGCCGTGCGCGCCGCCGCCCGCGAGGCCATCGACACCTCCGTCCTGGCGAAGGACGTCCACGAGGGCCGCGCCGACGCCGGACGGGGCATCTTCGGGCCCGCCCTCACCTGGGCCGAGAGCAAGCGCGTCGCCCCCGAGGGCCGCGCGAGGGCGGCGCAGCCAGACGGCACCGCCATCACCCTGGCCACCTACGACAACCGGCCCGAGCTGCCCGAGATCGCCCAGGTGCTGCAACAGCAGTTGAAGAAGGCCGGGTTCACCGTCAAGTTGGAGGTCCGCGAGTACTCCCGCATCGAGGCCGACGCCCTCGCGGGCAGGTTCGACGCCTTCCTCGGCGCCCGCAACACCGTCCTGGACACCGGCGACCCGGTCTCCGTCCTCGCCAGCGACTTCTCCTGCGACGGCGCCTACAACCTGGCCCGCCTGTGCGACAAGAAGGTGGACGCCGCCGTGGACGCGGCCGCCGCCACCGCCGACCTCGCCCGTCGCCAGGACGCCGTCATGAAGGCGGAGGCCGAGATCCTCGGCCGGGACGCGGTGGTGCCGCTGGTCCACCAGCGCATCATCCAGGGCGTGTCGACCCGGGCGCGCTCGGTGCTGCTCGACCCGTTCGAGCGCACCCTGGTCGGCCCCGGCACCCGGCGCTGACCGCGGTGCGCCGCCCGCCCGCCCCGGCGCTGCTCGCCGCCTGCTGGCGCGCCGCCCTGGCCGCCGCGCTGCTGTGCGGCGTCGGGCTGCTGCCGTGGCTGTCCGGCACCGACCCCGCCCGCACCGTGCTGCGCGCCAGGTCCGCCGAGTCCGACCCCACGCCCGAGGCGCTCGCCGCCGTCCGGGAGCGGTTCGGGTTCGACGACGGGCCCTGGCACCTGCTGCTGCGCTGGCTGACCGGGCTGGCGCGGGGCGACGCCGGGGTGTCCTGGCTGTCGGAGGAGCCGGTGCTGCCCGCCGTCCGGCAGGCCATCGGCGTGTCCCTGGCCCTGGTCGGCGCCGCCCTGGTCGTCGCGGTCGCGGTCGCCGCCGTGGTGGCCGCCCGCACGCTGCGGCTCGGCGCCCGGCGGCGGCTCGGGCGGCGCCGCGCGGGCGCCGGCTCCGCGGCGCTGGCCGCGCTGCCCGAGTTCCTGCTCGCCTCCGTGCTGGCCACCCTCGTCGGCGTCCAGCTCGGCTGGCTGCCCGCGCTCGGCTGGGACGGACCCCGCTGGATGGTGCTGCCCGCCCTGGCCCTCGGCCTGCCCGCGGGCGCCTACCTGGGGCGCATCCTCGACGACGCCCTGCCGGGCGCCTTCGCCGAACCCTGGGCCAAGGCCGCCCACGCCCGGGGCGTGCCGCCGCGCCGCGTCGCCCGGCACGCGCTGCGCCGCTGCCTGCCGGCCGTCCTGCCCAACCTCGGCCTGTTCCTGGTCGGCCTCACCGGCGGCTCCGTCGCCGTCGAGCAGGTCTACGACATCCCGGGCCTGGGCCGCCTCACCCTCCAGGCCGCGCTCGCCCAGGACCTGCCCGTCCTCCAGACCGGTGCCCTCGCCCTGGTGCTGCTCGGCGCCGCCGCCGGGGCCCTCACCCGCCTGGCCGCCCGCCCCCTGCTCGGGCCCGCGCTGCGCGACGGCGCCCTGCCCACCCTGCACACCCCCGAAGCCGCCCCGCCCCGGCCGCTGCTGCCCGCGCTGTGCGGGGGCGCGCTGCTGGCGGTCGTCGCGCTCGGCCTGCTCCGCGACCCGCTGCACGTGGACACCGGCGAGCGGCTGCGCGGCCCCTCCCTCGGGCACCCGTTCGGCACCGACGCGCTCGGCCGGGACATGCTGGCCAGGGCCGGGCACGGCGCGCTGACCACCCTCGCCCTGGCGTGCGCGGTCACCGCCGCCGCGCTCGCCGTCGGCCTCGCCCTCGGCCTGCTGCCCCGGGTCGGCTCCGGTCTGGTGGACACCGCCAACGCCGTGCCCGCCGTCCTCGCCGGACTGCTCGTCGCCGGGGTCGCGGGCAGCGGCCGGTACACCGCGGCGCTCGCCGTCGCCGCCGTCGCCTGGGTGCCGCTGGCCGCGCACACCTCCGCCCTGCTGCGCCAGGAGCGCGCCGGCACCCACATCGCCGCCTCCCGCGCCCTCGGCGCGAGCCCCCGTCACCTGGTCCTGCGCCATCTGCTGCCCGCCGTGCTGCCGCCCGTCGCCCGCCACGCCCTGCTGCGCGTCCCTGCGGTCGCCCTGGCCCTGGCCTCCCTCGGCTTTCTCGGCCTCGGCGCCCAGCCGCCGTCCCCCGACTGGGGCCTGCTGCTCGCGGAGAACCACCCGTACGCGGAGCGCGCCCCCTGGACCGTCCTCGCCCCCGCCGCCCTGCTCGCCCTGCTGGGCGCGTTCGCGGTGTCCGCGGCGGGCCTGACCCCCGGCCGCCGCCCCGGCACCCGTCGCCCCGGAACCCGTCGCGCGGCCACCCCCGAACGGCCGCCCGCCCCACCGCTGCCCGGCGCCCCACCGCCCGACACCCCACCACTGCCCGGCGCCCCGCCGCCCGACGCCGCGCCGTCGGCCCGCGCCGGCGGCGAGCCTGTCCCGCACCGCTGAAAGCCCCCGTATGCGCCTCGCCTCCCGCACCGCACCCCCCGCCGCGCCCCGCGACCGACTCTGGCCGCGGCTGCCCGGGCTGCTGCGGCTCCTCATCGCCACCCAGCTCGCCTTCAACGTCGGCTTCTTCGCCGTGCTGCCGTTCCTCGCCGAGCACCTCGGCGGCACCCTGGGCCTGGCCGGCTGGCTGGTCGGCGCGGTGCTCGGCCTGCGCACGTTCAGCCAGCAGGGCCTGTTCGTCGTCGGCGGGGCGCTCGCCGACCGGTACGGGGTGCGGCCGGTGGTGCTGGCCGGGTGCGCGCTGCGGATCGCCGGGTTCGTGTGGCTCGGGTTCGCCGGCGAGACCTGGTCCGTGGTGGGCGCGGTGCTGCTCGTCGGCTTCGCCGCCGCCCTGTTCTCCCCGGCGGTGGAGTCCGAGGTCGCCCGGCAGGCGGTGCTGTGGGAGGAGGCCGGGGGCGGGCCGCGCACCCGGGTGCTGGCCCTGTTCACCGTGGCCGGGCAGGCCGGGGCGTTCGTCGGGCCGCTGCTGGGGGCGCTGCTGCTGGCGGTGGACTTCCGCACCGCGTGCCTGGCGGGCGCCGCCGTGTTCGTCGCGGTGCTGGCCGGGCACGCCCGGCTGCTGCCGCAGCGCATCCCCGGCCGCGCCCCGGTGCGGGGGCCCGGCGCGGTGCGGGCGCTGCTGCGCAACCGGCGCTTCCTCGCCGTCTGCCTGGCGTACGGCGCCTACCTGCTGGCGTACAACCAGCTCTACCTCGCCCTGCCCGCGGAGGTGGAGCGCGCCACGGGCTCGCAGGCGCCGCTGGCCTGGTTGTTCGCGCTGTCCTCGCTGCTGGTGGTCACCGCGCAGTTGCCCGTCACCCGCTGGGTCTCGCGGCGCCTGGACCTGCGGGCGTCGATGACGGCCGGCCTGCTGCTGATCACCGCCGGGTTCGCCGCGGTGGCCGCCGCCCGCCCCGCCGCGTGGACGGGCGCGGCGGGCCTGGCGCCGTCGGCGGCGTTCGTCGTCCTGCTCACCCTCGGCCAGATGCTGATCTCCCCGGCCACCCGCGCCTGGGTGCCCGACCTCGCCGAGAAGGACCGCCTCGGCCTGTACACCGGCGCCCTGTCCTCCCTGTCCGGCCTGATCGTCCTCGCGGGCAGCACGGCCACCGGCTCCCTGCTGGACGCGGCGGGCGGCAGCCCCGCCGCCGCCGCCGTCCCCTGGCTCGCCCTCGCCGCCCTCCCGGCCGCGGCCGTCCTCGTACTGCCGCGCCGGACACCGGCGGACGGCCGGACCTGACGGGCCCGACCGCCCTGACCGGCCGTCAGCGCCGCGCCGGAAAAGCGGTGGCCCGCGCCGCGCCGCGCCGTTAGCCTGCCGCCGAACCGAGTCGCCCAGGCAAGGACGTGCCGTTGTACACCCTGTGAGACCTCCCGAGTGCTGAACCGTCGCGCGTCGCGCATCCGCGCCGCGCTGCTTTCCGCTGCGGACTTCTCACTGGAACCGGTGTACTCCTGTGCTCGAAAACTGGGTGGTCACGCCCACCTGCCTGCCCCTTGTCGTCCGCCCTTGCCGCGGGTGCGCGTCCCGGCGCTTCCGGACGGACGGCAAATTCCGCGTCAACGCCAACCACAAGCTCATCGACGCCTGGCTCCTCGCGCTGTGCACCGTCTGCGGGGAGACGGCGAAGCTCACGGTCCTGGAGCGGGTGAACGTGCGCTCCGTACGACCCGGGCTGCTGGACCTGCTGCACGGCAACGACCCCGGCCTGGCGGCCGAGCTGCTCCGGGACCCGGTCGTGCGGCGCCGCAACCGCATCGCCCTCGACTGGGACGACGCCTGGCGCCTGGTCACCGGCCGCCCGGACCGCGAGGACCACGAGGACCACGAGGTGCTCGACGTCTCGGTGCGCTTCGCGGCCCGGATCCCCGTCCGGCCGGTGCGACTGATCGCCGAGGGCTGCGGCCTCTCCCGGGCCGAGGTGGAGAGACTGATCACGAAGGGGGGCCTCGTCTCGGCGGTCCGGCTGAGCGGCAGGCTCTCCGGCGACTTCACCTTCACGCTCAAGCGCTGAGCCCTCCCCGGGACCGGGGCCCCGTCCGGCAGGTCCGCCGGACGGGGCCCCGGTCCCACTCCCGCGCCGCCGCGCCGCCCGCCCCCGTGCGTTGACTCCCCGTCGCCCGCCCTGAAGACTCCCCGCATGGGGACGGGGATGCGGGGGATCAGGGGCCCGGGCGGCGCGCTGCTCGTGGAGCGGTCGGCGGAGCTGGTGGAGCGGCTGTACCGGGAGCGGGCCCACCCGGGCAGGGCGCACCACCTGGACACGGTGCGGGCCGCCGCCGAGCGGGTGGCGGAGCGGGGGCTCGGCCCGCGGCTCGCCTCGGCCGCGCTGCTGTGGCGGGTGCGGGACGACACCGACGTGACCTGGGCGGAGCTGCGCGCCGCCGGGGTGCCGCCGCGGGTGTTCGGGCTGCTCACCGTGCTGGGGCGGGCCGAGTCCGAGCCGTACGGGGCGCGCCTGCCCAAGGTGGCGGCGCGGCCCGACGCGGCGGAGGTGCTGCGCGCCGACCTGGAGGTGCGGACCGGCAACCGGGGCGAGGAGGTGCCGGACACCGCCGCCCTGGACGACCTGGCCCGGCTCGACCTGCTCACCGGGCGCCTGCCCGCCCCGGACCTGCTCCTGGTGGCGCTGGAGGGCGGCGACGAGTGGAGCCGCGCCTACGCCGCCGCCGGGCTGGGCCTGCTCGCGGAGCCGGCCGCCGCGCCGCCCCTGCTGCGGAGGTTCCGCGCCGCCGCCCCGTCGGGCGACCGGTGGCTGTACACGTCCCGGCGCGCCCTGGTGAGGGTGCTCGCCGGACGCCCGGCCGACGGCGGCCCCGGCGACGACGAGCCCCGCGCCCCGTCCCCCGAGCACCGGCCGCTGCTGGAGTGGCTGCTGGCCGACCGGGTGCCGCATGTGCGGGCCCTCGCCCTGGAACTCCTCGGCCGGCTCCGCGACCCCGGCCTGCTGCCGCGGCTGACCCCCGCCCTGCGCGACCCCGACCCCGGTGTGCGGCGCGAGGCCGCCCTCGCCTGCGGGCGCACCGGCGACCGGTCGGCCGTGGAGCCGCTGCTCGCGATGCTGGCGGACCCGGCGAGCCGCTGGAGCGCCGCCTCCGCCGCCGACGCGCTCGGCCTGCTGGGCGACCAGAGGGCCGCGGCGCCGCTCGCCGCCCGGCTCGTCTCCGACCAGCCGAACCTGCCCTGGTCGGCGTCCCGGGCGCTGGCGCGCTGCCCGGGCCCCGAGGCGGTGGCCGCCGTGCTGTCCCTGCTGCGCCGCCTGGACCGGCTCGACCAGGCCCACCACGCCTTCTGGGCGCTGGGCCGGCTCGGCGCCGGCGAGGCGGGGCCCGACCTGGTGCGGGCGCTGCGCGAGCTGATGCGCGACCCCCGGCCCGGGCCCGGCCTCGCCGCCTGCGTGGAAGCCCTCGGCAAGCTCCGCGAGCCGTCGGCGGCGCCCCTGCTCGCCGAGCTGGCCCGGCGGGCCGGCGCGGACACCGGGCCCTGCGCCGACGCCCACCTGCTCCGCATGGCCGAGTGGGCGCTGGACCGCGTCACCGGCGCCCGCTGAACCGGCTCACGCCCCCCGGAACCCCACCGTGGGCTGCGCCCGCAGCCGCGGCCACTCCCGCACGCCCGCGGGCATCAGGTCGTCCAGGAAGCGGTAGCGGCGCAGCACCGCCTCGTCGCAGGCGCCGCGCTTCGACGGGGCGAGGGAGGTCATCTCGTTCCACCAGGCCGCGACCTCCGGCCAGCCCGGCGCGGCCAGCGAACCCCCGAAGTGCTGCACGGACAGCGCCGCGGTGAGGTTGGCGAAGGCCAGGCGCTCGGCGAGCGGCCAGCCCGCGAGGGTGCCGGTGATGAAGCCCGCCATGAACACGTCCCCGGCGCCGGTCGGGTCCAGCGCCTCCACCAGCAGCCCCGGCACCTCGGCGGTCTCCCCGCTGAGGGAGTCCACCGCCACCGCGCCCTCGGGTCCCTTGGTGACCACGGCCACCGGCACCAGGTCGGCCAGTGCCCGCACCGCGTGCTCCGGCGAGTCGGTGCGGGTGTAGCGCTGCGCCTCCACGGCGTTGGGCAGGAACGCGTGGCAGTACTCCAGGTCGGCGAGCGCGGCCGGGTCCCAGCGGCCGGTGTCGTCCCAGCCGACGTCGGCGAAGACCTTGCTGCCCTGGTCGTGCGCCCGGCGCACCCACTCGTGGTGGCGGCCCGCCTCCAGCGCCGCCACGCAGGCCCGTGAGCGCGGCGGCGCGTAGCCCTCGGGCAGCGCCGGCGCCGGGTGCTCGTGGGTGACCATCGTCCGTTCGCCCTCGTACGCCATGGACACCGTCACCGGCGAGTGCCAGCCCGGCAGCCGCCACGACGGGGTGAGGTCCACGCCCTCGCTGACCGACAGGCTCTCCCAGCAGTAGTCGCCGTACACGTCCGTGCCGAACACCGACGCCAGCGTGGTGCGCAGGCCGAGCCGGGCCACCGCGGTGGCCATGTTGGCGATGCCGCCCGGGCTGGAGCCCATGCCGCGCGCCCAGGTCTCGGTGCCGCGCACGGGGGCGTGGTCCAGCCCCGTGAAGATGATGTCCAGGAACACCGTGCCGGTGAGGTACACGTCGTAGTCGGGGTCGCCGCAGGCGCGGACCGCCGCCAGCGGGTCGAACGGATCGGGGCCTTCCGCAGTGCTCACCAGCGCGCCTTCCTTGCCGTGCTGTCGTGCCGCCGTGCTCTCGTGCAGTCGTCTGTCGCAGTCGTCCGTCGTGCAGTCGTCCGTCGTGCTGTCTGTGGTGCTCTCGTGCCGCGGCGCTGCCGCTCCGTCCCGCCGCGCTGCCGTTCCGTCCCGCCGCGGTGCGTGCGATCGCCCGCCGCCGACCCGCCCGCGACCGGCGCGGCCCGCCCACGCACGCGCGTGTGTGTGATCGCTACCTTGCCCCCGCCCCCGCCCGAATGCAAGAGGTCGATCATACTCGCGCACACTCGCTCATCGGCGGTACATTGCGCCCATGCTGCAAAAGGCCCGCCACGACGCGCTGCTGCGCATCCTCGGAGACGAGGGCGTCCTGCCCGTCCGGGAGATCGCCAGGCGCCTGGGCGTCAGCGAGGCCACCGCCCGCCGCGACCTGACCGCGCTCGGCCGGGCCGGCCGCCTCACCCGCGTCTACGGCGGCGCCGTGGCCGCCCGCGCCGGCGCGGAGCGGCCCTTCCCCGAACCGGCGGGGCAGCCCCTGGCCGACCGGGCCGCCGTCGCCGCGGGCGCCGCCCGGCTCGTCGCGGACGGCGACGTGCTGCTCCTGGACATCGGCACCACCACGCTCCAGCTCGCCCGGCGCCTGCGCGGCCGGGACGTCACCGTCGTCACCAGCAACCTCGCCGTCTACGAGGAGCTGCGCGACGACCCGAAGGTGACGCTGGTGCTGCTCGGCGGCCGGGTGCGCCGCGACCACCGCTCCGTCGTCGGCTTCCTCACCGAGGCCAACCTGCGGCAGTTGTACGCCGACCGGCTCTTCCTCGGCGCCAGCGGCGTCCTGCCCGACGGCGGCGTCCTGGACAGCACCCAGGTGGAGGTGCCCGTGAAGCGGGCCATGCTCGCCTCCGCCCGGCAGGTGGTGCTGCTGGCCACCGCCGACAAGTTCCCCGGCGGGTCGGGCCTGGTCCGCGTCTGCGGCCCCGGCGACATCGACGTCCTGATCACCAACGAGAACTCCGACCCGGGGACGCTCGCCGCGTTCCGCGAGGCCGATGTGGAGGTAGTCACCGTATGAGGCTGACCGTGCTGGGCGGCGGCGGGTTCCGGGTCCCGCTGGTCCACCGCGCCCTGCTGGACGACACCGGCGACCGGGCGGGCCGCTGCACCGAGCTGGTGCTCCACGACACCGACCGGCGCCGCCTGGCCGCCATCGGCGCCGTCCTCGCCCAGCAGGCGCACGGCCGCGCGACCGCCCCCGCCGTCACCGCCACCACCGACCTCGACGACGCGCTGCGCGGCGCCGACTTCGTCTTCTCCGCCATCCGTGTCGGCGGCCTCGCCGGCCGCGTCGGCGACGAGCGGGTGCCCCTCGCCGAGGGCGTGCTCGGCCAGGAGACGGTGGGCGCGGGCGGCGTGCTGTACGGGCTGCGCACGCTGCCGGTGGCCGTGCGCATCGCCGAGCGGGCCGCCGCGCTCGCCCCCGACGCCTGGGTCATCAACTTCACCAACCCCGCGGGCATGGTCACCGAGGCCATGCGGCGGGTGCTCGGCGACCGCGTCATCGGCATCTGCGACTCGCCCGTCGGCCTGGTGCGCCGCGCCGCCCGGGCGCTGGGCGCCGACCCGGACCGCGCCGGCTACGACTACGTCGGCCTCAACCACCTCGGATGGCTGCGCCGCCTCACCGTGGACGGCAGGGACCGCCTGCCCGAACTCCTCGCCGACACCGCCGCCGTGGAGTCCTTCGAGGAGGGCAGGCTGTTCGGCGCCCGCTGGTTGCAGACCCTGGGCGCGCTGCCCAACGAGTACCTGCACTACTACTACTTCAACCGCGAGGCCGTGGCCGCCGTCCGCGGCGCGCCGGCCACCCGCGGCGAGTTCCTGCTCCGGCAGCAGGAGGGCTTCTACACGCGGGCCGCCGCCCACCCCGGCGACGCCCTGGCGGAGTGGGAGCGCACCCGGCTGGAGCGCGAGGCCACCTACATGGCCGAGAGCCGGGAGGCCACCGGCAACTGGGAGCGCGACTCCTGCGACCTGGACGGCGGCGGCTACGAACGCGTCGCCCTGGCCCTGATGCGCGCCATCGCCCGGGGCGAGCGCACCACCCTGATCCTCAACGTCCCGGCCCGCGGCGCGGTGCCCGGCATGGACGCCGACGCCGTGGTGGAGGTGCCCTGCCTGGTGGACGCGGCCGGCGCCCGGCCGCTGGCCGCCGACCCGGTCGCGCCCGACCAGCTCGGCCTGATGCTGACCGTCAAGGCGGTGGAGCGCGCCACCATCGAGGCGGCGTCCACCGGCTCCCGCCGTGCCGCCCTGCGCGCCTTGGCGCTGCACCCGCTGGTGGACTCCGTCGGTGTCGCCGACCGCATCCTGTCCGCCTCCGGCGCCGCCGCCGCGCTCACCTGAACGCCGAAACCGTCAGGCGACGGCGCCCTCCGTCCAGGCGCGGGCCAGGATCTCGTCCACGGTCCGCTCCACGGACAGCCCGGAGGTGTCGAGCCACAGCCCGATGCGTGGGGTGTTGGCCCGCAGCTCCTCGTCCAGGTCCCGCACGCTCCAGTCGGGGCCGTACGCCGTCTTGGCCCGCCCCGCCTCCCGCGCCTCCACCGCGGCCGGGTCGGGCGCCAGCACCACCACGGCCAGCGGACGGGTGGTCACCAGCGCGGCCGTCTCGGCGAGGAACCCGCCGAGCAGGACGTCCTGGGCGACGACGGTGAACCCCTCCCGCGCGTACATGTCCGCACAGGCCGCCGTCAGCCGATGCCGCAGCCGGAGCTGCCCGAAGGCCTCCTCGCCCGCGTCGGGCGTCATGTCCACCCGCCCACCCACGATCATGCGTCGGAACCCGTCCCCCCGCAGGTGCACACTCCGCGGCAGCCGCTCGGCCAGCGCCTGCGCGACGGTGGACTTGCCCGCCGCCTGGATACCGGTGATCAGCACGACACCCCCACCGGTCCGGTGTTCCGAGGGCGCGGAGGGCTGGGGTGGGAGCGCGGTCATGGTGCTGAGCTGCCTTTCTGCCGTTGTGCCGTGCCGTGCCGTTGCGCCGAACGGGGGCGGACGAAGATCGCCGCGAGTCGGCCCGGCGACCGACCCAACCATGGACGCGCCACCGGAACAACGGGTTTGCGCCCGGCCGGATCGAACCGGCGGACTCCGGCGTCCTCGCGGGGCTCGCGGTCGTCGGCCCCACATGCCCCGGATGCCGCTTCCCGGAGCGGCCCTCATCGGCCGTCGCTGTCGGCTGAGCGGCGAGTTCGGCCGGATGACGGCACCGCGGGGTCCGGTCGGGACAACGTCGCCCGCGGGCCGACCGCCCCTCGTGGCGAAGCCCCTCCTCCAGCACCGCGGCCACCACGGACCACCTGCGGACATCGCGCCGGGGCGGCGGAGCGACACCGGGTCACCGTACTGAGCGCCCCCCGCGTTCCTGCCGGTGGACGGCCGCCTCGTCCAGGAGGGTCGCGGCGGTGCGGCTGCGGCGGGCCGCCACCGCCAAGAGGTCGGGGTCCACGCGGAGGAAGCCGGACAGGGTGCGCTGGGCCGGGGTGAGGTTGTCCAGGCCCGGTGGGAGTGGGGGTTCGGGGGCGGACTGGTAGGCGTCCTCGTCGTCGTCCTCGAGCTCCCAGGCGCCCAGCGCGGACAGCCAGGCCAGGTACAGGGGGCGCAGGTCGCCGTCCGCCAGTTCGGTGCGGACGGCGATCAGGTCCGCGAGGGTGGTTTCGGCGGTTTCGTCCCAGTCGGCTTCTTCGTCGTCGTGGCGCAGGTCGAGGATGAGGTGGGGTCCGGACGTCCACGCGGAGACGCCGTCGCCCAGGCAGTACGCCTCCGCGGTGGGCAGGGCGAGCCGGTCGGCGGGCAGGCGCAGCACGAGGCGGCGCGTGCCCCAGTCGGTGACGTGCAGGTGCGCGTCGTAGTACCGCTCCACCAGGCGGTCGGGGTCGCCCCCGAAGTCACCTGACTCGTAGGTGGCGGTGCAGCCGGTCGCGTCGATGGCCGCGTGGGCGGACAGGGCGCGGACTTCGGCTTGTTCCGCACTGTCCAACGGGCGGTCCACCGACATGAACTCGTAGTACTGATACTCGCTCACCCGGTGGACCTTATAACCATGACGATGCCCGAGACACGGCGCGCCGCCCTGCACGAGCACGTGAACCGGCTGGGCCGCCGGGTCCACCTGGCGCGCATGAGCGGGCGCACGGAGGAGGCCAAGCGCCTCAGCGACGCGGAGATGGCCGCGCTGGAGGAGCTGTACGAGGCGAGCCCCCTGGACCGGGCGATCCGGCTCGTCCTCGCGGGCGCCCTGTACAACCGGAGCGTGGTGCTGGAGGAGCTGTCGCTGCCCGAGGAGGCGGTGGAGACGGCGCTGCGCGCCCAGGAGACCTACCGCGGGCTGCTGCCCGGCGACCCGGAGCGGATCGCCCCGCTGCTGGCGGATTCGCAGGGGCGGCTGGGGCGGCTGCTCGCGGCGGTCGGCGACCGGGCGTCGGCGCGGCGCGAGTCGGCGGCGGCCGTCGAGGCGTACCGCGGGCTGGCCCGCCGCGACCCGCGCCACGAGCCGGGGCTCGCCCGCGCGCTGTGGCAGCGGTGCTTCACGCTGCGGGCGCTGGGCGACGCCGCCGAGGCGCGGGCGGTCGCCGGGGAGGCCCTGGCCCGCTACCGGGCCTGCCACGACGCGGGACGGCTCGGCGACGCGGACCGCCGCTACTTCGGGCTGCTCGCCCTGGAGCTGACCCGGGAGGCGTACCCGTTCACGCCCGCCACCGCGGCGTCGGCGCTGGCGACGGTGGAGGACGCGGTGCTCCAGTTGTCCGCGCTGATCCGGGCGGGCCACGGCGGCCACCGGCACCTCCTCGTGGCGCTGTGCCTCAGGGGCCTGTGCCTGGCCGGGCTCGGCGACACCGACGGCGCGGCCCGGCAGGCGGGCGAGGCCGAGCTGCTGGTGGACGGCTGGGGCGGCGGCGCGAGCGAGGAGTCCCGCGCGCTGCTGTCGGAGCTGGGGGCCACCCTCCGCCGCGCCGCCCCGCCCCCGCGCCCGCCCGGCGACTCCCCGCCCCGGGGCTCCCTCCGCCACCGGCGGTTCCGCCGAAGACGAAGACGGTGAACCGGCCCGGGTTCCCGCGCCCACGCGTCCCCTCGTACCAGGGCGGCATCGGCATCGTCTCCTCGGTCCCACTGGGCCGCTGCGGCCCCATCGGCCCCAACCCGCCCAAGTTGTCCACAGGCCGGGGGGGCGGGCTGGGCGGGGAGGTGCGGAGGGCTCCTAGGATGGCCGGGTGGTCATCTCGGGGAACGATCTGCACACGGACAGTAACGCCCAACTCGCCGACGCCTCCGGCCCGGCCGGGGAGGCCTTGGACACACTCCGCCGCGTCTTCGGCTACGACTCCTTCCGGGGCGAGCAGCAGGAGATCATCGAGCATGTCATCAACGGCGGCGACGCCCTGGTGCTCATGCCCACCGGCGGCGGCAAGTCGCTGTGCTACCAGGTCCCCGCGCTGGTCAGAAAGGGCGTCGGGGTCGTCGTCTCGCCCCTCATCGCCCTCATGCAGGACCAGGTGGACGCCCTGCGCGCCCTCGGCGTGCGGGCCGGGTTCCTGAACTCCACCCAGGCCCCGGACGAGCGCAGGATGGTCGAGGCCGAGTTCCTCGCCGGAGAGATCGACGTGCTGTACCTCGCCCCGGAGCGCCTGCGGGTGGAGGCCACGCTGCGCCTGCTGGAGCGCGGCACCATCGCCCTGTTCGCCATCGACGAGGCCCACTGCGTCGCCCAGTGGGGCCACGACTTCCGCCCGGACTACCTCGCCCTGTCCGAGCTGCACGAGCGCTGGCCCGACGTGCCCCGGATCGCGCTCACGGCCACCGCCACCGAGGCCACCCACGCCGAGATCGCCGCGCGGCTGAAGCTCCAGGACGCCCGGCACTTCGTGGCCAGCTTCGACCGGCCGAACATCCAGTACCGGATCGTCCCCAAGGACGACCCGAAGAAGCAGCTCCTCGCCCTGCTGCGCACCGAGCACGCCGGGGACGCGGGCATCGTGTACTGCCTGTCCCGCGCCTCGGTGGAGAAGACCGCCGAGTTCCTGGTGCGCAACGGCGTCGAGGCGCTGCCGTACCACGCGGGCCTGGACGGGCGGACCAGGGCCGAGCACCAGGCGCGGTTCCTGCGCGAGGACGGCCTGGTGATGGTCGCCACGATCGCGTTCGGCATGGGCATCGACAAGCCGGACGTGCGGTTCGTCGCCCACCTGGACCTGCCGAAGTCCATCGAGGGCTACTACCAGGAGACCGGCCGCGCCGGGCGGGACGGGCTGCCGTCCACCGCGTGGCTGGCCTACGGGCTCCAGGACGTGGTGCAGCAGCGCAAGATGATCGACGGCTCGGAGGGCGACGACGCCCACCGGCGGCGGCTGGCCGCGCACCTGGACGCGATGCTGGCCCTGTGCGAGACAGTGGAGTGCCGCCGCAAGCACCTGCTGGCCTATTTCGGCCAGCGCGGCGAGGAGCGGTGCGGCAACTGCGACACCTGCCTGACGCCGCCGGAGGCGTGGGACGGCACGGTGGCGGCGCAGAAGCTGCTGTCCACGGTGGTGCGGCTCAAGCGCGAGCGGGGCCAGAAGTTCGGGGCCGGGCAGATCGTGGACATCCTTCTGGGGCGCAAGACCGCCAAGGTCATCCAGCACGACCACGACGGGCTGTCCGTCTTCGGCATCGGCGCGGATCTGAACGAGTCGCAGTGGCGCGGCGTGGCCCGGCAACTGCTGGCGCAGGGGCTGCTGGCCGTGGAGGGCGACTACGGCACGCTGGTGCTCACCGACGCCAGCGCCGAGGTGCTGCGCGGGCAGCGCGCGGTGATGCTGCGGCGGGAGCCGGAGCGGGCCGCGAAGGTGGAGCGGGCCGGGCGGGCGGAGAAGGCCAAGCGGACGGCGGCGGCGGAGCTGCCGGAGGACGTGGTGCCGGTGTTCGAGGCGCTGCGGGCCTGGCGGGCGGCCAGCGCGAAGGAGCAGGGCGTGCCCGCCTACGTGATCTTCCATGACGCGACGCTGCGGGAGATCGCCACCCGGGCGCCGTCCACCCTGGCGGAGCTGTCCACGGTCGGCGGCGTGGGCGAGAGCAAGCTGGCGAAGTACGGCCAGGCGATCCTGGACGTGCTGCACGGGGAGGAGCCGTCGGCGCGGCCGGGGGAGGCGGGGGAGTAGCCGGGAGGGGCAGGGGAGGCGGGGGAGCGGCGAGGGTCCGGCCGGTGCGCGGGCGGGGCGGGGCCCTCACGGAGTATTGACCGGGTCCCAGGGCGAACTTACTCTCCTGAAGGTTTTGCCCATTTGAAGCCTCTTCACATGGGTGAACCTGAGAGCCGCTGCTCCTTCGGGGTGAGGGGAACCACGTGATGCCATCCGCGTCGGCGCAAGGGCGCCGCATCTCAGCCGGGCTGCTGGTCGGCGCCTTGGCCGCCCTCGTGGCGTCCGCGCTCACGGGCCCGCCCGCGTCCGCCGAGCCCGCCGGGCAGGCCCGGCCCGCCCAGGAGGCCCAGGCAGCCCAGGAGGCCCAGGGGGCCCAGGCGGTCCGGGCGGACGGGCGGGAGGCCGTGTGGAGCGCGAGCCTGCGCGGGAGGAACGGCGTCTCGCCGGACACCACCGTGCGCAACATCGCCCGCGTCTCGGTCCCGGCCACCTCGCTGCGGATCAGGATCGGCAACCCCTACGGGGACCGGCCCGCCACCTTCCGCTCTGCGACGGTCGGGCTCCAGACCCGGGTCGGTGAGGCGGACGTCCAGCCGGGCTCGCTGCGGGTGCTGACGTTCGGCGGGCGGCGCGCCGTCACGCTGCGGCCCGGCCAGCGGGTCTACAGCGACCCGGTGCCGCTGCGGGTCGCCGCCGGGCGGAACCTGGCGATCAGCCTGTACGCGCCGGGCGCCCCGGTCAACGACGTGTCGTTCCCGCCGCCCTCGGTCAACCCGCCCGCCAGCTTCCTGTCCGTGCCCGGCGACCACACCCGGGACGTGGGGGACGGCGACTTCCCCGAGACGGACAAGGGCCTGTCCGCGGAGCCCGGCTACCACCCGGGCCAACTGTGGTGGACCGACGTGGTGGACGCGAAGTCGCCCGCCGCGGGGACCGTGGTCGCGCTCGGCGACTCCAACACCGCGGGGCACAACGCCACCGGCGGCGAGCGGTGGACGGACCTGCTGGCCGCCCGGCTGAACGCGCTGCCCGGCAAGCAGCGGCTCGCCGTCGCCAACGCCGGGATCTCCGGCAACACCGTCAGCCGCCAGGCCAACCCCTACGACCCGACCGGCCAGTGCTGCGGCGCGCCCGCGCCCGACCGCCTGGACGAGGACGCGCTGAACCTGGCCGGGGCCAAGCACCTGATCCTGCTGGAGGGCACCAACGACCTCGGCGGCGGGGCGTCGGCGGCGCCCGCGTCCGCGGCGCAGGTCATCGCCGCGATGCAGGAGATCGCCGACCGGGCCCACGCGCGCGGGCTGAAGGTCATCGGCGGCACGCTGATGCCGATGTGCAACGCGGCGGGCAGCGAGAAGGAGGCGAACCGGCTGGCCGTCAACGCGTTCGTGCGCACCAGCGGGGTGTTCGACGGAGTGATCGACTTCGACGCGGCGGTGCGGGACGCGGCGGACCCCACGGTCATCGCCGACGCCTACCGCGCGGACTGCTACCACCCGAACGCCAAGGGCCACGAGGCCATGGCGGCGGCGATCGACACCGGCCTGTTCTCCTGACGCCGGGGCGGGGTGGCGCGGGGCGGACTGTCGGAAGCCTGACGAACCTGTCATGCTCATGCCCTGAGTGCACCGTGTCCCCGTCCTCGTCAGGAGGCTGATCGTGGTGTCCAGGACTCTCGTACGCTCCTCCGTCGCCGGTGCGGCGGCGGTCCTCGCCCTCGCGGGCGGGCAGGCCGTCGCCGCGCCGACCGCGCCGCAGGCGCAGGAGCGGGCCGCCGCCCGGGTGCTCACCTACGACGTGAGCGCCGCCGCCGAGTTCGCCGGGGTGGTGCGGCAGGGTGCCCAGATATGGAACGACAGCGTGGCCAACGTCGAGCTGGTGCCGGTGCAGTCCGGGCAGCGGGCCAACATCCGCGTCATCGCGGACAACGGCTGGCCCCGGGCCTCCACCTCCAGCCTCGGCAACGGCACCGTCTACATGGGGCGGCAGGCGGTGGACCAGGGCTACAACACCCTGCGGATCGCCTCCCACGAGCTCGGCCACATCCTCGGCCTGCCCGACATCAAGCCCGGCCCCTGCTCCAGCCTGATGTCCGGCTCCACCGCGGGCGTCTCCTGCACCAACCCGTACCCGAACACCTCGGAGAAGGCGGCCGTGGAACGGTACTTCGCCGGCGGGGTGGCGGCCCTGAAGGGCTTCGACAAGCCGGTGACCTTCCAGGACTGAGCCCCCCGCGCGGGGCCCGCCCCCGGGGCCCGGGGCTCCGCCCCGCGCCCCGGGGGCGCGGTGTGTGGTGGGGGGTGTTCCTCCGGAGGCCAGAGGGCTCCGCCCCCTGGACCCCCACTGAGGGCTCCGCCCCCAGCCCCCCGCGGGCGGGATGTGTGGCGGGGGTTGCTCCTCCGAGGCCAGAGTGCTTCGCCGCTGGGGCCCCCGCTGGGCCCGCCCCCAGATCCCCCGGGGTGTGGAGAAGGGCGGGTCCCCGGAGGCCGGATGGGGCCGCGCCCTTCGGCCCCCCACCGGGGCTCCGCCCCCACCCACACACCGCACCCGCCCGGGGGGCCGGGGGCGGAGCCCTCCGGCCCCCCGGGCGGGACACGCCCCCAACCCCTCACTCCCGGGGCCCGGGGCCCGGGGCGAAGCCCCCGGCCTCCGGAGGAACACCCCACTACGCCCCTGGGGACCGGGGTGGAGCCCCGGTGGGGATCCAAGGGGCGAAGCCCCCCGGCCTCCGGCGGAGCACCCCCCACCACACACACCACAACCCCCGCCCGGGGGTCCAGGGGGCGGAGCCCCCTGGACCCGGAGGATCCGCCCCGCCGCCCACCCCGCCTACAGCTCCCTCACCCGCACGTTCCGGAACGACACCACGTCAGTGGTCCCGTGCGTCTGGAGCCCGATGTACCCCTGTGCCGCCTGGCGCCCGTCCGTCCCCGGGTCGTCCGCGCGGGGCGGGGAGAAGACCAGGCCCGGGGTGTTGTCGAACTCGTTCAGGAGGACCCCGTTGCGGTACACGGAGTACCGCTGGCCGATCACCCGCACCTCATAGGTGTTCCACGCCCCCTTCGGCGTCACCCCGGCGCCGTCCAGGCCCACCCGGGAGAAGCCGTACACCGAGCCGGTCTTGTAGGCGTCCCCGTCCGGCCGGTCCAGGATCTGCACCTCGTGGCCGTACTTGATCGCCACCCACTCCGGCCGGGACTCCTCCGGATGGCCGTGGACGCCGGGGAAGCGGACGAACACGCCGCTGTTGGCCCGGCCCTCGCCGGGCGCCTCGTCGCGGAACTGGAGCTTGAGGGAGAAGTCGCCGTAGGCCCGCACCGGGTACCACAGCATCCCCATGCCCGGCACGGTGGCGCTGCTGGTCATCGACCCGTCCCCGTTCGGGGCGAACGCGCCGCCGCCCACGTGCTCCCACGCCGCGAACGACGCCGCCGAGCCGTCGAAGATCGTCCGGTAGCCCTCCTCGGCGACCACGGCGAAGTACACCGTCCGGGGCCGCGAGGTGTTGCCCGCCCGGTCCGTCGCCCGGTACTTCACCATGTGCTCACCCGCCCGGGTGATGGTGAGCGGCGCGGTGTACGCGGTGTACGGGCCGCCGTTGAAGGAGTACTGGATCCGCTGCACCCCGGAGTCGCCGTCGGTCGCGGTCACCGCCACCGTCGCCACGCCGACGTACCGGCCCGCCGCGTCCCGCTCGCCGCTCACCGCCGCCGACACCTCCGGCGCGGTACCGTCGCCCGCGGGCGGCTCCACCACCGTGAACGCCACCGACCTGACCGCCGACACGTTGCCCGCCCGGTCCGCCGCGCGGAACGCCATCGTGTGGTCGCCCACCGCGTGGACCGCGACCGGCGCCGTGTACGGCTGGTACGCGCCCCCGTCCAGCGCGTACTCCACCCGCTCCACCCCGGACCCGGCGTCCGTGGCCGACAGCGTGACGGTGGCGCTGCCCAGGTACGCCCCGCCCGGGTCCTGCCGCCCCGTCACCGCCGCCGTCACCTGCGGCGGCGTGGTGTCCTCGCCCCCGCCGGTGACGGTGAGCACCCCGCTCATCGTGCCGTGGCCCGGGATGGCGCAGAAGTAGCGGTAGGTGCCGGGGGTGAGCACGACCTCGGCGGTGTGCCGCCCGCCGGAGGAGTCCAGCGGGCTGGCGAGGATGTTCAGGCTCACGTCCGTGTTGTGACCGGGGCTCGCGGTGTCGAACGTGAGGGTGTGCGTCATGCCGGTGGTGTTGCCGGTGGCGGCGCTGTTCTCGAACACGATCGTGGCCGGGCCCGCCTCGGCGGTCGCGGGGGCGCTGCGGTACTTGGTCATGTCGTCGTCGGCGGTCCAGGTGAGCACCTGGGCCGCGGCGGCCCCGGCCCGGTCCGCCGCCCCGGCCCGGCCCTGCGCCGGGGGAGCGGTCAGCGCCAGCGTGCCGAGCAGCACGGACAGCACGGCCAGCACCGGAACCAGCGCCGATGGCGCGTGTCGCTTCGTCACCGCTTCGCCTCCCTCTTCCGCTTCGGGCTCCCGTCGTCACCGGCGCGGTCCGCGGTCCGCACCGTCACCCGGTTCTCCGGCAGCGGCGTCGGCGGCCCGCCCGTGTAGACCACCCGCCACAGCGCGGAGCTGTCGTCCAGGGTGAAGAAGCCCCGCCCGTAGTCCAGGACGTACAGGGCGCCGTCCGGGCCGAACTTCCAGTCCATCAGGTTGCGGATGCCGCCCTGCCCGCCGGGCATGATCCGGTCCAGGTTCTCGGCGTGCACCGGCAGCCCGCCCTTCCCCTCGGTGGCCGGGTCCATCAGGACGGCGTGCCGGGGCTGCTCACCGTCGTAGAAGTCGCCGACGAACCACTTGCCGTCCCAGTAGCGCGGCCACTGCCCGGGCGCCGAGACCCGCTGGTCGTACCGGTACACCGGCCCGCTCATCGCCGCCTGCCCGCCGCCCTTCAGCCACGGCAGCAGCAGCCGGGTCTCGCCCGCGACGTAGGACGGCACACCGTCGGCGTTCCTGGGGTAGTCCGGCGCGCCGCCCTGCGGCGAGTACCAGATGTTGTTGGGCTCGGCGGGGGGCAGGTCCACCAGGCCGTCGTTGTGCGGGGACTCGTTCTTGAGGTTGTCGCAGTCGTACCAGCCGAGCGGCTGGCCCGGGTCGGGCAGGTTGCGGTCGCGGTAGGGCTGCTTGTTGCCCACGCAGTACGGCCAGCCTCGGTTGCTCGCGTGGGTGATGACGGCGAACGTGTCGTACTTGGCGGGGCCCCAGGTGGTGCTGGGCCCGCTCGCGTCCGGGCCGACCCATCCGGCGTACAGGTTGCCGGTGCGCCGGTCCACCCAGATGCGCGCCGGGTTGCGCACGCCCATGACGTAGATCTCGGGCCTGGCCTTGCCGCCGCCGCCCTCCTGACCGGTGAACAGGTTGCCCTCCGGGACGGTGTAGGTGCCGTCGTCCTCGGGGTGGATGCGCAGGATCTTCCCGTTGAGGTTGTTGGTGTTCCCGGCGGTGCGGCGGGCGTCGGCGAAGGAGACGCCCTGGTGGGCGGGCTCGGGGTTGTTGCCGGAGTAGCCGCCGGAGAAGCCGGAGGAGTTGGTGTCGCCGGTGGCGATGTACAGGTTGCCGTCCGCGTCCCAGGCCATGCCGCCTCCGGCGTGGCAGCAACTGTGGATCTGCACCGGCCACTTCAGCAGGACCTTCTCCGAGTCCAGGTCGAGCCGGTCGGTGGCCGGGTCCACGGTGAACCGGGACACCCGCCGCTCCCCGAGGTGCCGCTCGCGGTCGACGCGGGAGTGCGGGGTGTAGTGCAGGTACATCCAGCCGTTCTCCAGGAAGTCCGGGTCGAGCGCGATGCCGAGCAGCCCTTCCTCGTTCTTGACCAGCTCGCCGCCGCCGCCCTTGTTGCCGAACACGTCCAGCGACCCGACGAGCTTCGCCGCGCCGGTCGCCGGGTTCCACACGTGCACCGTGCCCTGGCCGAGCCCCACGTCCGGGTCGTTCCAGTCGGTGACCACCGGGTCGGCGCCGGAGCCGCCGCCCCGGCCGATGTAGTACACCCGGCCGTCGGCCGCGGTGGCCAGGCCGTGCGGCTCGCCGATCTGGTCGGCCTCGCCCGGCTGGTTGGGGACGGTCAGCCGGGCCGCCTCGTAGTTGGCGGTGATGGTGGCCTGGCAGTCGGCGCGGGCGATGCGGGTGGTCCACTGGAGCGCGCCGAGCAGGTGCGCCCGGAACTCCTTCTCCGCGTAGCTCGCCACAGTGCCGCCCATGCCGGTGTAGAACGACCGGCCGCCCTCGTAGTCCCTGCACCACGCGATCGGGTGATCCCAGCCGTTCGAGGTCTCGCCCGGCGCGTAGGTGCCCTCCCTGACACGTGCCACGGTGTGCACGTCCCCGGACGGGTTCGGCGACCAGTTCAGCCAGACGTCGGAGCGCTTCCACTCCAGCGGCAGCCCCCTGGTGGCGGGGTGCACCCGGTCGCCCACCTCGACCACGGCCTCCTGCGGCGCCTGCGGCGAGGCGGCGGGCCGGGTGCCGAGCAGGCCGGTGAACCACGCCGAGCCGGGTTCGGTGCGGGCCGCGTCGTGCAGGCCGAGGAAGCCGCCGCCGGACTCGACGTACCCGCGGAAGGCGCGCTCCTGCCGGTCGTCGAGCACGTCGCCGCCGGTCCCGGCGAACACCACCGCGTTGTAGTCGTACAGCTTCCGGCTGGTGAAGACCTTCGGGTCGCCGGTGGCCTCGGTGGTGAACCTGCTGCTGAGCGGAGCGGTGAGCCCGATCTCGCGGACGGCGTCCACGGCGGCCCGCGCGAGCGGCGGCGGGGCGCCGTCCGCGCCGCGGCCGTGGAACACGAGCACCTTCACGTCCGCGCCGCCCGGCGGGTCGTCCAGGACGCGTAACGAGCCACCGGGCGACGCGCCGCCGGGACCCGCAGAGGCGGCGGGCACGGCACCGAGCGCAGCGATAGTCATGGCCATGCCAATCAGTCCGGTGAGCCACGCCCCGCGCCGCGCGCGGGTCCCTCTTCCGGTGGACATCCTGGCGCTCCGTCTGGCGGATGGTGCTCGCGGAGTCATCCGCATCGTCCACTCACTCCCTGTCGGTTGCGGCAACGCCCATTGACGCTAGACCGCTTTCGCCGTTCCGCCAATGGCTATGACCTCGACACGACAAGCTTTGTCCCGTTCCTGGATTAAGGCAGGCAGCGCGGTTATGGTGAGGCAATCTTCGGCCTGATGCAGCATCCGTGAACCCTGTGCGGCCCCACTCGAGGCGGCGGTTCCGGCGTTGATTGGAGAGCGATGACCGAGCCAGCCCCCAGTACCCCTCGAAGATTCCTGAGCCGCCGGGCGTTCGCGGGGGCGGCGGCCGCCACCGCCGCGCTGCTGGCTGATTCCGCCGCCCCCGGCGCCGTCGAGGCCCGGGCCGCGGGGACCACTCCCGAGGATGACAAGGACAAGTCAAGTAAGTCGGCGGCCACAGGGGGCGGGGAGATCCGCCATCTGACGCTGTACGCGGAGCAACTGGCGAACGGGCAGTTCGGCTACGGCCTGGAGCCCGGCGCGGCCACCGTCCCCGGCCCGCTGATCGAGATGAACGAGGGCGACACCCTCCACATCGAGATGGTCAACAACCTCGACGTGGCCGCCAGCCTCCACGTCCACGGCGTGGACTACGACATCGACAACGACGGCACCGCCCTCGCCCGCAGCATCGTCCCCGCCGGGGACAGCCGCACCTACACCTGGCGCACCCACAAGCCCGGACGGCGCCCCGACGGCACCTGGGAGCCGGGCAGCGCGGGCTACTGGCACTACCACGACCACGCCGTGGGCACCGCCCACGGCACCGAGGGCCTCAAAAAGGGCCTGTACGGGGGCCTGGTGGTGCGGCGCGCGGGGGACCCGCTGCCCGACCGCACGTTCACGGTGGTGTTCAACGACCTGTCGGTCAACAACCTGCGCGGCGCCACCGCGCCCCAGTTCGAGGCGACGATCGGGGAGCGGGTGGAGTTCGTCGTGATCACCCACGGCGAGATGTTCCACACCTTCCATGTGCACGGGCACCGCTGGGCCGACAACCGCACCGGCCTGCTCTCCGGACCCGACGACGTCAGCCCCGTGATCGACACCAAGGTCACCGGACCCGGCCACTCCTTCGGCTTCCAGGTCATCGCCGGGGAGCGGGTCGGCGCGGGCGCCTGGATGTACCACTGCCATGTGCAGAGCCACTCGGACATGGGCATGGCCGGGCTGTTCCTGGTCGCCGACGAGAACGGCACCGTGCCGGGACACGACCCCCACCACCTGATGTCGCACGCGACCGCCGACTCCCCGGCGGCCCACGACGCCGCCCCGGCGGCACCGGACCCCGCCCCGCCGTCGGCGACCCCGTCGGCCTCCCCGAAGGCGTCGGCGTCCCCCTCCTCGTCGGCTTCCCCGTCGGCCTCGGCCTCTCCTTCGGCGTCGGCCTCCCCCTCGGCCTCCGCCTCCCCGTCCGCCTCGGCCGGGCACCACATGGCAGGCCACGGCGGGCACGGGGGGCACGCGAGCCCCTGACGGCCCCGCCCCGGCCGGGGCGCGGCCGTCCGGTCAGCGGAAGTCGCCGTCGGCGGCGGCCCGCACGAAGGCGGCGAACGCCTCGGGGGTGAAGGTGAGCGCCGGGCCGTCGGGGTCCTTGGAGTCCCGAACGGCGACGACGCCTTGAGCGGCGGCGACTTCGAGGCAGTCGCCGCCGGTGGAGCCGCTGTGGGAGGACTTGGTCCAGGTGGCGCCATTGAGGGCGGCAACCTCGACGCACTCGCCACCGGTGTCGCTGCTGTAGGAGGACTTGCGCCACTGGGCGCCCAACAGGTTAGGGGTGCTCTTCCCCATAGCGTTCCTCCATCACCCTGGCGATCAGGTCCGCCGAGTCCTCGATGGAGAGGGCGGCGGCTTGGAGGAGATCGTAACGAAGCGTGCGCTCTCTCACCTCCTTCGGATTGATGGTCATGTGCGGGTGCGTGTAGCTCTCGGTGTAGGCCAGATCGGGGTGGTCGTCGAATCGCAGGACGGTGAAAGAGCCGGGCATACCGGCGTGGCCTCCGGCTGCGAACGGGAGGATTTGGATGTGCACTCGCCTGTTGTGGCGGAACGACAACAGGCGGGCCAGTTGCTCGCGCATGATTTCCCAGCCCCCGATCGGGCGGTGCAGGATGGCCTCATCCAAGATGAGCCACATCACCGGGGGATCTTCGCGCGCAAGGATGCGCTGGCGCTCCAGGCGAGCGGCGACTTGGTCCTCCAAGTCCTGTGTGTGGACGGCGTTGAACACGGCGCGTGCGTACTGCTCCGTCTGTAGCAGCCCATGCACCAACTGCGCCTGGTAGGTCGCGATCGACACCGCCTGCGCCTCCAGCTCCGCGTACGCGCGGAACCACGGCGGCAGCGCACTCCGGCTCACCAGCTCCCACAGCCGCAGCAGTGCCCCCTGCGCGTTCAGTGCCGTGTCCGCGCGCTGCGTGAAGTCCAGGGTGGGTGCCTTCTGGGCCCGCTCGATCTGGCAGATCAGCGAGCCCGTGCAGTAGATGATCTCGCCCAACTGCTTCTGGTCGAGCCCCTGCGCCTCGCGCAGCCGCCTCAGCTCCGCGCCGAAGAACGCCAGCGCCGAGGAGCCCGGGTCGAGTTCGCGTGTCTTTCCCATGCCTGCCCCCTCCATTCTCACGTGATGACGGGTTGATCACGCCTGATGGCACAGGGTAGTTGGCCAGATGCACTCTTGTGGCGTGAATCCGACATCCGGCCCCCGCAAGGCCCTCATCCACGCCCCCCACGGATATCCCGGACACTCCTGCCGGGCGTCCTTCACCGTCGCTCCGCACTTCGTCCGGCACATGCGCAGACTCGTCCGGGCCTGTCTGAACCTGTGGTGCATGAGCGGGCTGTCCGGCGACGCGGAGCTGTGCGTCACCGAGCTGGTCACCAACGTGATGCGGCATGTGCCGGACCGCAGGTGCACGGTGCGGGTGTTCCGCGAGGACGGGGGCGTGCTGGTGGAGGTGCGCGACTCCTCGCCGGTGCTGCCGACGCTGCGCCGGGCGGAGCTGCTGGAGGAGTCGGGGCGCGGCATCGCGACGGTGGACCTGCTGGCGCACGAGTGGGGCGCGGAGCCCGCCGAGGGCGGCGGGAAGGTGGTGTGGTTCCGGATGCGCGTGCAGCCGTCGGTAGGCTGACGTCGCGTCAACCGCTGTCGGAGCGGCCTCGTATGGTGCCGTGCACCGAACGACCGAAAGGCCAGCACCATGCGAAACGACAGCGGTTCCGCCCTGCCCGACGAGAGCGTCTTCGTCGTCCCCGAGCACTGGCGTGAGCACCTCCATCCCCGGCGGGGCGGGGCTCCGGGCCTTGAACCGGAGCCCGTGCCCGCCCTGGTGGAGGCGGCGCGGCAGCGGTTGGCGGAGATACGCGAGGAGCTCGAGGAAGCGGTCGGGAACCCGGACAGCGACCGGGAGATGGCCGAGGCGGCCCGCGCCCACCTGGACGGCAAGCCGGACCCGCTGGGCGCGGCCGTGGCCGCGACCCTCTCCAGCGCCAAGGAGGAGTGGTGGCGGGGCTCGATGGTGTCGCGGGGGTTCGCGGACCTGTGGGCGGTGGAGCACGGCCTGGTGTTCGCCGCCGAGGCGGCCGTCGCGATGGGCGGGATCTACGTCCACGGGTACTACTACGGGGAGGAGAAGGACCCGCGCCGACTGCGGCCGTGGCGGGAGCGGGACTACAACTCGGGCATCACGCAGGGGGGCGAGGCGGTCGCCCGGCGGGTCCGCTCGATGCTGGCCGCCGCGGGCGACGCCGAGTACGAGGCGGCGGTCGAGGCGCTGGCCCGGCTGCGCCGCACCGAGCTGGCGCGGGTGATCGTCTCCTACCTGGTGCCCACGCGCACCGACTGGGTGGACGAGATCCTCGCCACTCCGATGAGCGAGGAGCGGGCGCGGTACTCCGACCTGCTGCCGTGCGTGCTGAGCGGTGTCCAGCACGTCGCGCTGCTGCGCGAGCACCAGGAGCGCGCCTGGTGGGGCATCCGGGACGACGCGTACACGGTGGCGGAGGCCGTCGGCCCGGCGCTGGCCCCGGTGCTGGCCGACCTGATCGACCAGGGCATCATCCGGGGCGGCGCGGAGTACCACCAGATCATCGACGCCCTCGCCGCCTTCCCCACCGACGAGGCGCTCGGGCTGCTGCTGGCCCGGCTGGACCAGCGCGGCTTCCACACCGGGGCGATCACGGCGATGGGGCGGTTCCCGGCGCGGGCGCTGCGGCTGCTGGCGCAGGCCGCCACGGGCACCTCGCGGCGGGCGGGGTTCGCCCGCCGCCTGCTGCGCGACCACGTCCTGGCCCGCCCGGAGCTGGCCGGGGAGCTGGCGCCCGGGCTGCCCGGCGAGGCGCGCAGGCGGGTGGAGGCCGCCCCGGAGGACACCACCTGGGCGCCGGTGGCCCCGGCGGACGCCCTGCCCGGGCTGCTGGTGGAGCCGCCGTGGACGCGGCGGCGGCAGGCGGCGAAGCCGGTCGTCGTCAAGGGGCTGACCGCTCCGGAGGAGCGGGCGGTGGTGTGGCTGCCGGGGGAGCGCGAGAAGTGGCTCGACAAGCGGGGCGCGCGCTGGAACGACGGGCGGCGCGACTGGCGGGAGATGGCCGAGCGGCTGAAGCGCGAAGGCTCCCTGCCGCACCACGGCGACGAGGAACTGGCCTGTGACGGCCCCGAGGAGCTGGTGCGTCCGCTGCTGCCCCTGATGACCATCGAGGGCTGGTGGACGGGGGTGCCGGAGCGGGTGGCCGCCCGGTTCGAACTCGACGCCGTGCCCGCGCTGCTGCCGCTCGCCAAGGCCAACCCGGCGGGCGACGGCGGCCGGGTGGTCCTGCCGTTCTTCACCCCCGAGATCGCCACGATGATGGCGGACTGGTTCTCGCGGCTGAAGAAGGCGAAGGAGGTCGCGCGGGAGTGGTTCCTGCGCCACCCGGCGCACGCCGCCCGCGCGCTGGTCCCGGCCGCGCTCGGCAAGGCGGGCAGGCAGCGGAACGCGGCGGACGCGGCGCTGCGGATGCTGGTGCTGGCCGGGCACGTCGAGGAGGTCGCGGCGGCGGCCCGCTTCCACGGGGAGGCGGCGGTCGCGGGCCTGGAGGAGGTCCTGAACGCGGATCCGCTGGAGCGGCTGCCGAAGAAGGTCCCCACGAACATGCTCGACCTGGTCGATTCCCACCTGCTGCCGCAGATCCTGCTGCGGGAGCGGCGGCTGGCGCTGCCGGAGTCCGCCGTGCGGCACGTCGTCACCGTCCTGGCCATGTGCAAGCCCGAGGGCGGCTACGAGGGCGTGGACGTGGTGAAGGAGGCGTGCGACCCGGCGTCGCTGGACGCGTTCGTGTGGGCGCTGTTCCAGCAGATCGGGAAGGACGCCGACTGGGTCTTCGCCGCGATGGGGAGCGTCGGCGGCGACGAGACCGCGCGCGGCCTCGCCCCGCTGATCCGGGCCTGGCCGGGCGAGAACGCGCACCCCAGGGCCGTGCTCGGGCTGGACACGCTCGTCGCCATCGGCACCGACGCGGCGCTGGTGCAGCTCAACGGCATCGCGCAGAAGGTGAAGTTCAAGGGGATCAAGTCCGCCGCGCAGACCCGCATCGCCGACCTGGCCGACCGCATGGGGCTGACCACCGAGCAGCTCGCGGACCGCCTGGTCCCGGACTTCGGGCTGGACCGGGACGGGAGGCTGGTGCTCGACTACGGGCCGCGGTCGTTCACCGCCGGGTTCGACGAGCAGCTCAAGCCGTATGTGACGGACGGCGGCGGCAAGCGGCTGAAGAACCTGCCCAAGCCCGGCGCCAAGGACGACCCGGAGCTGGCGCCCGCCGCGCACGCGCGGTTCGCGGCGCTGAAGAAGGACGTGCGGACCGTCGCCGCCGACCAGATCCGGAGGTTCGAGCAGGCGATGGTGTGGCAGCGCCGGTGGAGCCCGGAGGAGTTCCGGACGTTCATCGTCGAGCACCCGCTGCTGTGGCACGTCGCCCGGCGGCTGGTGTGGAGCACCGGCGACGGCGTGGGCTTCCGCATCGCCGAGGACCGCACCCTCGCCGACGCCGACGACGGCACCCTCGTCCTGCCGGAGGGCACCCACGTCTCCGTCGCCCACCCCGTCCTGCTCGGCGACGCCGTGGAGACCTGGACGGAGGTGTTCGCCGACTACGAGATCCTCCAGCCGTTCCCGCAGCTCGGCCGCCCCGTGCTCCGCCTCGCCGACGACGAGCGCGACGCCACGGAGCTGGTCCGCTTCCACGGCGTCACCGTGCACGTCGGCAAGCTGCTCGGCCTGGAGAAGCACGGCTGGGAGCGGGGCGCGCCCCAGGACGCGGGCTGCCAGGACTGGATCACCCGGTCCGTGCCGGGCGGGCGGGCCGTGGTGCTGTCCCTGTCGCCGGGCATCGCGATCGGCCTGCCCACCGCGCTCCCGGACCAGACGATCGAGCACGTGTGGATCACCGACCGGGACGGCGACCGGCACCCGCACGGCTCCCTGCGCTTCGGCGGCCTGGACCCGGTGAGCGTCAGCGAGGTGCTCGCGGACCTCACCGGGCTGACGGAGCAGAGCGCCTGACATCGAGTCACGCCCGTGCCCGCCGGTGCGTCCGGCGGGCACGGGCGGTGACGCTGCGTTGTCAGACCCCCCGTCTAGTGTTGCCCGCACCGATCGACCAGGAACGGCGGAGCCATGACCCACAACCATGCCCACTCCCTGCCCGACACCCTGCCCGACCCCCGGTCCGACGAGGACACCTTCGTGGTCCCGGAGGACTGGCACCGCCGGCTGCACCCTCGGCGCGGCGGCGTCCTCGGCCTCGCGGCCGAGCCGGACCCCACCGCGCCCGCCACCGTGCGTGAGCAGGAGGCGAAAGCGAAGAAGACGCTGAAGCGGCTGCTGGACGAGGACGGCTCCGCCGCCCCCGAACTGGCCCGAGCCGTGTGGGCCCACCAGGCCGGGACGGCGGACCCGCTGGGCGCCGCCGTGATCGGCGCGGTCACCGGCATCCGCTGGTCGGACAGCCGCACACCGCGGGACGTGGCGCTGATCACCGACGCGTGGGCGGCCGAGCACGGCCTGGCGTTCGCCGCGCGGGCCACCGCCGAGCTGGAGCGGGTGTGGGCGTCCCACAGGGTCCGGTTCCTGCACCCGCCCGGCGCCTGGGGGGTGGCGAACTGCGCGAAGCAGATCCCGCACCGCACCCGCGCCCTGCTCGCCGCCGCCGGGGAGCGCGAGTACCGGGAGGCGGTCGAGGCCCTGGAGGAGGCGCGGGCCGGGGGACCGGAGCCGCTGCGCCTCGTCACCGCCTACCTGGCGCCGACCCGCACGGAGTGGGTGGACGAGATCGTCTCCGCCCCCCTTCCGGGCGACTCGGACCACTACTCCTCGATGCTGCTGTGGTCGCTCACCGACGCCCGGCAGGTGGCGCAGTTCCGCAAGCACCGGCGGTACCCCATGGTCGCCATCAGAAGGGCCGTCCACGCCCTGACCGAGGCCGTCGGCCCGGCCCTCGCCCCCGTGCTCGCCGACCTGTACGACGAGGACCCGAGGGACGGCGCCGAGATACTGTCCGTCCTCGCCGCGCTGCCCACCGACGAGGCGTTCCGGCTGCTGCTGGAGCGGGCCGAGCGGCCGGGCGCCTCCGCGTACCTCGCCGAGGCGATGCGGCGCTACCCGCGGCGGGCACTGCGGGTGCTCGGCTCGGCCGCCGCCCCCGGCCCGTCGTCCCGCGAGGCCGCCCTCGCCTACCGCCTGCTGCGCGACCACGCCCGCGCCCACGGCGCCGCCGTGCCCGCCGAGGTGGCCGGGCGGCACGAGGCCGCCCGGGTGCCGGACGCCCCGGCGGAGGCCCTGCCCCGGCTGCTGGTGGAGCCGCCGTGGACGCGGGAGCGCAAGGGGGAGGAGCCGGTGGTCGTCCCCGGCCTGACCGCTCCGGAGGAGCGGGCCGTGGTGTGGGCGCCGGGGGAGCGGGAGGAGTGGAGTGCCGCGCCGGTCGAGTGGTGGGACAAGGCCGACTGGGACTGGGCCCGGACGGTCGAGCGCCACCTGGCCGGGGAGCTGGTCATGACCCAGCAGGCCAGGCTGCTGTGCGAGGGCCCGGAAGAGCTGGTGCGGCCCCTGCTCCCCGGCATGCCCGTGGGAGGCAGGTGGTACGACGGACTGCCGCGGCGGGTCGCCGCCCGGTTCGGGGCGGACGCGCTGCCGAAGCTGATGGAGGTCGCGAGGGAAGATCCCGCCGAGCACGGCGAGGCGCTGCTGCCGTTCTTCGCCCCCGAGACGGCCGCCCTGATGGCCGACTGGCTGGTGCGGCTCAAGCGGGCCCGCGACACCGCCGCCGCCTGGCTGCTGCGCCACCCCGCGCCCGCCGCCCGCGCCCTGGTGCCCGCCGCGCTCGGCAAGGCGGGCCGCAAGCGCGCCGCCGCCGAGGCGGCGCTGCGGCTGCTCGCCGAGCACGGCCGCGCCGACGAAGTCCGGGACGCCGCCCGGTTCCACGGCGAGCGGGCCGAGGCGGGCATCGAGGCGCTGCTCTCGGAGGACCCGCTGGACCGGCTCCCGGCGAAGATCCCGGTGGTGGAGCTCGACTTCCGGCTGCTGCCGCAGGTGCTGCTGCGGGACCGCCGCGCCGCCCTGCCGGAGACGGCCGTCCGGCACGTCGTCACCATGCTGGCCATGTGCACGGCGGACCAGGCGTACCCCGGTGTGGCGGTGGTCGAGGAGCTGTGCGACCCCGCGTCCCTGGACGCCTTCGGCTGGGCCCTGTTCCAGCAGGTGGGGAAGGAGGCGGGCTGGATCCTGCCCGCGCTCGGCCGGATCGGCGGCGACACCACCGCCCGGGGCCTGGCCCCGCTGATCCG
The DNA here is from genome assembly GCF_054782095.1 of Streptomyces capparidis. Classification (NCBI taxonomy): domain Bacteria; kingdom Bacillati; phylum Actinomycetota; class Actinomycetes; order Kitasatosporales; family Streptomycetaceae; genus Streptomyces; species Streptomyces capparidis. Next base: position 111,663 of record NZ_BAAGTD010000007.1, on the reverse strand, counting down.
CGCCTGGCCGGGGGAGAACGCCCACGCCAAGGCCGTCGCCGGGCTGGACGCGCTGGTGGCGATCGGCACGGATCAGGCGCTGGTGCTGCTCAACGGGATCGCGCAGCGGGTGAAGTTCAAGGCGATCAAGGCGCGGGCGCAGGAGCGCATCGAGGCGCTGGCCGCCGACCTCGGCCTGACCGCGGACCAGCTCGCCGACCGGCTCGTGCCGGACTTCGGCCTGGACCGGGACGGGAGCCTCACCCTCGACTACGGCCCGCGCTCGTTCACCGCCGGGTTCGACGAGCAGCTCAAACCGTACGTGGTGGACGGGACCGGCAAGCGGCTGAAGAACCTGCCCAAGCCGGGTGTGAAGGACGACGGCGAGCTGGCGCCGGCCGCGTATGCGCGGTTCGCCGCGCTGAAGAAGGACGTGCGCACCACCGCCGCCGACCAGATCCGGCGGCTGGAGCAGGCCATGCTGCGGCAGCGCCGGTGGTCCCTCGCCGAGTTCCGCACCCACCTCGCCGACCACCCGCTGCTGTGGCACATCGCCCGCCGCCTGGTCTGGCTCACCGACGAGGGGGTGTCCTTCCGCATCGCCGAGGACCGCACCCTCGCCGACGCCGACGACGGCACCCTCACCCTTCCGGAGACGGCCGTGGTCCGCGTCGCCCACCCGCTGCACCTGGACGGCACCCTGGAGGGGTGGGCCGAGGTCTTCGCCGACTACGAACTCCTCCAGCCGTTCCCGCAGCTCGGCCGCCCCGTGCACACCCTCACCGACGACGAGCGGAGCAGCACCGGGCTCACCCGCTTCCAGGGCGCCACCGTCCCCACCGTCAAGCTGCGCGGCCTGGAGCGCCGGGGCTGGCAGGACGGCCCCGCCCTGGACAACGGCATCCAGGGCTGGCTCACCAAGGCGGTCGCCCCGGACCGCTGGGTGGTGCTGGGCCTCGACCCGGGCATAGCCATCGGCACGCTCGACCTCTGGCCGGAGCAGACCCTCCGGCACGTGTGGATCGACGACCGGCCCGACGGCCACTGGACCCCGCGCGGCGCGCTGCGCTTCGCCGAACTCGACCCGGTGGCCGCGAGCGAACTCGTCGCCGACCTCACCGACCTCACGGCCCAGCCCGCCTGAGCGCCCCGCCGTCCGCCACCACCCCCGCCGACCAGAACTGGAACGACGACCATGGCGAACCACCTGCCCGGCCCCCTGCCCGACGAGGACATCTTCGCGGTCCCGGAGGAGTGGCGCCCTCACCTCCACCCCCGGCGCGGCGGCGCCCCCGGGCGTTCCCTCCGGCCCAGGCCCGCCGCCGTGACCGCCGCCCGGGAGCGGCAGGAGCAGCTCCGGGAGCAACTGGAGCAGGCGCTCGCACACCCCTCCACCGCCCCGAAGCTGGCCGGGCCCGCCCGCGCCCACCTCGCCGGCGAGCCGTCGCCGACGGGAGCCGCCGTGGTCGCCGCGTTCGCCGCCCGGGTCGAGCGGCGCGCCGTCCCGTCGTTCGCCGACGCCTGGGCCGTGGAGCACGGCCTGCCGTTTGCCGCGCGGGCCGCCGTCGCCCTGTACCGCGTCTGGGTCTCCGGCGAGGAGTGGGGCAACGGCCACGAGCGTTGCCATGTGCGGGTCCTGCGCCAGTGGGACCAGGTGCCGGTGCTGCGGCGCTCCGCCGGGGAGATCGCCCGCCGCGTCCGCGCCCTGCTCGCCGCGGCCGGGGAGCGGGAGCACGAGGAGGCCGCCGACGCCCTGCGCGCCGTCGCCGCCAGGGGCTCCCTGGCGCAGCGGATCGCCGCCGCCTACCTGGTGCCCGAGCGGCAGGACTGGATGGACGCCGTCCTCGCCGAGGAGCCGGACTACCGGCACGGCTGGGACACCGGGCTGCTGGTGTGCGCGCTCGGCTCGGCCCGGCAGGCGGCGCGGCTCCGCGAACTGGACACCGACGCCTGGCGGGACATCAGGCACCACGCGTTCACCGTCGCCGAGGGCGTCGGCCCCGCGATCGCCCCCGTCATGGCCGCCCTCTTCGACGACCTGCCCGCGCACCGCAGGGGCACCCGCACCGGCACCGCCCCGCTGACCGTCCTCGCCGCCCTGCCCACCGACGAGGCGTTCCGGCTGCTGCTCGACCGGCTCGACCAGCCGCACGTCCACCCCGCCGTGGCCGAGGCCATGCGCCGCTACCCGGTGCGCGCCCTGCGGCTGCTCGCCGACGCCGCCTCCGGCACCACCCACCGGGCCAGGCTCGCCGCCCGGCTGCTGAGCGAGCACACGGCCGCCCACCCAGGGCTCGCCGACGCCGCCGACCTCACCCCCCGGGCCCGCAAGTGCGTCGAGGCCGCCGCCAACGACACCACCTGGGCGCCGGACGCCCCCGCCGACGCCCTGCCCCGGCTGCTGGTGGAGCCGCCGTGGACGCGGGAGCGCAAGGAGGAGGAGCCGGTGGTCGTCCCCGGCCTGGCCGCGCCTCAGGAGCGCGCCGTGGTGTGGGCGCCGGGCGAGCGCGAGCAGTGGCTGTCCGCGCTGCCGCCCCGCTGGTACGACGACGACGAGGACTGGCCGAGGATGGCCCGCCTCCAGGAGTCCGGCGGCCTCTCGCCGTACCTGGCCACCAAGCTGGTCTGCGAGGGCCCGGAGGAGCTGGTGCGCCCGCTGCTGCCCGCCCTGGGCACCGGCGGCTGGTGGTACGCCGGGGCGCCGCTGCGGGTCGCCGCCCGCTTCGAGCTGGACGCGCTGCCGATGTTCCGGAAGCTCGCCAGGCTCGACCCGGTCAACCACGGCGGCCTGCTGCTGCCGTTCTTCGACGCCGAGACGGCCGCGCTGATGGCCGACTGGCTGGAGCGGCTCAAGCGGGCCCGCGAGACCGCCGTCGCCTGGCTGCTGCGCCACCCCGCGCCCGCCGCCCGCGCCCTGGTGCCCGCCGCGCTGGGCAGCGCGGCCAGGCAGCGGCGCGCCGCCGAGGCCGCGCTGCGGCTGCTCGCCGAGCGCGGCCACGCCGCCGAGGTCCGCGCGGCCGCCCGGTTCCACGGCGAGCGGGCCGAGGCGGGCGTCGAGGCGCTGCTCGGCGGGGACCCGCTCGACCGGCTCCCGGAGAGGATCCCCACCGCCGCAGGCGGCGTCGACTACGGCGTGCTGCCGCAGGTGCTGCTGCGGGACCGCCGCGCCGCCCTGCCGGAGACGGCCCTGCGGCACCTGGTCACCATGCTCGCCATGTCCCGGCCGGACGAGGTGTACCCGGGTGTGCGGGTGGTCAAGGAGCTGTGCGATCCCGCGTCCCTGGACGCGTTCGCCTGGGCGCTGTTCGAGCAGGTCGGCAAGGGCGCGGCCTGGATCCTCCCGGCGCTGGGCGCCGTCGGCGGCGACGAGACCGCCCGCCGCCTCACCCCGCTGATCCGCTCCTGGCCCGGTGAGGGCGCCCACGCCAAGGCCGTCGCCGGGCTGGACACGCTTCTGGCCATCGGCAGCGACGTGGCGCTGGTGCAGCTCAACGGCATCGCCCAGAAGGTGCGGTACAAGGGCGTCAAGGCGCGCGCCCAGGAGCGCATCGAGGCGCTGGCCGCCGACCTCGGGCTGACCCCCGACCAGCTCGCCGACCGCCTCGTCCCCGACTTCGGGCTCGACCGGGACGGCAGCCTGGTCCTCGACTACGGGCCGCGGTCGTTCACCGCCGGGTTCGACGAGCAGCTCAAGCCGTATGTGACGGACGGCGGCGGCAAGCGGCTGAAGAACCTGCCCAGGCCCGGGGCGAAGGACGACCCGGAGCTCGCGCCCGCCGCGTACGCGCGGTTCGCGGCGCTGAAGAAGGACGTGCGGACCGTCGCCGCCGACCAGATCCGGCGGCTGGAGCAGGCGATGGTGCGCGGGCGCCACTGGCCCCTCGCCGAGTTCCGGACGCACATCGCCGAGCACCCGCTGCTGTGGCACATCGCCCGCCGCGTGGTGTGGCTCGCCGGGCCGCGGGGCGTGGCGGCGGGCGAGGACGCCGGGGCGGCGGCGGGCCCGGCCTTCCGCGTCGCCGAGGACCGCACCCTCGCCGACGCCGACGACGAGACCCTCACCCTGCCCGAGGACGCGCACATCCGCGTCGCCCACCCCGTCCACCTGGACGGCTCCCTGGAGACCTGGGCGGAGCTGTTCGCCGACTACGAGATCCTCCAGCCGTTCCCGCAGCTCGGCCGCCCCGTGCACACGCTCACCGAGGAGGAGCGCTCCGGCCCGGAACTGGCCCGCTTCCACGGCCTGACCGTGCCCGTCGGCAGGGTGCTCGGCCTGGAGCAGCGCGGCTGGGAGCGCGGGCCCGCCCTGGACGGCGGCATCCAGGGCTGGCTCAGCAAGGCGGTCGCGCCCGGCCGCTGGGCGGTGCTCGAACTCAACCCCGGCATAGCCGTCGGCGCCCCCGAGTACACGCCCGAGCAGACCGTCGAGCAGGTGCGGATCCACGACCACCCCGGCGGCGACCGGCACCCGGGCGGCTCCCCGCGCTTCGGCGAGCTGGACCGGGTGGCCGCCAGCGAACTCCTCGCCGACCTCAACGGCCTCGCCGCGCGAGCCGGTTGAGCCCCGCACGACCCATCACGCTGCGCTGTCGGACCCCTCGCCTAGGGTGGCCGACACCACCGAGACCTGGAGCACGACCCATGACCACCGACTCCCTCCCCGGCCTCCCGCCCGCGCCCGGCTCCCTCCCCGACGAGGACGCGTTCACCGTCCCCGAGGCGTGGCACCCGCACCTGCACCCGCGGCGCGGCGCCCTGCGCGGCCCGGTCCCCGAGCCGGACCCGGCGGCCGCGGCGGCGCTGCGGGAGCGCGAGGCGGCCATGGGGGAGCAGGTGCGGCGGGCGCTCGGCCACTCCAGCAGCGTCATGAAGTTCGCCAACGCGGCGCGCACCCACCGGGAGGGCACACCCCACCCGCTCGGCGCCGCCGTCGTCGCCGCGGTCGCGATGAGCGCCGACCGGGAGGTGCTGCCGCTGGTCGCCGACGCCTGGGCGGTGGAGCACGGCCTGCCGTTCGCCGCCGAGGCCACCGCCGAGCTGTTCGGCCTGCACGTCACCGGACGGGACGGCGTCAAGCACGCCGAGCAGCGCCGGGTGCTCGAACTGCGGTGGTGGGAGCCCGCCCTGGCGTACCGCCGCCAGGCCGAGCAGGTCGCCCGCCGCACCCGCGCCCTGCTCGCCGCCGCCGACGAGGAGCGGTACCGGCAGGCCGAGGCGGCCCTGGAGCGGCTGCACCGGCACGGCACCGACCACCAGCGGGTCGCCGCCTGCTACCTCGTGCCCACCCGCCACGACTGGGTGGACGCGCTGCTGTCCGGCTACCTCAGCGACGACCGCGCCCGCGAGTCGGTCATGCTGTCCGCCTCGCTCGGCACCCTCGACCACATCGACGCGATCCGGGGCAGCGAGGCGCACCTCGGCGCCTGGCGGCAGCTCAAGCGGGCCGCGCCCACCGTGGCGGAGGCCATCGGCCCGGCGGTCGCCCCGGCGCTGATCGAGGTCTACGACCAGGAGTACCCCCGCGAGGGCGGCACGGACACCCGGCCCCTGCTGTCCGTGCTCGCCGCGGTGCCCACCGACGAGGCGTTCGAGGCGCTGGCGGCGCGGCTCGACCGGGCCCACGTCCCCGCCGCGGTCCAGGAGGCGCTGGAGCGGTTCCCGCGGCGCGGGCTGCGGGTGCTGGCCAAGGCCGCCGCCGCGGGCTCGCACCGCGCCGCGCTCGCCGCCCAACTGCTGCGCGCACACCTGGACGCCCACCCCGAACTCGCCGACGGCGCCCCCGCCCTGCCCGCCCCGCCCGGTGGCGCCGCCGTGCCCGAGGCCCCGGCCGAGGCCCTGCCCCCGCTGCTGGTGCGGCCGCCGTGGACCCGCGCCCGCAAGGCCAGGCCCAAGCCGGTGGTCGTCCCCGGCCTGACCGCCCCCGCGGAGCGGTACGTGGCGTGGGCCGCCGGGGAGCGGGAGGAGTGGCTGGCCACGCGGATCGGCTTCTGGAACGAGCCCGACGACTGGGCCTCGACGATCGGGCAGTTGGAGTCCGGCAGGCTGCGGGGCTACCAGGCCACCGCGGTCGCGTGCAGCGCCCCCGAGGAGCTGGTGCGCCCGCTGCTGTCCCGGCTCACGGCGGACGGCTGGTGGTACGACAACGCGGCGCTGCGCGTCGCCGCCCGCTTCGAGCTCGACGCGCTGCCGTTCGCGCTGCGGCTCGCCACCTCCGACCCCGCCGCCCACGGCCGGGTGCTGCTGCCGTTCTTCGACGCCGAGGTGGCCGCGGCCATGGCCGACTGGCTGGCCAGGCTCAAGAACGCCGGGCGGACGGCGCGCGCCTGGTTCCGCCGCCACCCCGGCCCCGCCGCCCGGGCGCTGCTGCCCGCCGCGCTCGGCAAGGCGGGCAAGGAGCGCCGCGCCGCCGAGAACGCGCTGCGCCACCTCGCCCACACCGGCCACGCCGAAGCCGTCACCGAGGCCGCCGAGCCGCACGGCGAGCAGGCCGCGCGGGCCGTCGCGGCACTGCTGGCCCAGGACCCGCTGGACGAGCTCCCGGCGAAGATCCCCACCGCCGCCGACGACGTCGACTGCCTGGTGCTGCCCCCGGTGCTGCTGAAGGACCGCCGCCACGCGCTGCCCGGCACCGCCGTCCGGCACCTGGTCACCATGCTCGCCATGTCCCGGAGGGGCGAGGTGTACCCGGGCGTGCAGGTCGTCAAGGAGCACTGCGACCCCGCGTCCCTGGACGCCTTCGCGTGGTCGCTGTTCCAGCAGGTCGGCAGGGTCGACTGGATCCTCCCGGCGCTGGGCGCCGTCGGCGGCGACGAGACCGCCCGCCGCCTCACCCCGCTCATCCGCTCCTGGCCCGGTGAGGGCGCGCACGCCAAGGCCGTGGACGGGCTGGACACGCTGCTGGCCATCGGCAGCGACGTGGCGCTGGTGCAGCTCAACGGCATCGCCCAGAAGGTGAAGTTCAAGGGCGTCAGGACCCGGGCGCAGGAGCGCATCGCCGCCCTCGCCGCCGACCTCGGCCTGACCCCCGACCAGCTCGCCGACCGCCTCGTCCCCGACTTCGGGCTCGACCGGGACGGCAGCCTGGTCCTCGACTACGGGCCGCGCTCCTTCACCGCCGGGTTCGACGAGCAGCTCAAACCGTATGTGGTGGACGGCGGCGGCAAGCGGCTGAAGAACCTGCCCAAGCCGGGCGCCAAGGACGACCCCGACCTCGCGCCCGCCGCGCACGCGCGGTTCGCCGCGCTGAAGAAGGACGTGCGGACCGTCGCCGCCGACCAGATCCGGCGCTTCGAACAGGCCATGGCCCACCGGCGCAGGTGGTCCCTCCCCGAGTTCCGGACGTACATCGCCGAGCACCCGCTGCTGTGGCACATCGCCGGGCGGCTGGTGTGGACCACCGACGCGGGCGTGTCGTTCCGCATCGCCGAGGACCGCACCCTCGCCGACGTCGAGGACGACACCCTGGCCCTGCCGGAGGACGCGCACGTCTCCATCGCCCACCCGCTGCACCTGCGGGACACCGTGGACGCCTGGGCGGAGGTCTTCGCCGACTACGAGATCCTCCAGCCGTTCCCGCAGCTCGGCCGCCCCGTGTTCACCCTCACCGAGGAGGAGGCCGCCAGCCCGGAACTGGCCCGCTTCAAGGGCGTCACCGTGCCCGTCGGCAAGGTGCTCGGCCTGGAGAAGCACGGCTGGCAGCGCGCCGACGCCATGGACAACGGCTGCGAGTTCGTCATCAACCGCCCCCTGCCCGGAGGGCGCTGGCTGGTGCTCGACCTCGACCCCGGCATCACCGTCGGCATGATCGACGAGACTCCGGAGCAGACCCTCGGCGCGGCCCGGCTGGACACCCGTCCCGGCTGCTACTGGCACGACAACACGGCCCGTCCGGCGCCCTTCGGGGAGCTGGACGACGTGACCGCCAGCGAGATACTCGCCGAGCTGACCGCCCTCACCGCGCGGCCCGCCTGACCCCGCACCCACCCACCCACCCGACCGAACCGACCACGAGGCGCCACCCGTGTCCCACACCACCGACACCAGCCCCCGCCTCGCACCCCCGCCCACCGCCGCCACGCAACGCCCGCCCGCCGAGGTCCGCCACGCCGAAGAACTCGCCCGGCTCCGCGAGGCCGACACCGCGCCCCGCCCGCCCGGCTGGGCGCTCAGCCTGGAGGCCGCCCGCAAGTTCATCGTCGGCGACGAGAGCCTGGGCGTCACCCGCAAGTTCGTCGGCGACCCCTCCCTGGTGGACCGTTCCCTGGTCACCCTCGCCACCAGCCGGGGCCTGATGCTCGTCGGCGAACCCGGCACCGCCAAGTCCCTGCTGTCGGAGCTGATCGCCGCCGCCGTCAGCGGCCGGTCCACCCTCACCATCCAGGGCGGCGCCGCCACCACCGAGGACCAGATCAAGTACTCCTGGAACTACGCCCTGCTGGTCTCCGAAGGCCCCACCCCGCGCGCCCTGGTGCCCGCGCCGATGCTGCGCGGCATGGCCGAGGGCCGCCTCGTCCGGTTCGAGGAGATCACCCGCTGCCCGCTCGAGGTGCAGGACTGCATGCTGTCGCTGCTGTCCGACCGGGTCCTGGCGATACCCGAGCTGACCGGCCCCGAGGGCATGGTGTTCGCGGCCGAGGGCTTCAACGTCATCGCCACCGCCAACACCCGCGACCGGGGCGTCAACGAGATGAGCGCGGCGCTCAAGCGGCGGTTCAACTTCGAGACCGTCTTCCCCATCGCCGACTTCGCCACCGAACTCGACCTGGTGGAACGCGAGGCCGCGCGCCTGCTGGAACGCTCCGGCGTGGCGGTGGCGCCCCGGCGGGACGTGCTGGAGGTGCTGGTCACCACCTTCCGCGAACTGCGCGCCGGAACCGGCGGCGGCGAGAAGCTGTCCACGGTGATGAGCACCGCGGAGGCCGTGTCGGTGGCGCACGCCGTCGGGCTGCGCGGCTGGTACCTGCGCGGCGAACCCGGCGGCGCCGCCGACATCGTGGAGTGCCTGGCGGGCACCGCCGCCAAGGACAACCCCGAGGACCTGGCCCGGCTGCGCCGCTACCTGGAGCAGCGCGTGCCGAGGAAGAAGGGCGCCCAGTGGCGTGAGCTGCACCGGGCCCGGCACCTCCTCCCCGAACGGTGACGGCCGTCTTCGTCGGGGTCCGCCACCACAGCCCCGCCTGCGCCCGCGTGGTGGCCTCCGCGATCGAGACGCTGCGCCCGGCGTACGTGCTGGTGGAGGGGCCCGCCGACTTCAACGACCGGCTGGACGAACTGCTGCTCGGCCACGAGCTGCCGATCGCGGTGTACACCTCCTACCGCGACGAGCAGCGCACCCACGCCTCGTGGACCCCGTTCTGCGCCTACTCCCCGGAGTGGGTGGCCGTCACGGCGGGCCGGGCCTGCGGCGCCGAGGTCCGCTTCATCGACCTCCCGGCCTGGCACCCCGCCTTCACCGCCCGCGGCAACCGCTACGCCGACGCGGAACTCCGCTACAGCGAAGTGGTCACCCGTCTGTGCACCGCCTTCACCGTCGACAACGCTGACGCCCTGTGGGACCACCTGTTCGAGGTGGAGGGGACGGAGCAGGCGGCTTGGGGGCCGGGGCCGGGGCCGGGGCCGGAAGGGGAAGGCCTTCGGCCGGGGCCTGAGAGGGAGGCTCTTCTCGCTCCGGCCTCCCGGGGACAGAGCCACGGAGAGCCGGGGGGCGACGAACATGCCTCCCGGCCGGGATCCGAGGAGCAGACCCCCCGCGCCCCGGGGGCCGGGGGGCGGAGCCCCCGGCGGGGTTTCGAGGGGCGGAGCCCCTCGGCCTCCGGAGGATCCCCGCTTTCCCCACCCACTTCCCCGGACCTGCGGCCCGAAGGGCCGCGGGAGGGCGGCTCCTCGGGCCCGGAGGGCCGGGGGTCCGGCTCCCAGCCGGGGTCCGAGGGGGAGACCCCTCCCGCCCCGGGGGCCCGGGGGCGGAGCCCCCAGCGGAGCCCCTCGGCCTCCGGAGGAACCGATCCGGGCACCCCGCCCCTCTCCCACCGGCTCGACGCCTACTTCGAGCTGGTCCGGGGGGAGTCGCCGGTGGGGGAGGAGGAGACGGCGCGCGAGGCGTACATGGCGCGGTGGGTTCGCGCCGCCGTCGCCGCGGCAGGGGGGCGGCCCGTGCTCGTGGTGACCGGGGGCTTCCACGCCCCCGCCCTGCGGCGCGCCCTCGCCGCGGAGCGGGCGGAGGCCGAGCCGTGGCCGGAGATCCCCGCGCCGCCGGACGGCGCCGTCGGCGGGAGCTGGCTGGTGCCGTACTCCTTCCGCCGCCTGGACGCCTTCACCGGCTACCAGTCCGGCATGCCCTCCCCCGGCTACTACCAGCGGCTGTGGGACGACGGCCCGGAACGCGCCGCCGCCGGCCTGGTCCGCGACGTCGTCACCCGTCTGCGCAGGCGCGGGCAGGCCGTGTCCACGGCCGACCTCATCGCCGCCCGCGCCCTGTCCGAAGGGCTCGCCCGGCTGCGCGGCCACCGCGTGCCCGGCCGCACCGACGTGCTGGACGGCCTGGTCGGCGCCCTGGTCTCCGACGACCTCGACCAGCGCCTGCCGTGGACCACCGACGGGCCGCTCGCGCCGGGCGCCCACCCCGTCGTCGCCGAGATGGTCGCCGCGCTCAGCGGCGACCGCACCGGGCGGCTGCACCCCGACACCCCCGCGCCGCCGCTGGTCGGTCACGTCACCGCCGAGCTGGCCAGGCTGCGCCTGGACCGCGAAGGCCCGCTGCGGCTGGACCTCACGGACCCGCCCGACCTGGAGCGCAGCCGCGCCCTGCACCGCCTGCGGGTCCTGGGCATCCCCGGGTACGAGCGCACCGCGGGCCCGGTGACCGGCGCCGACCCGGTGCTCGACGAGCGGTGGGAGCTGTCCCCGTCCGAGCTGCGGCTGTCCGGGCTGCTGGAGGCCGGCGCCCACGGCGCGACGCTGGAGGAGGCCGCCGCCGCCGTGCTGCGCGAACGCGCCGCGGACGCCGGCAGCGTCCCGGAGCGGCTCACCGACGTGCTGTTCGACGCCGCGCTGTGCGGGCTCACCGAACTGTCCGACGACGTCGTGGAGACCATCGGCAGCGGCATCGGCGCCGCCGTGGACATCGGCGCGCTCGGCGAGGTGCTGGCCACCGTGCTCGGCCTGTGGCGGCACGACCGGCTGCTCGGCACGGCCCGCAGCCCGGTGTTCGGCGCCGTCGTCACCGAGTGCGTCGCCCGCGTGCTGTGGCTGGCGGAAGCCGTCCGCGGCGGGCCCGCCCCCGCCGACCGGCCGAGGCTGCGCGCCCTCGCCGCCGTCCGGGACGCCGTGCTGCACGCCGGGCCCGCCCTCGGCCTGGACCGCGGGGCGGCGCTCGGCACCGCCCGCAGGATCGCCGCCACCCCGGACGCCCCGCCGGACCTGCGCGGCGCCGCGTTCGGGTTCACCTGGTCCCTCGGCGAGGGCGGCGACCCGGCCGGGGCCGTCGGCGGCATGTCCGCGCCCGGTGTGCTCGGCGACTGGCTGGCTGGCCTGTTCGCGCTGGCCAGGGCCGAGGTGCTGAGCCACGACGAGGGCACCGAAGGCGACGGCGGCCTGCTGGGCGTCCTCGACGCCCTGGTCGCCGCCATGCCCGCCGCGGAGTTCCTGGTGGCGCTGCCCGCACTGCGCCAGGCGTTCGCCTGGTTCCCGCCCCGCGAACGCGAGACCATCGCCCGCGGGCTGCTGGAGCGGCGCGGCCTGCCCGCCTCCGGCCGCGCCCTCACCCGCACCGTCACCGACCCCCTGCTGACCGCCGAGGCCCTGGCCCTGGAGGAGAAGGTGGAGCACCTGCTCTCCCGCGAGGCCTTGCTCACCCCCGCGGAACCGGGCCCCTCGGAAAGCCTGGAAGGCACGCCATGACCACCACCCCCGACCCCGCCCTGGAGCGGTGGCGGCTGATCCTCGGCGCACCCGCCCAGTCCTGCACCGGGCCGCTCGACGAGGACGACCAGCGCCGCGACGCCGCCCTGACCTGGCTGTACGACCGCGACCCCGACCTGGCCAGGCGCCACGTCAGGCGCGGCGGCACCCGCGGCGCGGGCGACGAGCCGTCCACCCTCACCACGGTGGACTGGCTGGACGACATCCACCGCCTGTTCCCCAAGGAGACCGTCGAGCGCCTGGAGCGCGACGCCGTGGAGACCTACGAGATCCACGAGGTGGTCACCGACCCGCAGGTGCTGGCCCGCGTCGAACCCAACGAGACGCTGCTGCGCGCCGTGCTGCGCACCAAGCACCTGATGAACCCCGAGGTGCTCGCCATGGCCCGGCGCATCGTCGAGGCCGTTGTCCGCGACCTGATGCAGCGGCTGCACACCGAGGTCAGGCAGGCGTTCTCCGGCACCAGGGCGCGCCGCCCCAGCCGGCTCAAGCACGCCAGGAACTTCGACTTCCACGCCACCATCAGGGCCAACCTCGCCCACTACGACCCGGCGGCCAGGCGCGTCGCCATCGAGCAGCCCCGCTTCTTCAGCCGCACCCGCCGCCACACCGAGCAGTGGCAGTTGGTGCTGCTGGTGGACCAGTCGGGCTCCATGGCCGGCTCCGTCATCCACTCCGCGGTCACCGCGGCCTGCCTGTGGAACCTGCCCGGGCTGCGCACCCACCTGGTCGCGTTCGACACCAGCGTGGTCGACCTCACCCAGGACGTCACCGACCCCGTGGAGCTGCTGATGAAGGTGCAGCTCGGCGGCGGCACCGACATCGCCCGCGCCGCCGCCTACGGCGCCGGGCTCATCGACAACCCGCGCCGCGCCGTCCTGGTCCTGGTCAGCGACTTCTACGAGGGCGGCGACGCCGGGGCGCTGGTGCGCACCGTGCGCGGCCTCGCCGAGCAGGGCACCCACGTCCTCGGGCTCGCCGCGCTGGACGAGGACGCCAACCCCGACTACGACCGGGCGCTCGCCCAGCGCCTGGTCAACGCCGGGGCGCACGTCGGCGCCATGACCCCGGGGCAGCTCGCGGCCTTCGTCGCGGAACGGCTGGGCCGATGACCCGCGACGACCTGCTGACCCTCACCCCCGACACGCTCGCCGCGCTCGCCAACCGCGGCCTGGTCAAACGCGCCGCCAAGGAACTCGACGCCGGGACCGGGCCCGCCGTCGAGGTCGCGGACGACGGCACCGTCCACGGCCGGTGGGACGACGGCGTGCACACCGCCCTGCCCCCGCACACCGAACTCGCCGCGGCCCCGTGCAGTTGCGCCGCCCCCGGCGTCTGCCGCCACCGCGTCGCCCTCGTCCTCGCCTACCAGCGGCACACCGCCGGCACGGACCCCGGCGGCGGCGCCCCCGACGAGCCGCCGTTCACCCCCTGGTCCCCCGGCGCCATCGACGACGACACCCTCACCCGGGCGCTGGGCGCCCGCGCCCTGACCGCCGCCCGCCGCGCCCACCGCGCCGGCTACCCCGCGCGGCTGCACCGCCCCACCCCCGCCGACCCGGTGCCCCGCGCCGAACTGCCGTCCTGCACCGTGCGGTTCCTCGTCCCCGGCGAACCCGGCTACGCCCACACCGACGCGAGCGCCGCCGCCAAGGGCGAGATGGTCACCCTCGCCGTGTGGGCGTTCCGCGAGGCCGACCGGCGCGGCCTGGACGGCGACGAACCGCACCTGGACGTCGGCGGCCGGGCCGAGCCCGCCGCCGCCGAGCCCGGATCGGCGTCCGTGCTGCCCCTGCTGGAGCAACTGCTCCTGGACGGCGCCGCCCACGCGGGCCCCGTCCTGCCCGCGGGGCTGCGCCGCGCCGAGCGGGAACTGGACGACAAGGGCATGCGCTGGCCCGCCGCCGCCCTCGCCGACCTCGCCGAACAGCTCGACGCGCACCGGGACCGCGCCGCCCACTACCGCGCCGAACGCCTCGCCGAGCTGATCGCCGAGGTCCACGCCCGGCACCGGGCCGCCACCCGCGGCGGCGCCAGCCCCCGCTCCCGGGTGCTGGGCACCGACGAGCCCGCCGAGACCGCGCTGCGCCGGGTGCGCCTGACCGGGCTCGGCTGCCGCGTCGGCGGCACCGGCACCGAGCGCACCGCCGAGCTGTACCTCGCCCACGGCGACAGCGGCACCGTGCTGGTGCTGCGCAAACGGTGGCCGCTCGGCGAGGACGAGACCCTCACCGGCGCCGAACTCGCCGGGCGGCGCCTGGGCGGGGTGCCGCTGCGGAACCTGGCCGCGGGCAACGTCGTCTCCGAGTCCGCCGTCCGCAGCGCCGGGCGGGTGCTGCGGCTGGCCGCCGGCCGGATCGCCAAGACCGGCGTCACCCCGCTCGGCCGGGCCTGGGAGCACCTGCCCGCCACCGTCGCCCCGCCCGACCTGGCCACCCTCGGCAAGGAACTCGCCGAGCTGCCGCCCCGCCCGGTGCGGCCCCGGGTCGCCGCCGAGCTGGTGCGGGTCGTGCCGGTCGCCGAGGTCCGCTCGATCGGCTACGCGCCCGGCGACCAGCGCCTGGAAGCGGTGATCGCCGACGCCGCGGGCACCACCGCCACCGTCTCCGCCGAGTACCACCCGGCGAGCCCCGCCGCGCTCGACCACCTGGCCGCCGCGCTCGCCGGGGAGTTCGGCGCCCCCCGGTTCGTCAGCGGCACCGTGCAGCGGGCCCGCGGCGGCGTCCGCGTCGACCCCGTCGCCGTCGTCACCGACACCGGCCCGCACCTGCCCGACCTCGCCCCCGGCGACGGCAGCGCCGCGCTCGCCGCGGCCCGGCCCGAACCGGCCGACCCGCTGGACGACGCCCTCCACACGGCCCTGGCCGCCTGCGCGGAGGCCGCGCACCGCGGGCTGCGGCACACCACCCCCGGCCTGCGGGACCGGCTCGCCGCCGCGGCGAGGTCGCTCACCGCGGTCGGGCTGCGCCGCGCCGCGGACCGGGTGACCGCCCTGACCACGGAACTGACCGCCCTCAAGGCAGCCGACGACGAGGGCGACACGGCGGTGGCCGCGTGGGTGGAGGCCCAGTTGTGGCTGGGAGCGTGCGCGGAGTTCCGGTAACCGGGGCGGGGCCGGGGGGTGGGGGTTCGGGGGAAGGAGATGCTCCGGGCCCGGGGGCTGCGCCCCCTGCCCCCCGGGGTGTGGGGGTGGGGAGGAAGAAGATCCTCCGGAGGCCAGGGGGCTCCGCCCTCTGGACCCCCCACTGTGGGCTCCGCCCCCAGGCCCCCGATGGGTCGGTGGCATGGCGTGGGCGGGGGGTCTCACCGGAGGCCGCGGACGCATGCTCTCCGGGCCCGTAGCGCTGCGCCTCCGGTGCCCGGGGTTGCCTCCGCGCCTACTGAAAGGGCTGTGCCCCCGGGCCCCGGTGGCTGTGCCCCCGAATCCCGGCCGGGGGCTGCGCCTCCGGTTCCCCATCGCGACTTCGCCCGTTGGAGCCCTGCCTGGGCTCCGCCCCCAGGATCCCCCGCCTGGGCTCCGCCCCCGGATCTCCGCCGGGGCTCCGCCCCCCGCCCCACCGAGGGCTCCGCCCCCCGGACCCCCACTGAGGGCTCCGCCCCCAGCCCTCCGGGGCGGCTAGTAGCCGTAGCGGTTCTTCAAGTGGCGCCACCAGTCCCGCAGCATCCACTTGTCGAACTCGGTGATCTGGGTCGCCGAGCCCGCCTTCATCAGGAAGCCGCCCACTCCGGTCGGCGTCCAGTCGTAGAAGTCGTCGAGGCCGAAGGTGTGGCCGATCTCGTGCAGCACGATGTGGATGTTGTCCTGGTGCCGCGCGTTCACGAAGTACTCGCTGCCGACCCGCTGGCCCCAGTCGCCCCCGGCGCCGCCCTGGAAGCCCGCGGTCAGCCAGAGTGACTGGTCGTAGTGCCGGGCCGCGCCGCCGGGGCAGCGCGAGTAGTTGCCGTCCTGGTGGAAGAAGCGGCCGCAGTCGGGCGAGCACTGCGGGGCGCCGCCGCCGTCCAGGAGGCCGCTGTGGATGTCCACGGAGTTGTCGGTCCACTGGAGGGTGGACCGGTTCCGCACGGCCCACCCGACAATGGTCACCGGGACCTCCCGGTACGGCCAGGCGTTGTGGCCCTGGCCGTTGTCCAGCATCGAGTCCATCCACTTCTTGTACTGCCGCTTGATCGCGGTGTGGATCTCGTCGCGGAGTTGCGCGCTCACCGGTGCCGAGGAGTCCCAGCGCACGCAGTAGTTGATCCGGCCGCCGTTGGCCACGACCTGGTCCCAGCCGTAGTTGCGGAATCCGTAGAGGTTGCCGTACGTGGCCTCCTGGTGCCGCCACACCTCGTCCAGGGGCCGGACCAGGTGGGACGGCGGGTTCCAGACGTCGGCGGCGGGGGACGGCGCGGAGGGCGCGGCGAGCGCCGGGGTGGCGAACGCCGTGCACAGCGCGAGGACGGCCGCGGCCAGCGCCGCGCGGATGCCTCGTCTTGGCATGCCTGCTCCTTGATCCGCGGTTCGTGGGGGGATGGGACCCGGGGGATCGGCTCGTGTCCGGTGTCCCGCCGGGACCAGAGATTCGAAATACCGAACGACGTGCGACATGCTGTGCGAAAACCACGGTACTGACGACCCGTCACCTGTCAACGGGCCGGGCGCCTTCCAGGCGCGACCCGGCGCGACCCCGCGCGTGAGCCGGACCGCGCACCCGCGCGGCGTCCGCCCGCCACCCCCGCCGAATGGCCGGAACGCACGCCCCCGACGTGCGGGAGTGCCCCCCGGTGGTGTACCCCGCAGTACTCTCGTCCGTCTCGCTCCTCGTACGGACTCCGCGGCCGGGCCGGGTGCGGTGCCCGGTCGCGGCCCGGGGAAGGGCCTTCACGGAAGTCGAGCAGACATGACCACCGACCACATCACCGAGGCGGCCCCCGGGGTGCACCTCGTGCGCGGCAGCGCCGTCAACTGGGTCATCGTCACCGACGGCGACGCGGTGACGCTGGTGGACACCGGGTACCCCGGGGACCGGGCGCGGCTGGAGCGGTCCCTGGCGGCGGTGGGGCGCGGGCCCGGTGACGTCGCGGCGATCCTCGTCACCCACGCCCACACCGACCACATCGGCTCCGCCGACCACCTCGGCCGCCGCCACGGCATCCCCGTCCTGATGCACGAGCGCGAGGTGCCGCACGCCCGCCGCGAGTTCCTGGAGCAGGTCTCCGTCGGCCGGGTGCTGGGCAACGGCTGGCGGCCCGGGGTGCTGCCCTGGGCGGTGCACGCGCTGCGGGTCGGCGGAACCAAGGACGTGCGGGTGCCCATGGCCCAGCCGTTCCCCGCGGACCATGCCCCGCTGGACATCCCCGGCCGCCCCGTCCCGGTGCCCACGCCCGGCCACACCCCGGGGCACTGCGCCTACCACCTGCCGGAGAGGGGTGCCCTGATCAGCGGCGACACCCTGGTCAGCGCCCACCCCACCTCCCGGCGGCAGGGCCCGCAACTGCTGCTGCCGATGTTCGACTCCGACCGGGCCGCGACCCTGGCCGCGCTGGACACCCTGGCCGCCCTGGACGCGGAGGTCATCCTGCCCGGGCACGGCCCCGCCCACCGCGGCGGCCCGCGCGAGGCCGCGGCGCTGGCCAGGGAGCGGGCGGCGGCCGGACGGTGACGGCGGCCGCCGCCCTCTTGGCAGCGGCCGGGGGAGCGGGGACGATTGGTCTACACCGCCCTCGTGTCATGAGCATGCGCACGTCGCCACCGTGGACCCGCCCCCGCCCCCATCGGAGCCTTCATGGACGACACCGCCCCCACCCCCCGGGTCCCCACCCACCGGGCCCCCACCCGCCGCGCCCTGCTCCGCGGCTCACTGCTCCTCGGCGGCGCCGCCGCGGGGCTCGCCGCCGCCGGGACCGCGTCCGCCCGCCAGAGCGGGGCCGCCGCCTACCCGCCCACCCACTGGACCCCGGCCAGCACCTCGAACTACACCGTGGCCTCGCGCCCCACCAGCCACCCGATCCAGTACGTCGTCGTCCACGTCACCCAGGAGACGTACGCCGACACCATCGCCATCTTCCAGAACCCGGCCCGGAAGGTCTCCTCGCACTACGTGGTGCGGTCCTCCGACGGCCACATCGGCCAGTGCGTCCGCGAGAAGGACATCGCCTGGCACGCGGGCAACTGGACGTACAACACCCGCAGCATCGGCATCGAGCACGAGGGTTGGGTGGACCGCCCCGAGTACTTCACCGATGCCATGTACCGCGCCTCGGCCCAGCTCACCGCCGCCGTCTGCGACCGCTACGGCATCCCCAAGGACCGCCTGCACATCATCGGCCACAACGAGGTCCCCGGCGCCACCCACACCGACCCCGGCCCGCTGTGGGACTGGACCCGCTACCTGCGGATGGTCAACGGCTGGGGAACGGTCCGCCACCACCTCCCCTCACCGCGCCAGTGACGCCGCGTCCCCCATCACCACCACCGGGTGCAGCTCCGGGTCCAGGGTGCGCAGGAGGTCCCGCATGTGGGGGCGCTCCAGGCTGACGCAGCCCTGTGTGGGGCCGTCGTGGTCCACGTGGAGCCAGATGCCGCCGCCCTTCCGCGGGCCCAGGGGCCTGGTCCAGTCCAGTGGGCTGGTGCCGGGGACGCGGTTGTAGTTGATGGCCACGACGTAGTCGAACGAGCCCGCGAGCGGCTCGCCCTGGACGCCGGTGCCGGAGGCGGTGAAGGCGTCGGAGCGGTCGTAGGGCAGCTTCGACCCGGGGTCGGGGAGGAGGCCGCCCGCGTCGGTGAGGGTGAACACGCCGATCGGGGAGCGCAGGTCGCCCTCGTGGTGGTCGTCCGTCCAGCCCTTGAACCCGTTGTGCGCGGGCCACGCCGGGCCCGCCCGCCAGCCGTCGTCCGTGCGCTCGTACAGCACGACAGTGGACCGGGAGGAGTCCCGGCCGTCGCCGCGGACGAGCACCACCTGCCGGGCCCCGTCCGGCACCTGCGCGCGGGTCTTCGGCCCGAGGCCGGGCAGGGTGCGCGGCGGCGCCGGGGCGGACTCGGCGCCGCCCGGCGGCGCGCCGTCCCCGCCGGCCGGGGCCACCGCCGCCGGGACCTTGTCGTTCGCCCGGCCGCCGGCGCCGTGGCCGGGCGCGCCGCAGGCCGCGAGGGCGGCGCCGGCCACCACGGCGCAGGCGACGGCTCTGGTGAAGGAGGGGGCCATGACCCAAGCCTTTCCGCAACGAGGACCGAACGCGGGGACCGTACCCGCCCGGCGCCACGGCCGGGCCCTGCGGACTCCACGCGGGGGACACACAAGCCAACGAGACAGGGGGGTGAAGGAGAACGGGCGGGGACGCGGGACGGCCGGAACGGCCCTGCCTCAGTTGGATCTGATGGCCGAACGCGCGATGGCGTCGACCTCGTCGAGCACCGGGTGGTATGGGGCCTTCAGGCACACCACCGCCTGGAGGACCACCCGTTTGCGCCCGTCGCCGATGTCCCGCGCGTGCCTGAGCTGGCGGTCGCCACCCGAGGCCAGACAGGCCGGACCGGGCTCCATGTCCTCCAGGGCACCGCCCGCGGTCTCCTCCGCGTCGAAGGGGGCGAAGTGGAACGAGATCACCGCGGTGCCCGGCTTCAGGCCCTGCGGCGGCAGGCAGAAGTCCCCCCACGCCTTCTCGCACTTCTTGACGCCCCGCTGGTGCAGCGCTTCGGGCACCACCGTGGAGACCACCGTGGCGGGCTGCCAGCCGGCGTACGAGCGCGCGACCCAGCCGTTCGGCACCCGCACGTCGATCCCGCCCATGTCGGTGTACGGACCGAGCTGCACCGTCGAGGACGGCGACGGCAGCGGGGAGCCGGAGGAGGGCGGGGACGGGGACGCGGCGGGCAGCGGCTCCCGGGCGCCGTCCGCGCCCGGCGGGGTGCGCAGCAGCAGCGTCACCACCGCCGCCGCCACGACCCCGGCGACCGCCCCGGCCACCTGCCGCCTCCTGCGGCGCACCACCCGCTGCCGCACCCGCCGCATCCGCTCCTCGGGAGCGGGCAGATGCGGAACGGCGCGCTCCAGGAGCAGCCGCAGCTCCCGCTCGTCCCGCTCCTCGCGGTCCGTCCCGTCATGTCCGGCCACCATGCTCACCACCTCTCGTCAGCTCCGCCGGCGGCAACTGCCCGTGCAGGGTCCGCAGGGCCTTCGACGTCTGGCTCTTGACCGTGCCGGGGGAGCAGCCCAGCACCTCCGCGGTGTCCTCCACGCTCAGATCCTCGAAGAACCGCAGCACGATGACGGCCCGCTGCCGCACCGGCAGGGACCGCACCGCGGCGGCCAGGGTCTGCTCCAGGTCGACGTCGCCGAACGGGTCGCCGTCGGCCGCCGCGTCCGGCAGCTCGCCGTGCGGCACCTCGCCCCGCCAGCGCCGCCGCCACCAGGAGGCGTGCGTGTTCACCAGCGCCCTGCGCACATACGCCTCCGGGCTGTCCTGGGCGATCCTGCGCCACTTCGGCCACACCTTGGCCAGCACGGTCTGCAACAGGTCCTCGGCTAGGTGGGCGTCGCCGGTCAGCAGCCAGGCGACCCGCAGCAGCCGAGGGCCGCGCGCGGTGACGAACTCGTCGAAGTCCGGCGCTGCGCTCTTCACGGTCGTCCTCGGCATCCTGTCCCTGCTCGTTCGGGGCACTCCACATCCGCCACAACCGGGTGGGGTGGCGATGGGGTTGCCCCGCGGACGGAAAAACGTCCGGGGGACGCGGATCGTCCCCGGGGGGCGGGACGGCGGGGCCGGGCGGGCGCCCGGGGGCGGGCCCCGGGCGCCGGGGTGGTCAGGCGACGGCCGACAGCAGCGGCTCGACGTCGCGGGCGGCCTCGGGGCCGTAGGCGCGGTCCAGGCGGGTCAGCAGGTCGGGGGCGAGCAGCTTGTACTCCTGCGGGCCGACCGACTCCAGGACCACCGTGGCCAGCGCGCAGCCGAGCTGCGCCGCGCGCCGGTACGGCAGCTCGCCCGCGACACCGGCGAGGAACCCGGCGCGGAAGGCGTCGCCGACACCGGTCGGGTCGGCCACCGCGCCGCACGGCGCCGCGGGCACGTCCAGGCGCGCCGAGCCACCGGACAGCAGGCTCACCCCGCCCGCGCCGCGGGTGACGACCCAGGTGCCCACCCGGCGCAGCACCTCCTCCTCGCCCCAGCCGGTGCGCTCGCGCAGCAGCGCCGCCTCGTACTCGTTGGTGAACAGCCAGCGCGCCCCGGCCACCAGGCGCCTGACCTGCTCGCCGTCGAGGCGGGCGAGCTGCTGGGAGGGGTCGGCGGCCACGTCCACGTCCAGGTCGTGGGCGGCCGCGGTGTGCCGCAGCATGGCCATCGGGTCGTCGGCGCCGACCAGCACCAGGTCCAGGCCGCCCGCGGCGCGGTGCACGTCGGCGAGGCGGATCTCCCGCGCCTCGGCCATCGCGCCCGCGTAGAAGGTGGCGATCTGGTTCTGCTCCGCGTCGGTGGTGCACACGAAGCGCGCGGTGTGCAGGTGCTCGCTCACCCGCACGCAGGAGGTGTCCACGCCGTGCGAGTCCAGCCACCGCCGGTACTCGGCGAAGTCCGTGCCGACCGCGCCGACCAGCACCGGGGTCCGGCCCAGCCGGGCCAGGCCCAGCGCGATGTTCGCCGCCACACCGCCGCGCCGCACCTGGAGGGTGTCGGCGAGGAAGGACAGGGAGACATGGGCGAGCTGGTCCGGCAGCAACTGCTCGGCGAAGCGGCCGGGGAACGTCATCAGATGATCGGTGGCGATCGAGCCCGTGACGGCTATGCGCATCTCGACTCCTGTGGTCGGCTCTGCGGGGGTGCGGCGGGTCCTGCCGGTGGCCAGGACCCGCCGTGCGGCGCGGTGGTGCGCCCCCAGGAGAACCCGGGCGGCTCGCGGCCGAAGGGAGCGCCGGGGCGGCACCGGGCCTCGGGCCGTGCCGCCCCGGCGCCCCGGCGCGGGGGAGGAGTGCCGGACGGCGGGCCGGGCGCCGGGCGGGGGACACCGGCGCGGGGCCCGCCGTCCGGCGGTCAGGGGGCCTGCGCCGCCAGGGCCTCCTCGCCGTCCGGCGCCGCGACCACCCGCGGGGCCGGCGACGAGCGGCGCAGCGCCAGCGTGACCAGCAGGCCGACCGCCATGCCCGCCGCGGTCAGCAGCACCACCAGGAACTCGCCGTCCGCGGTGGCCGTCCGCAGCGCCTCGCCGGTCTTGCCCTCCGTGCCGATGTCCGCGATCACGGTGAACAGGGCCAGGCCGATGGCGTTGCCGAGGTTGAGCGTGGTGGAGGCCACGCCGTTGGCGACGCCCTGCTCCTCGGGCGCGGTGCCGGTGGCGGCGGCGCTCCACATGGCCGTCCACACGATGCCCTGCCCGACGCCGGAGACGATCAGGCCCGGCACCAGCACGCCGTAACCCGCGTCCACGTCGAACCCGAACGCCATGGCCACCGTGCCGACCACGCCGATGACGAAGCCGATCACCAGCGTGGTGCGGTTGCCGATGCGGCTGGCGAACCGCTCGCCCAACTGGGTGCCCGCGGCGATGGACACGGACGGGATGAGGAACGCCACGCCCGTCTCGAGCGCGCTGTAGCCGTGCACGCTCTGCATCAGGACGGTGAGGAAGTACGGCAGCACACCGAAGGTGCCCATGTAGATGAACGTGACGGTCATGCCGACCGTCAGGTTCCGGTTGCGGAACAGCCGGAACGGCATCAGCGGGTCGGCGCTGCGCGTCTCGACGGTCGCGAACACGGCGAGCAGCACCACGGACAGCGCGAACGCGCCGACCACCAGCGGATCGCCCCAGCCCAGCTCGGGCCCCTCGACCAGCGCGAACACCAGCAGGGTCGCGCCGCCGGTGACGCTCAGCGCGCCCGGCAGGTCGAACTTGCGGCGCTCGGTGCGGGCCGGGTCGCGGGGGATGACGAACAGGGCGGCCAGGGCGACCAGACCGGCGAGCGGAACGTTGACGAAGAACACCGAGGGCCAGCCGAAGCTCTCGGTGAGCACGCCGCCGAGCAGGGCGCCCAGGGTCAGGCCGCTCGCGCCGGCGCCGCCCCACACCGCCAGGGCCCGGTTGCGCCGCGGGCCCTCCTCGAACAGCGTGTTGATCAGGGAGAGGGTGGACGGCAGCAGCAGCGCGCCGCCGATGCCCTGGAACGCGCGGGCGACGACGATGACCGCGGGGTGGCCCGCCAGGCCCCCCGCCAGCGACGAGACGGCGTACAGGCTCAGCGCCAGGACGAACATCCGACGGCGGCCGAGCAGGTCGGCGGCGCGCCCGCCGAACAGCAGGAAGCCGCCGGCCGCGACGACGTAGGCGCTCACCACGGCCTGCTGGGTCTGACCGGGGAAGCCCAGGTCGGAGCCGATCTCCGGCAGGGCGACGAACACGATGTTCAGGTCGAGCCCGTAGATGAGCTGGGCGAGGGCCAGCAGCGCCAGGGTCCAGCCGAGCCGCCGCTTGGCGCCGCCCGGGGGCTGCCCGTGCAGCGCGGACGAAGTGGACATGGGAAGGCGTCCCTTCTCGGGAACGGATGGGAATCGGGGCGGCGGACGGGAGATGAGGCCCATCCGGGTCGCGAACTGTTCGTATCTTTACGTACACTCGGACTGTTCGGCAACCCGGACCGGTCGACAACCTGGCGTGCGCGTCCGGGAGTTGGGCGGACGGGCCCGCGCCCGCCGTGGGGCGCGGCCCGCCGCGCGGCCCGTGTGCCGTGCCGGCCGCGCGACCGGGGAGGAGGAACATTCGTACGTATGTCGCGGTACCGTGGTGACATGAGTCTCCGTCACCCACACCGCGACGACATCCGGATCGAAAGCGTCCTGTCGGCGCTGGGCAGCCCCGTACGGCTCGCCGTGGTGCGCGTGCTCGACGCCGGAGGGGAGCACAACTGCGGCAGCGTGCTCAACGTCATCGGCGTGACCGCGAAGTCCACCATGACCCACCACTGGCGGGTCCTGCGGGACAGCGGCGTCATCCGGCAGCAGCCCTCCGGGCGGGAGAACCTGCTCTCACTGCGCCGCGAGGACCTCGACGCGCGCTACCCCGGGCTGCTCGACGCCATCCTGGCCGGCGCCCGCGGCGACGAGGCGGCCGAGGCCCTCGGCATCTCCTCGCGCTGACGCCGGACGGGCCCAGGCGCCCGCCGATCCGCATGGTCGCGAGCCGCCCCGCGCCCGCGGTGCGCGCCGGTCCGGGCACCGCCACCGCCACCACAGGAGAGGGACACCATGCAATTCGGGATCTACAGCGTCGGCGACGTCACCCCCGACCCCACCACGGGTCGGGTGCCGACCGAGCACGAGCGCATCAGGTCGATGGTGACGATCGCGCTGAAGGCGGAGGAGGTCGGGCTCGACGTCTTCGCCACCGGCGAGCACCACAACCCGCCCCACGTGCCCACCTCGCCCACCACCCTGCTCGCCTACATCGCCGCCCGCACGGAGCGGATCATCCTGTCCACCGCGGTCACCCTGATCACCACCAACGACCCCGTGAAGATCGCCGAGGACTACGCGCTGCTCCAGCACCTCGCCGGGGGCCGCGTCGACCTGGTGCTCGGCCGCGGCAACACCGCGCCGGTGTACCCGTGGTTCGGCAAGGACATCCGGCTCGGCATCCCCCTGGCGCTGGAGAACTACGCGCTGCTGCACCGGCTGTGGCGCGAGCGCGACCTGGACTGGCAGGGCCGGTTCCGCACGCCCCTGTACCAGTTCACCGCCACCCCCCGGCCGCTCGACGGCGTGCCGCCGTTCGTGTGGCACGGCTCCATCCGCAGCCCGGAGATCGCCGTGCAGGCCGGGATGTACGGCGATGGGTTCTTCGCCAGCAACATCCTGTGGCCCAAGGAGCACTTCCAGGAGCTGATCGCGCTGTACCGCGAGCACTGGGCGGCCAACGGGCACGGCGCCCCCGAGCAGGCGGTGGTCGGCCTGGGCGGGCAGGCGTTCCTGCGGCGGCGGTCCCAGGACGCCGTGGAGGAGTTCCGGCCCTACTTCGACCACGCCCCGGTGTACGGCGGCGGGCCCTCCCTGGAGGAGTTCATGGAGATCACCCCGCTGTCGGTCGGCAGCCCGGGACAGGTGATCGACAAGACGCTGCGCTTCCGCGAGTACTTCGGCGACTACCAGCGGCAGATGTTCGTCATGGACCACGCGGGGCTCCCGCTGAAGACCGTGCTGGAGCAGCTCGACCTGCTCGGCGAGGAGGTGGTGCCGGTGCTGCGCAGGGAGTTCGCGGCCCGGCGCGCCCCGGGCACGGCCGAGCCGCCGCTCCACCCGGCGGTGCGGGCGGCGGCAGGCCGGCCCCGGCCGGCCGACGCGGCGCGGGCGGCGTCCGCCGGATAGGGCCGCCCTCGCCTCCCCCGGGCCGGGGCGGCCCCGGGGAGGCGGCAGGCCGAGCACCGGGCCCCGCCGGAGGATCCGGCGGGGCCCGGTGCTGTGCGCCGCGGCGGGTGCCGCCGGCCTCGGGTGCCCGGTCAGGGCTTGCGGGCGACCAGCACCCCGTTGGCGCCCTGGCCCTCGAACGGGGTGACGCCCTCGGACTTCAGGCCGAACTCGGCCATCCACTGCCCGTACTCGGCGGCCGTGTAGTTGCGGCCCCACGTTTCCACCAGCATGTTCAGGCTCATCAGCGCCGCCGGGGCGGGGCCGCGCTTGTCGTCGTCCACGAACGACTCGGTGATGAGCAGCACCCCGCCCGAGGGCAGCGCCTCGGCGCAGGCCCGCAGGATCCTGCGGGCGTCCTCGATGCCCCAGTCGTGCAGGATGTTCGACAGCAGGATCGCGTCGTGGCCGGAGGGCACCCCGCCGACCTCGAAGAAGTCGCCGCTGGCGAAGCCGATCCGGTCCGCCAGGCCCGCCTCGACCACCCGGGGCCTGGTCAGCTCGCACACGAACGGCAGGTCGAAGACGGTCGCCCGCAGGTGCGGGTAGCGCCGGCACAGCTCGATGTCGTACGCGGCGCCGCCGCCGCCGACGTCCAGCAGCGAGGTGACGGTGGTGAAGTCGAAGTGCTCGCCGAGCTGCTTGGCGGTGTACGCCGACAGCGAGTGCATCGCGTCCCAGAAGTGCTCCTTGACCACCGGGTCGTCCGGCTGGAACAGCGACTTCTGGTTCTCCACGTCCCAGGTCGTCGGGTGGTTGCCGCGCAGCGAGTCCAGCATCTTCATGTACGCCGGGTACTCGTGCTTGTCGACCAGGGTCACCCAGCCGCCGAAGTACCGGGGCTTGTCCTTGACCAGGAACTCCTCCGAGACCGCCGTGTTGCGGTACCGGCCCTCGTCGTCGAGCTCCAGCAGGTCCAGCGAGACCAGCGCGGTGAGCAGCAGCTCGGCGGGCCGCTCGTGGATGCCGTGCCGGCCGGCGAAGCCCTCCAGGGTGGTGGTGCCGCCACCGGCGAGCTCGGTGAACACCTCCAGTTCGGTGGCCAGGGCCAGCGCCTTGAAGGCGTAGACGCCCAGGGTGAGGTCCATCAGGGGAGTGGGGGTCAGGGGCGACGTCATGCGGTGCCTCCAGTCGTGGGGTGGTGGGCCGGGATCCGGCGGGCCGACGCCGGTGTGCCTGGGCGTCAGTTCGACAGTGCGACAGTACGTATTGAATCGTACGGTGGGGCGGGTGGGCCAGCGGAGGACCGCGACTTTGCCAAGTCCGGTGCCCCGCCAGGGAGGGGCGGGCGGCTCAGACGCCCTGCGGGACGGAGCGGTCGGCGGGGGCAGGCCAGGCGAACGCCCGGTCGCTGTACACCAGCGGCGGCGCGCCGCCCGTGTGCGCCTGCTCCACCCGGCCGACCAGGATGCTGTGGTCGCCGCCGTCCAGGATGTCGTGCATGCGGCAGGCGACCCGGGCCGCCGCCCCGGGCAGCCCCGGCAGGCCCAGTTCGCACGGCACCATGTCACCGGCGGCGAACCGGTCGGCGCCCGAGGCGGCGAACCGCAGCGCCACCTCGGCCTGGTCCCGTGCCAGCACGTTCACCAGGAAGTGCTCGGCCGAGGTGAACGCGCCGTGCGTGCTGGCGCCGCGGCCCAGGCAGAGCAGCACCAGCGGCGGGTCCAGGGACAGCGAGGCGAACGAGCTCCCGGTGAAGCCCCAGCGCCGCCCGGAGGCGTCCAGCGTGGTGGCGACGGTGACGGGTGCGGGCACCCGGGCCATCGTCCGGGTGAAGTCCGCGGGATGCACAGGCATGGCGGTGTCCGTTTCGGGGGAGGGGGTCGCGGGGCGGGGGCGCCGGGGCGGAGCGGGCGGCGGCGCGCGCCACCTCACTCCCGGAAGTCGACGATGGTCTTCAGATCCGTCGTGAACCGGTAGTTCTCCAGGATCTCCACCAGCCCGTCGTAGTCGCTGAAGCTGTGCACGGTGGACAGCAGCGCCTTGCCGTCCACCACCCCGGACAGCAGCATCTGCATCGCCGAGGCGATGACGTTGGCGGTCTTGTGCATGGGGAAGCTCGTCACGTCGAACGGCGCGGACCGTATGGTGATGCCCTTGGCGAGCATCAGCCACGTGTCGAACTTCTGCATCTCCTGCGACGCCCCGTACAGCACGTACCGCCCGCCCGCGCGCAGCTTCCGCATCGCCACCCGGCGCGGGTCCCGGTCCTCGGCCACGCCCTTGACGGTGGGCAGCGCGTCGAAGACGTAGTCGAACGTGCCGTCCGGCACCGTCTCGATCAGCTCCTCCGGCAGGTACGCCCGCTCGGAGAAGTGCCGCGCCGCGAACGCGTTGCGCGCGGGGTTGCTGTCCACCGAGACCACGGAGTTCGGCGCCAGCAGCCGCCTGATGACGCTGCCCGCGATGATGCCGATCGGGCCGGTGCCCAGGACGAGCACCCGGTCGCCGATGCCCGGCGGGTTCGACAGCACCGACCGCAGCGCCCCGGTGACCGGCTCGATGAACGACGCCTCCAGGTCGCCCAGCTCGTCGGGGACCTTCACCGCCGCGGCGCGCCGGTCGTCGAAGAAGTCCCGGTCCGCCCGGAAGACGTCCTCCTTGACCTGCCCGGAGAAGATCGGCCGGACGCTGCGGTACTCGGCGAACCCGCCGAAGTCCGTCTGGCCCCAGTACACCACCCGGTCCCCGACCCGGACGCCGGCGCCGCCCTGGTCG
Source organism: Streptomyces capparidis (assembly GCF_054782095.1). Classification (NCBI taxonomy): domain Bacteria; kingdom Bacillati; phylum Actinomycetota; class Actinomycetes; order Kitasatosporales; family Streptomycetaceae; genus Streptomyces; species Streptomyces capparidis. Next base: position 83,682 of record NZ_BAAGTD010000007.1, on the reverse strand, counting down.
AACTCCGGGCCGATGTCGATCACTTCTCCCAGGTACTCGTGCCCGAGGATGACCGGATACTCCGAGGGGAACAGGTGCCCCTCGAAGAAGGAGATGTCGGTCGAGCAGATCGACACGCAGCGCGTCTTCATCAGCAGCCCGTCCGCGGGGGTGGGCGGCACGGGGATGTCGGCGAGGACCGTCTTGCGCGGGGCGAGCAACTGAACGGCCTTCATCGTCTCCATGGGAGTCAGCCCTCTTTTCGTCTTCCGTCGGTTTCCATCAGGTGCGCCGCGGGCTTCCCTGGGGTCCGCGGCGCGCGGGCGAGGGGGCGGCTACCGCCGCATGCGCAGCTCGCCGCCCAGCAGGTACTGGCCGACCATCTCGAAGTGGGTGTGCGAGAGCGTGATGTGCTTGACGGCCGAGTGGACGTCGCGGAAGCAGCGCTCCAGCCGGCTGGTGGCGTACAGGGAGCTGGCCCCGGCGAGCTCGTACACGGTGTCCACCGCGGCCACCGTCTTCTCGGCGACCGTGGCGGCGGTGAGGCGCACCAGCGCGGTCAGGGCGTCGCCCCCGGTCGGGCCGGACTCGGTGACGCGCCGCGCGGCGTCCTCCAGCAGCACCCGCGCGGTGTGCACCTGCATCTCCGCCCGGGCCAGCCGGTCCTGCACGGTGTGGCCCGAGGCCAGGGCGGAGGTGGCGGCGGCCGGGGTCTTGCGCACGGCCAGTCGCCGGAACGACTCCAGCGCGTCCCGCGCGATGCCCAGGGCGGTGGAGGCGGAGGTGAACGGGCCGAAGTCGTAGTAGCTGACGGCGTAGGCGCGCGAGGGCCGCTCGGCCGGCGGCCGGTGCATGTCGGCCACCGGCACCGTGAACTCCCGCGGCACGTGCACGCCGTTGACCCGGTAGTGGTTGCTGCCCGTGCCCCGCAGCCCGACCGTGTACCAGGTGTCGAGCAGCTCCGCCTTGGCGCACGGGACGAACAGCATCAGCACCTCGGGCTGCCCGTCCGGGCCGCGGCGCACCTGCCCCGCGTCGGTGACGAAGGCCGCGCACACCAGCCAGTCGGCGTGCGCGGAGCCGCTGGCGTACGCCCACTCGCCGCTGAGCGTGTAGCCGTCCCCGGACGGCTCCGCGTGCCCCGAGGGGTTGACGCCGCCGACCACCAGGCCGGAGTGGTCCTTGAACATGGTGCGCGCCGCGGACTCCGGCAGGTAGTCCGACAGCCGGCCGATGGCGCCCTGGACGCCCATCTGCCAGGCCACGGACGCGTCCAGCCCGGCGAGCGCCTGGATCACGGCGGAGCCCGCGGCGATCGACGCCTGCTCGCCGCCGAACTCCCGGGACACCCACATCCGGGGGATGCCCGCGTCGCGCAGCGCCTCGAAGACCGGGCGCGGGGTGACGCGCTCGCGCTCGGCCTCCTCGCGGTGGGCCTCGATGACCGGGGCGATCCTCTCCACCCGGGCCAGCCACTCCCGGGTCTGCTCGGACGGGCCGGTACGGAACAGTTCGCGCGCGGTGGCGGCAGGGCTCACGGCAGTCAACTCCACAGTCGTCGGTCGCGGGGTCGGAGAAGGCGGTGGTCGGTGCTTTTCGGGCGATGCGGGCGATACCGGTGGCGCATTTCGCTTCGTTAGTACGCGAACATGCGTACTTTAGCCGCGAAGGCGGCCCCTGGCGCTCGGTCATCGGGGGCGTATCCACGCTGATACGCGTAGGGGAGTGCGGGGTGCGCCGCGTGCGGTGCTCCCGGTGCGCTCCGCCGGGGGAGGGGAGGTGGCCTGGAGGGAACCGCTCGAGCGGCGCACCCGGCACCGTCCGCGGAGAGCGGAGCGGGACGGTTGGGGTCCCACCCGTGTCACGGATCGCGGAGAGCCGACCCGTCCGGTGCTTTCCTGCCAGGATTCTGAGGCAGCCGATGGGCCGGGACAACCCCGACTTGCGGAAGTCGCAGCCGGGTTCGGCGCCGGCCGCCGCCGGTCAGGCGCAGGAGGACCCGGCGACCGGCCGCGAGGGGACCGCGCCGTCCCCGGCCCGGGCGCAGAGCTGCCGGAACGCGTACGCGGCGGAGGACATCGTCATGTGATGGTGCCAGCCGGGATAGGAGCGGCCCTCGAAGTCCTGCACGCCGAAGTGGGCCTCCATGTCGGCCACGGCGGCGGCGGAGGCCGGGGCGTGGCGGGCCAGGGCCAGCACCTCGTCCACCCGCCGGTCGGTGAAGCTGGTGATCCAGTACCGGGCGCCCTGCCGGGCACCGGCCGCGGGGTGCATCAGCGCCCGGTACCTGCGCGACGCCAGGGGCTCGGGCGTGCCCTCCTGCACGGGGAGCCGCACCGGCGCGGAGTGGACGGTGGTCAGCTCCGGCCGCCCCAGCGGCGTCTGCTGACGCACGGCCAGATGGGGCTGCCTGGCCTGGCCGCGCGCCATCACCTCGCCGATGCCCAGCGCCGGGGCCGTGGTGCTCGGCGGCACCACGGGCTGCCCCGGGCCCACCTCGCAGACGAAGTCCAGGCCGCGCCGGGCCAGGCCCGCGACGACCGCGCCCGCCACCGGGGTGCGGCGCAGGTCCACCGCCCAGGGGACGGCGGCGAGCCCGGGGTGGGCGGAGACCGCCGTGGCGAAGTCCAGGATGTGCGCCCAGGCCGGGCGGGCCGAGACCGACTCGGGGATCCGGGCGCGGCGCCTGCGCTGCTCGTCCCGGCACCACGAGTCGCCGAGCACCAGGCTCCAGTCCACCGGCACGCAGCAGGACTCCGCGCACAGGAACAGGCCGAGCGCCAACTGGCAGTTGATGGTGCGGCCCGAGTCGGCGTCGAAGCGCCGGTGCACCCCGACGGAGTGCTCACCGCGCTTGGGGATGACCAGCTCCGCCACGCTCCACGCCCGCGGCGCGGTGCGCGCGGCCACGGCGCGGGCCAGGCACTGCCGCACGGGCGTCCAGTCCCAGGGGCTGGCGTTGATGAACTGCTGGAGCCCGTGGGAGGCGGCGGGGCCGGGCGAGACCGCCTTGGCCAGCCGTTGCAGCGTCTTCTTGCCGCTGACGCTGAGCAGTCCGCTCAGGTAGGCCCTGGCCCAGCGCCGCTGATCCGCGCGCTGCAACGGCTCGAAGACCTCCTCCACGAACGTCCGAAGTAAGAGCGTGTCGGCCGGCGCGGCCTCTCTCGTGTCGCTCGGCGGCATGTGAGATCACTCCCCCTTGTGTGGCTCGCATCCTGACAGGCGCTCCGCCCAGTGAGCTCGCGACTAAATTACCTTCTCAAATGTCGTTTTCTGGTCAGAGTCTGGCTACTTTGCCACCTCATACGCTGACCAGCGCGGACACACCGTGTGCGGACGCTCACCGTACTGGCGCGCACCGCGGCTCGACCGGGTGTGCGGCGCCCGTCGACCTCGGCACGAGCAACCTGTCAGGGCGGTCTCACCCCCGCCGCAGCGCCGCGGCGCGGGCCCGCCCCGGAGCCGCCGCCCCGCGCCGCGGTGGCCTGATCGGCTGCCGTCCGGGCCCCGCCCCGCTTGACGAAGCCGCCACGGCGGCGGATTCTCCGGACACGGCGGACGACCGGGCCGGTCCGTACCGCGCCGGGGACCGGCGCTCCGGGCCCGGCGCACCGCCGCGGGACGCCCCGCCGAGGCGGGCCCGCCGCCGCTTTGACACATCTTTCACTGACCGGTGCCACTCTGTTTCTGGGAGGACGGCAGCCGGTGAGCGGTCGCCACGCGGTACAGACGGCTTCACGGGGGAAAGCCGCCGCCGCGCGACGGGGGAACCGCGAAACCGCCCGGCTGCCGTCCCGGACCCGGCCCCCGGCGGCCCCACCTCCGCCGGGGGCACCAAACCGCCGGGGGCCCGCGCCTCGCCGGAGCGGCGCCCCGGCGAGGCCGCCCGTCGGCCGACCCCGTCAGCAGCTCTGGACGCCCTCGGTCTGCCGCTCGTCCAGCGCGGCCCGCAGCCGCCGGCCGTCCAGGACGCCCATGGCCTCGTACGCCTCGAGCGCCTGCCCCCGGCACCGCCGCGCCGCCGCCGGCTCACCGGCCGCCGCCATCGCGTCGCCCAGCAGCTCCAGGCTCCGCGCCCCGCCCAGCCGGTACCCGGTGCCGCGGTGCACCGCCAGCGCCGACTCCGCCTGGCGGGCCGCCTCCTCGTACGCCCCGCGCGCCGCGTGCGCCGCCGCCAGCTCCTCCAGCGCCTCGCCCTCCGTCAGCCGGAACCCGTGCCGCCTGGCTATCAGCACCGCCTGCCGGGCGTGCGCCACCGCGTCGTCCGGCCGCGCCAGACCCCGGTGCGCCGCCGCCATCCCCACGTGCGCGGCCGCCTCGCCCCGGTGGCAGCCGATCTCCGCGGCGACCCGCAGCGCCCTGCGGTGGTGGTCCAGCGCCTCCGCCACGTCGCCCAGCCGGCACAGGATGGAGCCCAGCGTGTTGAGGACGTCCGACTCCAGCATGCGGCGGTTGGTGCGGTGCACCACCTGGAGCGCGCGCTCGGCGTTGATCAGCGCGAGCCGCATATAGCCCGAGTCCCGCAGCACCAGCGCCAGCTCCTGGAACGACGACTCCTGGTAGTACGGCGTGTGGCTCTCCTGGCCGAGCTTCAGCGCGTCGTTCAGGCTGCGGCGGGCCTCGCCCAGATTGCCCAGATAGCGGTGCACCACCCCCAGCGAGCGCAGCGTGGTGTCCGTGGTGAGCAGGCTGTCGTGCTTGACGCTCAGCTCCGTGGCCGCCTCCACGTGCGCCAGCGCCTCGTCCAGATGCCCGAGCTCGGCGCGGACGAAGCCGAGCAGCGCCAGCGCCATGCCCTCGCCGGCCGGCTCCCCGCAGCGGCGCATCTCCTCCAGCGCCCGCGTCAGATGAGCGGTCGCGGCCTCCAGCCGGCCCTGCTCGCGCTCGCCGAGCCCCACCACCAGCCGGTTGGTCTCGCCGAGCAGCCGGGCCCCGGCGAGCTCCGCCAGCTCCACCGCGCGGCCGGCGTGCCGGACCGCGCCCGCGTAGTCGGCGAACTGGAGGTACGCGTCGGCGAGGCTGCCGTGTATCGCCGCCTGGCCCAGCTCGCTCCGGCAGGCCACCGCGGCGCGCAGCCCCGCGTGGGCGGCGCGCAGCCACTCCGCGCGCTGGCCGCCGATCACGAAGTGGCCGTGCAGCGCGTCCGCGAGCTGCCACGCCAGGGAGTGCATGCCGTGGTCCGCGGCGTGCTCGATGCAGCTCAGCAGGTTGTAGCGCTCGGCGTTGACCCAGGACCACGCCTCCTGCGGGTCGTTGAAGGTGTGCGGCACCACCCCCGCCGCCGTGTGCCTGACCAGCACGAACCTGGCGTGGATCGGGCCGTAGATGGCGAGCGCCGCGCTGTCGGTGGTGACCAGGCCCCAGCCCAGCAGGCGCCGCACGGCCGCCTCCCGCTCCGGCGCCGGGTCCTCCCGCTCGGCGCGCTCCCGCGCGTACAGGCGCAGCAGGTCGTGCAGGTGGTAGCGGCCCGGCTCATAGGACTCGATCATGTGGCGGGCCGCCAACTGGTCCAGCAGCCGCTCCGCCTCGGCCTGCGGGCACCCGGCCAGCGCCGCCGCGGCCGGCGCGGTGATGTCCGGTCCCGGCACCAGGCCCAGCAGCCGGAACACCCGCCTGGCCGCCGGGGGCAGCGCGTCGTACGACAGGTCGAACGTGGCCTGCACGGCGCTGCGCCGGTCGCCCTCCAGGTGCAGCTCGGCGAAGCGGTCGCCCTCCCGCAGCGCGCGGGCCATGTCGGCGATGCCGCGGTGCCTGCCCCCGGCCAGGTTCGCCGCGCAGATCCGCAGCGCCAGCGGCAGGTGCCCGCACAGCCGGGCCAGCTCCCGCGCCGCCTCCGGCTCGGCCCGCACCCGCTCCTCGCCGAGGATCCGCGCCAGCAGCGCCACGGACTCCTCCTCGGTGAACACGTCCAGGCTGATGCGGCGCGCGTCGTGGAACGCGGTCAGGCCCCGCAGGTCGTGCCGGCTGGTGACGACGACGAGACAGCTCGCCGAGCCCGGCAGCAGCGGCCTGACCTGCTCCAGCGAGGCCGCGTCGTCCAGCAGCAGCAGCATCCGCCGGTCCGCGAGCAGCGACCGGTACAGGCTCTCCTTCTCGTCCTGGCTCACGGGGATGTGCGCCGGGCCCACGCCGAGCGCGCGCAGCAGCCGGCCCAGGGCCTGGTCGGCGGTGAGCGGGTCGGTCAGGGCGTAGCCGCGCAGGTTCACATGCAACTGGCCGTCGGGGAAGCGGTCGGCGACCCGGCGCATCCAGTGCACCGCGAGCGCCGTCTTGCCGACCCCGGCCGTGCCGGAGACCGAGGAGATCACCAGCGCCCGGCCGGGCCGCGCGCTCTCCCCGAGCAGCGCGTCCATGGCCCGCACGTACGAGTCGCGGCCGGTGAAGCTCGCCACGTCCGGCGGCAGTTGGCGCGGCACGGGCGCGGCCGGCCGCGGCCGCACCGGCGCCGCCGGCTCCGGGTCGGACTCCAGGATCCGCTGGTGCAGCTCCTGGAGCGGCCGCCCCGGCCGCACCCCGAGCTCCTCGTCCAGCAGCCGGTACACCTGGCGGTAGGCGGCCAGGGCGTCGGCCCGCCGGCCGGAGCGGGACAGCGCCAGGATCAACTGCGACCACAGCCGCTCGCGCAGCCGGTGCTCGCCCACCAGCGTGGTCAGCTCGCCCACCACCTCCTGGTAGCGGCCGAGCGCCAGCAGCGCGTCCACGCGGTCCTCGTGCGCGGCCAGGCGCTGCTCCTCCAGCCGGGTGGCCTCGGCGACGGCGAACGCCCGGTCGCCCACCCCGTCCAGCGCGGGCCCCCGCCACAGCGCCAGGGCCTGGTCGAGCGCGGCCAGGGCACCCGCCGGGTCGGCGTCGGCCACGGCGCGGCGGGCCCGCTCGGCCAGGTGCAGGAAGCGGGCCGCGTCGAGCTGCTCCTCGGCCAACCGGAGCGCGTAGCCGGGGTTGTTCCGGCCGCCGACGCTGACCAGCACGGCGTACCCGTCGTGCGCGCGGCGCCTGGGCTCCAGGACCCGGCGCAGATTGAGGATGTGGGTGCGCAGCGAGGCGGCGGCGCCCTCGGGGACGTCGTCCTCCCACATCAGGTCCAGCAGCCGCTCCCGGCTGACCGCCCGGCCGCGCGCGAGCACCAGGGCCGCGAGCAGCACCCGCTGCTGCGGACCGAGGGTGACCTCCTGGCCCTCCACCTCGACCGCGACCGGCCCGAGGACGCGCACCCGCACCGTGCTCGCCGGTGGGGCGCCGGTGTCCTCGCCCGCCGGATAGGTCGCACTGCCCACGCTGCCCCCGTTCCCCCGTGCCTGCGGCCGCCCGCGTGTTCCGGCTACCCAGCATAGGAGGGGAGATGATCGCCGGAACGGGACTCGCTCGGGGCGGAGTGCCGCTGATTTCGGTCAAGTTGGGGGCGTGGGGCAGGTGAGGCGGCGGGGAGTGGGGAAGGCGCGGGCTGTACCGGAATTCGACCCTCCCTCGACGCGCGGGGAGGGGGCGTCCGCCGCGGGGCCGGGAACGGGCGCCTCCGGCGATCGTTCGGCTGTCGCGTTACCATGGAACGGTGATCCCCCAGCACCCCGACCGTCATCAGATCCGGCTCGAGAACGTGCTCACGGCCCTGGGCAACCCCATGCGGCTGAAAGTGGTCCGCATCCTCGCCTCCGGCGGTGAGCACCCCTGCGGCACGGTGCTCGACGGAGTGTCGAAGTCCACGCTCACGCACCACTGGCGGGTCCTGCGCAGCAGCGGTGTCATCTGGCAGCGCCCGTCCGGCCGGGAGAACCTGCTCTCCCTGCGCCGCGAGGACCTCGACGCCCGCTTCCCCGGCCTGCTCGACTCCATCCTGAACGCCGCCGACCCCGACGAGGACGCCGAGAGCGCCGGCGCCGCGCTGGAGCCCTCCGCCCACTGACGGCGCGGCCCGGCCGGGGAGGCCCACGCCGGGGGCGGGCGCGGGCCCGTGACGGAGTGAAGCCTGCCCGGAGTGGTCTTCGTCACACGGCGGCGACCTGGCGGCCGCGGGCCGCGACAGTGTGTGCGGGCCCGCCGTGCCGGTCCGCGTCCCGCGCCGGCTCTCGCGCCGGCCCGTGCGCCGGTCCCGAGCACCGGCTTTCGCGTACTGGCATCGAAAGGTTCAGGTCCGTGTCCTCTTCCCACCGCCGCTCCGCCCGCCGCCGCGCCGACGCGGGGCGCTGGCCCCGCGTCGCCGTCGCCACCGGCGGCACGCTCCTGACGGTGGGCGCGGCGGCCGTCCTGCTCGCCGCGGTCAGCGGGCCCTCGGGCAACGTCGCCGTCCCGGACGGCGACCCGCACCTGCGGGCCAGCTTCTCCCCGGGCGCCGAGTCGGGCACCCCCTCCCGCGCCGCGCGCCCCACCCGCGAGACCGTCACCGCTCCGTCGGCCCCCGCCTCGTCCGCCGCGGCGTCGGCGACCCGGGGAGCCGAGGACGACGCGGAGGAGAGCGGGCCGCCCGCCACCGCGGGGGCGTCCTCGCCGCCCGCGCCCTCCGCGCCCCCGCCCGCACCCGGCGCCGGGCCGCTGCGGGCGGCCGCGGAGACCGACCCGAACAGCAGCCGCTACTGGTCCGCCGGCAACCTCACCGTCACCGCGACCGAGCAACTGACCGCCCTCACCGTGGACGTGCGCCTGGCCCAGACGGGCGGCGTGGAGGCGACCGGCCAGTGGAGCTCGCTGTCCGCCGACGACTTCCACGTCACCACGCGGCGGGAGGGCGAGGCCGTCGTCCTGCGCTGGACGCTGAAGCCGGGCCGCACCGTCCCGGCCGGCACCCACACCTTCACCGTGCAGTACACCTACGGCACCGACAGCCGCGCCCCGGGCGAGGACTCCTACTCCGTGCAGGGCAAGGCGACGAAGGGGACGGTCAGGACGTCGGGCACGTTCTAGCGGAACACCGGGCCGGGGGCGCCGCGAGCCGCGCCCCCGCGTCCGCTCGCCCCCGCGTCCGCCGGGCCGCCCGAGCGCGCCCCGGACGGCGGCGACCGCGCCCGCCGCGGGGCAGGGGCTCACCGAGGCCGCCTCCCGGCCTCTCTGCTCCCGGCTTTCCGGCCTGTCGGCCCTCGGTCTCTCGGCCTTCCGGCCTGTCGGCCCTCGGTCTCTCGGTCTGTCGGCCTTCCGGCCTTCCGGTCTCTCTGCCTTCCGGTCTCTCGGCGTTCCCCGGTCTCTCGGTCTCTCGGCTTCTTGGCTTCTCGGCCTCTCGGCTTCTTGGGCTTCTCGGCCTCTTGGCCTCTTGGCTTCCCGGCCTCCCGGCCTCCCAACGGCCGGGAGGCCGTACGCGCAGACCGGCCGGGCCCGCTTCCGCGGTGCCCGGCCGGTCCTCGTGCGTCGGTGAGCCGGTGGCTCAGCCGGTCGTGCAGCGCGCCAGGTTCAGGCGGAACGCGGACGGCTGCACGTCACCGAGCCGCCCCGTCGTCGCGTTGAACCCGAAGTGCACGGTCTCGCCCGGCCGCAGCCGCGTGTTCCACGTCTCCGGCGCGGCCGTCACGTACCGCCCGCGCTGCTGCACCTTCGCGCCCCAGGACTGGGTGACGGTCCGGTCGTCCGCGAAGCCCCAGTCCAGCGACCACGAGCCGAGCGCGGCCGTACCCGTGTTGCGGACCGCGACGTTCGCGGTGAACCCGCCGCTCCAGCGGTGCGCGGTGTACGTCACCTGGCAGGAGCCGGACGGCGCGGTTCCGCCGCCCAGGTCGTCCACGTACGACGCCACCCACGCCAGCGGGGCGTTCCAGTTGATGGCCACCTCGTTGGTCGAGTACGACTCGAGGTCGTCGATGTAGCACATCGCCGGGGCGCAGCCCTTCAGCTTCCGCTCCGCCACCGGGTCCTGGAGCGCCGCGTTCGGGCCGCCCGCCAGCGAGCCGGGCGCCGGGTGCGGCAGGTTCGGGTTCGCCTGCCGGGCCCAGAACCTGTGGTGCTGGTTGTGCGCGTCCCGCTCGCCGTAGCCGGTCACGTAGGACTGGTTCAGCGGGTTGCGGCCCAGGAGGTAGTCCATGCCGCGCAGCACCGCGTCGCGGTAGCCCGCCTTGCCGGTCAGGCCGTGTGCCGTCCCCAGCACCACCATGTTGTTGAGCACCTGGCTGTTGGAGCCCCACACGAAGGCGTTGGCGCCGGGCTGCATCGGCGTGCCGTAGTGCGCCTGCGCCGAGTCCTGCGCGTAGCCGTCCGCCGCCTCGGTGACCATCTTGCGCACCGCGGCGCGCTGCTCCGCGCTCAGCCCGTTGGGCACCGTGGCCAGGTCGAGCGCGCCCAGGCCCGCCGTCGCGCCCCAGGACATGCCGCCGCGGGGGAACACCGCCGCGGTGTCGCCGTGCAGCGGCGAGGAGGTCACCGCGTCGCGGTAGGCGGACTCGCCGGTCGTCACGTACAGCTCGGCCGCGGCCCAGTAGAACTCGTCGCGCACGTCGCCGTCGCTGTACGCGCCGCCGCCGGTGCCGTCGTTGGGGTCGGCGTACCGGTCCGGGTTCGCCTTCGCCGCGTCCCAGGCGGTGCGGGCCGCGGTCAGGCAGCGGTCCGCGAACGCCTTGTCGTACGGCGCGTACAGCCGGGCGCACTGCGCCGCGGCGGCGGCCAGGTTCAGCGTGGCGGCGGTGGACGGCGGGTGCAGCTCGCGCGGCTGCGGGTCCAGCTCGGGCCGCATCGGCAGGCCCGTCCACTCCTTGTCGTGCAGCTTGTGGTGCGCCATGCCCGCCAGCGGCTCGCCCTGTGGCACCTGCATGGCCAGCAGGAACTCCAGCTCCCAGCGGGCCTCGTCCAGCACGTCGGGGACGGCGTTGCCGCGCTCGGGCACCCGCAGCTTCCCGTCGCCGAGCGGCGCGCCGTCCGCGCCGGGGGCGTGCAGGGTGCGCTCGTACGCGGACATGAGCTGCGCCACGGAGATGCCGCCGTTGACCACGTACTTGCCGTGGTCGCCCGCGTCGTACCAGCCCTTCGGCACGTCCAGGGTGTAGTCGCAGGGGTTGTTGGCCCAGCAGGTCACGTCGTTGTCGCCCTGGTTGGGCGCCACGTTGAGGTGCCCGGCGGGACGGGCGTACTCCTCGCCGACGAGGTCCGCGTCGATCTCGATGCCGGCGCGGTTGTGGTAGAAGTACGCGAGCGCGTCCGAGCGCAGGGACCCGTACAGGTCGTCGCCGATGGAGAACGGCTCGCTGGTCTTCCCGTCGATGGTGACCGTGTAGCCCTCACCCTGCCGGGTGACCGCGGAGAAGTCGAAGGTGTGCACGGCCTGCCGCGAGGTGGGGTCCACCCCGGCGGGCGTGGTGCTGCCGGAGGCCACCTGGGCGCCCGCGGCGTCGTTCAGCCGCCACGGCAGCGCCTGCTCGGCGTTGGTGACGAAGGTGCCGCTCTTCGGGCCGTTCGTTAGATACCCCACCTGGTTCACCCGGACGGGGGAGCCGGTGTCGGGCTCGTAGACGGGCGGCTCGGCGCCGCCGCGCAGCGACACGTCGTCCAGGCAGAAGGTGAACGGCTCGGCGCTGCCGCCGATCTGGAACACGAGCTGCGCCGCGTCGTGGTCGGCGGCGGCCGTGAAGACGTGGCTGACCGTCCTCGCGGTGGGATCGACGGTGTCGTTGGAGGTGTGCTCCGAGGTCCAGGGCTCGGTGTTCATCTGCACGTTGGTGCGGACGGACACGGGAACGGTGGAGCTGGCCGAGAAGCTCAGCCGGTAGCTCTCGCCCGCGATCAGGGGCAGGTCGTCCTGGCCGACGATGGCGTCCCAGGGGTTGACGGTGCCGCCCGGCACCTGGGTGCACAGCCGTCCGTCGACCACGGAGGCGGAGGTGTTGCTCGTCCACCACCAGGAGGTGGTGCCGTTGGCGAAGTCGCCGTTGACGATCTGCTCGGGGCCCTCGTCCGCGGCGGCCGCGGTGGAGGTGGAGGCGGGCGCGGCGAGCACCGAGCCGGCGAGCACGGCGGCGAGCCCTAGCGCCGCCACGGTGCCGCGGCGGCGCGGGGTGTGGGGGGACGGAGGTGGCACGGTCGGTCCTTCCTGTGCGGGTGAAGAAGGAGGCGCATGCGTACGTCGGTGCCGCCCTCGGGAACTTTGGGAGCGCTCCCAAGGACGTGAGAATGGTTCGTCGCCGGAGGAGGAGCCGTCAAGAGATCGGACAAGGGTGCTGCTTGAGGAGGGGGGTGGGTTTGGTGCGGCGCGGGGGCGCGGGGGGCGCGGGGAGAGGGTGTGCGGGAGGGTTTTGCGGCGTGCGGGGGGACGGTGGGAGCGGGGCGTACGCTGCCTGCTGCCTGCTGTGCGCGGGGCGGGGCTCGTCGCGTGGCGCCGATGGCGACGGCTTCCCGTCGCGGCGCACCCCGCCCGTCCCGACCGGGCGGGTCTCAGCGGGCGTTGCCCAGGACCGCCGCCAAGAGGCCGGGGAAGCGGGTCGCGAGCTCCTCGTGGCGGAGGGTCATCACGCGCGCCTTGCCGGCTCGGCGGGTGTGGGTGAGGCCGGCCTCGCGCAGGATGCGCCAGTGGTTGGAGAGCGTCGAGCGCGGCACGTCCACGCCCGGCGGGCTGCACGTGCACTCCCCGTCCTCCGCCATCCGCCGGACCAGCGCCAGCCGCACCGGGTCGCCCAGCGCGTGCAGCACCGCGGCCAGCTCCAGGTCGTCGTGCCCGGTTTCCGCCATCCCCGCCTCCTCCTTCACGTGTGCGTCCCCCAGGGAGTGTCCGGCCATCCGCGTCGGATGAGCGCGCGACGGCTCCTCCCGCGCGGTGCGTCGCACGGCGGAGGATCTCCCGCGCGCCGGGCGTACGCGGGTGATCCGACCAGGCAGCGAGGCACCACGCCCGGAGGGGACGGTCGGACACCCCTTGGGGCCCGTCGTCGAATCCCCGCCCGCCCCGCGGCGCCCGGCACGCGCTCTCGCCGGCACCGCACCGGGCGAAAGCCCGAGCGCGTCCGGTGCGGGGACTTCCGCCCGGCATGCCGAGGGCGCGCGGCAGACGCCGCCGGGCCGCCCGCCCTTCGGGTGGCGACGGGATGCGACGACAGGCCCTAGTATGCAGATCACTTCCTCAATTCGGGAAAGTCGAAATGTTCAGTCGTTCCGGAGGGGCCATGCCCGTGCTCGCCACCTACGCCCGTGTCTACGTCGACGACCTCGACACCGCCCTGCCCACGTTCACCGAGCTCACCGGGGAGGAGCCGGGCCTGCGCTTCTCCTACCGGGGCCTGGAGCTGGCGAGCATCGGCGGCTACCTGCTCCTCGCGGGCAGCGAGGAGGCGCTGGCGCCGTACCGCGGCACCCACGCCACCGCGATCGTCGAGTCCGTCGAGGAGGTCCTGCGGCTGGCCGCCCGGCGCGGCGGGGAGGTGCTCGACGGCCCCAACGAGGTGCCCACCGGCCGCAACCTCACGGTGCGCCACCCGGGCGGCGCGACCATCGAGTACGTGGAGTTCCACGCCGCCGCCGCAAGCGCGGCGCTCGCCTGACGGCGGCGGGGGCGGGCCCGGCGGCCATCAGGCCGGGGTCACCCGGCTCCGGTGGAGCAGGCGGTGGGCCAGGAGGTGGCTCCCGGCCGTGGCCGCCGCGGCGAGCGCCGGTCCCCGCACCGCGTCGCGGGGACCGGCGGGGCGCGCCACCCCGGCGCGCCGCGGCCGGCCGCGGGCCCACAGGGTGAAGGGGACGACCACCAGCGGGGAGGTGACCACTCCCGGGGTGCAGCCGCGGACGGCCGCGGCCTGCCCCAGGTGCACCAGGCCGTGCAGCCCGAACCCGTCGAGCGCCGCCCGGTGGAAGGGGGAGCGCCCGCCGGTGCGGTGCCCGTCGGCGGTTGCGGCGGCGACCAGGGCGGCCATCCCGGCGACGGCCACCGCGAACTCGCGCCCGTCCGCGGACCCGAGCCGCCGCCACACCGACTCCTGCACCCGCGGGAAGCGCTCCCGCAGCTCGGGGACGCGGCGGCGGGTCCAGCCCGGCATCGCGGCCGGCTCCTCCGGATCGTGCACCGCCCACGCGGCGAGCAGCCCGAACGTGACGCCGCGGCCGACTCCCCCGTCCTGGCCCGCGGCCTTGTTTCCGGTCATGACGACAAGCCTGTCAACGCCGCCCCGCCCTCCCGCCGCCCACCTCACCTCGAACCCGGCGCCCGCAAGGGGGGACGCGTCAGGCAGACAGCCGCCCCGACCGAGCCCCGCCTCAGCCCACTCGCCTCAACCCGTCCCGCCCCCGCCGCCCAACTTCTCCATCCCGCCGACCTGGTAGGTACCCTCCCTGCCCCGCGGCAGCAGGTCCACCGTGACCCGGTGCGTGGCGTCCCGGGTGGCGCCGCCGCCGAGGTCGGCCGTCACCACGCCGATGCGCAGGCCGGCGCGGCCCGAGCCCTCGCGGCGGACCTGGACGGCGATCTCCAGCCTCACCTTCTCCACGGTGAACCGCAGCCCGCCGTCCAGCCTCTCGCTCTCGCGCTGCGCGGCCTCCAGGTCCGCGCGCACCTGCCGGATGACGTCGGCCAGGCCGATCTCGTCACCGAAAGCCGTCTCCCCCATGCCCGCCCCCACTGTCCCAGGCGTTCCGTCCCGCGATCCGTCGGCCCGATCCGTGAGCCCGATCCGTCAGCCCGAGCCGTCGGCGAGCCGTCCGCGAGCCGTTCCGCATGTGTCCGCGACCTGTCTGTCTGTCACATGTCCGTAACACGAGGCTACTGGCTGTCGGTCCCCCGGCGTATGCTGACGGACGAATCGGGGGAACAGCCGTATGGGGGGCGGCAGTGTGTTCAAGGCCAACGGCGAAAGCGGCCCCGGCGGCCGCGGGGAGCACCACCCGCCGGACCGGCATCCCTGGCGGGTGCGATTACGCAGGCCCGGCAGCGGGGAACTGCTGGGCTCCGGTGTCCTGCTCGGCGGGCACACGGTCCTGACCTGCGCCCACGCGGTCACGGGCGTGGACACGGTGCAGGTGGAACTGCCCGAGATCGACGGCGAGCCGCCCTGCACCGCCGAGGTCGTCCACGACCGCCTCGTCCCCGAGCACGACGGCGACAAGGGCGACCTCGCCCTGCTCCGGCTGCACCGCCCGCAGCCCGCGGACGTCTCCGCGTCACTGCTGCGCACCGCCCCCTCCCCGGGCACCAAGGTGCACCTGTGGGGGTACCCGAAGTCGGTCGCCGGCGGCACGGGCACCGCCTTCGACGCCACCGTCAGCATGCGGACGGGCGAGCGGGTGCAGCTCAACCCGGCCACCCCCGCCCACGCGGTCCGGCACGGCTTCAGCGGCGGCCCGGTGCTCGACCTGCACCAGCCGGCCAGCGTGCTCGGCATCACCGCCACGGGGTACCACGACGAGCAGGCGGGCGCCCCCCTCGACCTCGTCCACATGATCCCGGTGGACACCGTCGTCAAATACCTCCCCGAGGTGCGGCCGTGGGTCACCGGCCGCCCCGGCGTCGAACCGGGGATGGTCTCCCAGGTCTCGGCGCCGGGCGGCCACCCCGCGTGGGACGCCGGGTACGCCGAGCGGCTCGCCGCCTGGCTGCGGGGCGAGTCCGGCGCCCCCGGCGTCCGCGTCACCGAGGTGGTCCGGGGCTCCGTCCGCGACCTCACCCTCCAGCGCGCCCTCGCCCTGGCCGACCGCGAGATGTCCCGGTACGCCCCCGCGGTGCCCTCCGGCGACCCGCCCGCGACGGTGCCCCCGGTCGGCAGCCTCGACCTGGCGGTGGACGCCCGCGGCGCCACGGCCGACGAGGTGGTGCTGCGGATCGCCGAGCGGCTCAACTTCCAGGAGCCCGACCCGGCGCGGGTGCGGGAGCGGCTGCGGGCGGGCAGGGCGCCGCTCACCGTGGCCGTCCTCGGCATGAACCTGGCCGCCGACCCGCCGGACCTGCTGCGGCTGTGCGGTGAGCTGGCCGACTGCGCCTGCCGCCAACTGCTGGTCTGGTACGGCGAGGGCCACCGGCCGGACGCGGCGGTCGGCGCCGACCTCGAACTGCGGTACCGCATGGGCGACCTGGCCCGCCGGGTGGACGAGCTCACCGCGCGCTCCCGCGCCCTGGCCAGGGACGCGGCGGGGCTCTGCGACGTCACCCCCGCCGTCGGCGCCGTCACCCGGGTCGCCGAAACCCTGGCCTTGTTCGGCCTGGCCCGTCGCGCCGGCGCCGAACTGCCGCAGCGGCGCACCGAGCACGCGCTGACCGCCCTGGGGGAGCGGGCGGAGCAGGCCGGGCAGGGCCTCGACGCGGCCCGCGGCGTCACCGACGAGCGGCGCGCGCGGCGCGAACGGCTCCGCGCCGACCTGGAGTCCAGCCGCTACCTGGCCGTCGTGGACGGCCCCGCGGAGGACACCGAGCTGGAGGTCGAGTACCGGGCGGCCCGCGACCAGCTCTACCACCTGGCGTTCGACGAGGACGCCGCCCGGCTCGCCGTCACCCGGTACACGCAGGCCGTGCGCCGCCGCCGCGGCTGGACGGGGGAGCCATGACCTCCGGTGACGACCGCGCCGCCCCCGGCGCCGCCCCGGGCGCCCCCGGCACCGGCGCCGACCTGCTCGCCCTGCCCGAGCTGCGGCCGCCGGACCCCGGGTCGCTGGTGCTGGCGGAGCCCGCCCCGCCGTCCGACGGCCGGCCCTGCGGCAACTGCCGCGCCGCCGTCGGCCGGCCCTTCGGCGACCTGCCCGCCGTGCCCAAGGGGTACTGCGCCGTGTGCCGCACCCCGTACTCCCTGCTGCCGCAACTGGACTCGGGAGAGCTGCTCGACGGCGGGCGGTACGAGGTGCGCGGCTGCCTGGCCCACGGCGGCCTCGGCTGGATCTACCTGGCGGACGACACCCGGCTGCCCGGCCGCGCGGTGGCGCTCAAGGGCGTGCTCAACCCGCACCAGCCGGACGCCGCGGCCCGCATGCAGGACGAACGGGACCGGATGATCGCCATCAGCCACGAGTCCATCGTCCGCATCCTGGACTACGTCGCCCACGAGCCCGACGACGGCAGGCTCCCGGCCGACTACATCGTCATGGAGTTCGTCGGCGGCAAGTCGCTGCGCGCCATCGTGACGGAGGCCGCGCACGGGCGGCGGCCGCTGGGCGCCGACGAGCCGCTGACGCTGGAGCACGCCGCCCGCTACGGCTGCCAGATCCTCACCGCCCTGTCCGCCCTGCACGAACGCGGCCTGGTCTACTCCGACATGAAGCCCGACAACGTCATCCACCGCGGCACCCGCGTGGTGCTGATCGACCTCGGCGGTGTGCAGCGCCCCGGGGACACCGACGGCCCCTGCGTCACCACCCCCCGGTACCGCGCCCCGGAGACCGGCCCCGGCAAGGGCCCGCCCACGGTCGCGCACGACCTGCACACCGTCGGCGTCACCCTGGCCGACCTGCGGGCCGCCGTGGAGCACCAGCCGCCGGGGCACGGGCTCGGCGTCCAGTCCTTCGACCGGCTCCTCGCCCGCGCGACCGCCACCGACCCGCGGGAGCGCTTCGCGTCGGCCGCGGAGATGGGCGAGCAGCTCGAAGGGGTGCTGCGGGAACTGCTGTCGCTGCGCACGGGCCGCCAGCACACCCGGCCCTCCACCGTGTTCGCGCCCACCTACACCCTGCTCGACTCCGGGCTCGGCGCCGTGCCCGGGCCCGAGCACTGGGACGGCCGCGAGGCCAGGAGCTACCGCGCCGCCCGGATCACCGCCCCGACGCTGTGCGACGGCCGCCCCACCGCCGCCGCGGTCGCCGCCGGGCTGCCCGAGCCGTTCCCGCACCCCGCCGACCCGGCGATCGCCCAGTTGCGGCTGCCCCCGCCGCAGGACCCGCTCGGCGTGGTGCGGCAGCTCGGGCGGTACCTGGACGCCCAGGAGGACGGCATGCGGCCCAGCGTGGAGGTCCGGCTGCGGCTGTGCCGGGCGCACCTGCGCGCCATGGAGGAGCTGCCGCCGCGGGACGCCGAGGGCCGCGCCGGGGAACTGGCCGCCGCCGGGCACTGGCTGGCGGAGGCCGAGCGGGTCCGCGGCACGGCGCCGCCCGCCCCCGGGGCGAGCTGGCGGTTCGACTGGCACCGCGGCCTGGTCGAGCTCGCCCGCGGCGGCACCGCGGCCGCCCTCGCCCGCTTCGACGCCGTCCACCGGGCGCTGCCGGGGGAGTACGCGCCCAAGCTCGCCGTCGCCCAGTGCGCCGAGCGCGCCGGCCGGCCCGAGGAGGCCGAGCGCTTCTACCACGCGGTGTGGCGGCGCAACAACCAGCAGGCCGGAGCCGCCTTCGGACTGGCCCGCGTCCACCTGGCGCGCGGCGGGCGGGAGGAGGCCGCCGAGGTGCTCGACGCCGTGCCGCCCGTGTCCCGGCACTACGACGCCGCCCGCGTCGCCGCGGTCCGGATCCGCGCCGCGCGCCTGGCCACGCCCGACGGCGACCCCGACACGGGGCTGCCCGCCCTGAGCAGCCTCGCCCGCGCCGCCCGCGACCTGCCCGGCCTCGACCTCGACGGCGGGGCGGAGCACGGCGCCGAGCGCGACCGGCTGACGGCGGAGCTGCGCGAGTGGGCCCTGGACCGCGTCCAGCGGACCTGCCGGGACGCGGCGGAACGGGCGGGCCTCGCCGAGCTCGCCGGGCCGCTGTTCGGCGAGGGCCCCACCGAGCACGGCCTGCGCGGGCTGCTCGCCGAGTCCTTCCTGGCCCTGGCCGAGCTGTGCCGCGCCGCCGAGGCCCGGCACGAGCACCTGGTGGACTGCGCCAACGCCGTGCACCCGCGGACCTGGCTGTTCGGCGGGCCCGGCGGCGGACGGCGCGGCGCCGAGCGGCGCGGGCGCGCCCGGCCGGAGCGCGAGCACGGCCCCGGGCCCGCACCCGGCGGGGAGCGCCGGGCGGACGGAAGGAGGCGACGGAGATGAGCGAGCGCGGGACGGCGCGGCACGGCGGCCCGCCCGGCCACGGCGGCCCCCGCCTGACCCTGGCCGTGCACGCCGGGCAGGAGCAGTACGCGCCGGGCAGCGGACCCGACGTCGGCGTCTTCCTCCAGGTCGCGGCCCAGGGGATGAGCGGCGCCGCGGCGGGCCTCGCGCACGCCCACAGCCAGGTCGTCATCATCGACTGCTCCGGCTCCATGGCCCACCCCACCTTCCGCAAGATGGGCGCGGCCCGCGCGGCGGCGGCCGAGGCCATCGGCCGGCTCCCCGACGGCGTCCACTTCGCCCTGATCGAGGGCACCGGCAGCGCCCGCGTCATCCACCCGCGCGGCGACCCGTCAGCCCCGGCCACCGTCGCCGCGTCCCCCGGCACCCGTGAGGCTGGCCGCCGCGCCGCCCTGGCCATGAACGCCTACGGCGGCACCCGCATCTCCGCGTGGCTCGACCTCGCCGACCGGCTGCTCACCGCCCGCCCCGACGCCGCGTTCCGCCACGCCCTGCTGCTCACCGACGGCAGGGACGAGCACGACTCCGCCGCCGAGCTCGACCGGGTCCTCGACCGCTGCGCGGGCCGGTTCACCTGCGACGCCCTCGGCATCGGCACCGACTGGGACGCCGACCAGCTCCGGCGGATCGTCACCCGCCTCGGCGGCCGCGCCGAACACGTCGAACTCGACGGCGACGGCCCCGACGGGGCCAGGCAGCGCCTGTCCGGCGTCTTCCGCCGCGTCGTCGGCGCCGCCACCGCCCGCGCCCTGCCGCGGCTCACCGTCCGGGTGCGGCCCGCGCCGCACGTGCACGTCACCCTGTTCCGGCAGCACCACCCGGCGCTGGACGACCTCACCGCCACCGCCGAGCACGACGGCGGCACCCACGCCTACCCCACCGGCGCGTGGGGCGACGGCGAGCGCTGGTACGAGCTGCGGCTGCGGCCCGACACCGGATACCCCGCCCCCGGCCCCGGGAGCTCCCCGCCGATCGCCGAGGTGTGGCTGGAGGCGGACACCGGGGACGTGGAGCTGCCGCCCCCGCGGCGGATCACCGTCCACTGGACCGACACCTCCCCGCCGCCCACCGACCTCGGCGGCCCCTCCGAGCACTGGCACCGCTACACCGAACTCGACCGGGCCGCCCAGGACGGCTCCCGGGCCCTGCGCGAGGGCGAACTCGACGAAGCGGTGCGGCACCTGGGCCGCGCCGTGCGCCTGGCCCACCTCCTGCACGACGAGGAGCACCTCGCCCGCCTGGCGAGGCTGGTCGTCGTGGAGGACCCCGCCGAGGGCCGGGTCAGGGTGCGCTCCGCGCCCGAGCCCCAGCACATCGAGTCGGTGCTCCTCGCCAGCAACCACACCCATCCGCCCGTGCGGGAGCACACCGGCACCTCCGGCGCCACCGGGCCGGTCACCTGCGGCGCCTGCGCGAAGCGGGTGCGGCCCGGCCGCTTCTGCGAGCGCTGCGGCCACCTCCTCGCGGAGGCGCGGTGAGAACGGTGAAGAGCACCCGGCGCATGCTGAAGCGGAGGCTGTACCTCCTGGTGCTGCTCACCCTGCTCACCGCCGCCCTGCTGTCCCTGGCCCACGACGACACGCACCGCCGCCCCGCCATGGTCAGGGAGGCCACCGGGCCCGCCGTCCGGGAGATCGCCGTCGCGCGCAACGCCCTGCTCGGCGCGCACCGCGCCGCGCGCGACGGCATCAGCTCTCCGGCGGTGGACGTGGTGGGCGCCGGCGAGGAGTACCGCACCCAGATCGCGGTCGCCACCCGCAGCCTGTCCCGCACCGCCGACCGGCAGGTCGCGGGCAGCTCCGGCGAGCGCGCCCTGGCCACCGTCAACGCGCTGCTCACCAGCTACGACTACGCCGTGGACACGGCGGTGCGCCACGCCACACCCGAACCCGGCCGGGAGGGGGAGGCCGAGTGCGGGCAGGGCGAGCGGCGGCGGCCCCGGTGCGCGCTCGCCGAGGCGTGGTTCGGGAGCGCCGAGGCGACCCTCAAGCGCGACGGCACCGGGATCCTCTCCCGCCTCGGCGACCTCCAGGACGACCAGCTCGACGAACTGCGCCGGCAGACGGCGTTCACCGACCTCCGCTGGGCGATGTGGTGCGTGGCCGGGACGGCGCTGCTGCTGCTGACCGCCGCCCTGGCGCTGACCCAGTGGCAGCTCGGCCGGCGCTTCCCGCAGCGCCTCAACCCGTGGCTGCTGCTGGCCTCCGCGCTGGTGCTGGCCTCAGCGGCGCCGCTCACGATGACCTGGCAGACCCAGCAGGACCTGGAGGACGCCAGGACGCGTCTGGAGGCGCTGGTGGACCGGCAGCCGGACGTGCACGTGGAGCTGTCGGCGCCGCCGGACGCCGCCACGGACGGGAAGGTGAAGGCATGGCAGGCGGACACCGAGCGCAGCGCGCGCGTCGTCCGGGGGGAGATGGACGCGGCGAGCGGACGCCGATGGCTGTGGCTGGTCGCGATCCTGCCCGGCGGCGCCGTCGCGGCGCTGGCCGTGCCGGCCGGGCTGCACCGGCACCGCGCCCTGTACCGGCCCCGCTCGTGAGGGCCGCCCGCCCGGCGCGGCTGTGCCTGGCCGCCCTGCTGGTGGCCCTCGCGGCGCTCACCGGCGGCTGCGGCGAACCCCGCGAGCGGGTCACGCTGATCGGCCCGTGGACCGGCGGGGAGGAGAAGGCGTTCCGCGAACTGCTGGAGCCCTTCGAGCGGCGGCACGGAATCGACGTCGACTACCAGGGCACCACCGCCACCCGCGAGGTGCTGCTGGCCGGTGTGGAGGCGAGCGACCCGCCGCACGTGGCGGTGCTGTCCGGCACGGGCGACCTGGCCGACTTCGCCCGCCGGGGCAAGCTGAGGGCGCTGCGGGCCGACGCCTTCGACCGGTCCGCGTACCCCGACCCGTGGCAGGCCCGCCCCCGCGGTGACGCCAAGCGCTACTGGGTCCCGGTCAAGGCCGACCTGAAGAGCATCGTGTGGTACCGGACCGACCGCGGCGGCGACCCCGCCGACCCGCCCCGCGACGTGAGGCGCTGGTGCCTGGGCATGGGCACGGACTCCACCATCGGCTGGCCCGCCACCGACTGGATCGAGGACGTCCTGCTCCAGCGCTCCGGCCGGGACGTCTACGACCGGTGGGCCACCGGGCGGCTGCCCTGGACCGACGAGGCGGTGGTGGACGCCTGGGAGAAGCTGGGCGAGTTCATGTCCGGCGGCGACGGCACCGAGGGGCCCGACTCCCTCGTCCGGGACGCCCGCGGCGAGGAGGGCGGCAGCGGACTGCTGTTCTCCGAGCGCTCCCCGTGCGACCTGGAGCACCAGGGCAGCTTCGCCCGCGGCTGGTACGGGGACAGGGCCCGCGACGCCGACTTCCGGCCGTCCCCGGAGCTGCTGCCCGACCGGATGCTGCGGGACGCCGCGGGGAAGGGCCCGGACCGGCAGGTGGCGGCCGACTACGCCGCCGTCTTCCGGGACGACGCCGCCGCCCACGACCTGCTGGAGTTCCTGGTGGAGACCGGCACCCAGCGCGCCTGGGCCACCGACGCCGCTCCCGCCGGTTTCTCCGCGAACAGGGAGGTCATCGCGGCCGACTACCGGGACGACCCGGTCGGCGCCCGCGTGGTGGAGGAGCTGCGGCGGTCGGAGCGGCTGTGCCTGGACGCCTCCGACGTGATGCCGCCCACCGTGCGCCGCGCCTTCCACGAGAAGGCGCTGGAGTTCCTCGCCGACCCCGGTCAGGACCCCCGTCCCCTGCTCGGCAGGATCCAGCAGGCCCAGCAGGAGGAGCTGCCGCCCAACACGCTGTGGCTGGAGCACGCCTGCGGCTGACGGGGCGCCCGCGGCCGGCGGCCCCCGTTCCCCCTCCCGCGCGGCGACCCGTCAGGCGACCTCCTCCGGGGTCTCCGCCACCGCCCGCTCCGCCTCGCTCAGCGGCGGCTCCAGCAGCGGAGGGCGGTTCGGGCCCAGCACCGTCACCGCCACCGCCCGCGGCGCGAGCAGCCGGGCCGAGGGCACCGAGAGCGACAGCGTGTCCAGCATCGCCCGCATCGCCGCGTGACGGCAGGTCGCGGTGACCGACATCCGGTCGGTGTACCGCTGGAGCAGCCGGGTGAAGCCGTTCGGCGGGCGCCCCTCCGCGCCCGGGTAGCGCATGTCCTGCGTCGTCGCCATCGCCCAGGCGTCGTTCACGGCCCGGCCGACCCTCCGCTGCACCCGCCGCGCCCGCGCCGGGTCCAGCCCGCCCCGCCCGGCCAGCCCGTCCCGCAGCGCGGCCGCGTGCAGCGCGGCGGCCGCCATCCCGTGCCCGTACACCGGGTTGTAGGCGGCCACGGCGTCCCCGACCACCACGAACCCGGCGGGCCAGCGCGACAGCCGCTCGAAGAACAGCCGCCGGTTGCCGGTGCTGCGGGTCAGCCGCACCTCGCCGAGCGGCTCCGCCCGCGCCAGCAGGTCCGCCACCACCGGGTGCCGGGCGCTCCTGGCGAAGTCCTCGAACTGCCCCGGGTCGTCCGTGGGGTGGGCGCCGCGGGTGCCCGCCACGGTGACGATCCACCGCCCGTCCTCGATCGGCACCAGCACCGCGCCCCGCCCCGGCCGGTCCGGCTCCGGGAACGCCTGCACGTTCACCACGGGGAAGCCCTCCGTCCCCGGCGGTGCCCGGAAGACCCGGGTCGCGTACACCAGCCCCGAGTCCACCGTCTCCTCGGCCGCCTCCGGCAGCCCCAGACCGGCCAGCCACGCCCGCGCCCGCGACCCCCGCCCGGTGGCGTCCACGACCACGTCGGCCTCGAGCAGGGACGTTTCTCCGGATTCCGGGTCCCGCACCACGGCCCCCGTCACCCTCCCCGCGTCCCCCCGCAGCCCCTCCGCCTCGACGCCCTCCAGCACCTCGACCCCGGGTATGCGCCGCACCTGGTCCCGCACCACCCACTCCAGCAGGTCCCGGCTGCACGCCATCAGGAACTGCGCCTCGGGCCCCTGACGGCTCCACCACCCGTGCGGCGACAGCGCCACCAGCTCCCCCGGCAGACTGATCCGCCGCGCCCCCGCCGCCAGCCACCGCTGCGTCGTCCCCGGCAGCAGTTGCTCGACGACCCGCGCACCCCCCGACCACAACATGTGCACATGCCGCGCCTGCGGCACCCCCCGCCGCCCCTCCGCCCCCTCGGGCAGCCGGTCCCGCTCCACCACCGTCACCCGGTCCGCCGACCGCGCGAGCACCGACGCGGCCAGCATCCCCGCGAGACTTCCACCCAAGACGACCGCGTGCGAACGTACCGACGACATGACGGGCTCCCGAACCGACGACCTCCACGAACCCACCCCATGATCCGCGCCACCCCCTAGAGCCTGACTCCACCCGGGAAACAGGGCAGGGCCCCTGTCCGGTAACAACCCCTCCACCGGGGAGCACGCTGCCGCCCGCATCCCCTCTCCCGGGAACAACCGCCCCTTGGGCCTGCGCCCTTCTCCTCGTGCGCCCTTCATCAAACGATGAAATCCTGCCGAAGGCGGCTACCCTGCGTGTGGCACGCATCACGTCACGTGTACGCGGAATTGGTCCGCTCCGGTCACTGAATGCACCGATTCGCCGCCGTGGACCACCCCCTCCGGTTCCCCCTAGGTTCTTGCGAGTTCTTTGCGCGATCTTCACGTCCTGCTCTGGGGAGGAGCTGGGGGGATGTTTCGTCGTGCGCGCATACGCGCTCTGGGCGGCGCTGCCGCCTGCGGGCTGGGTCTGGCACTGATCGCCGGACCGCTGCCCGGCACAGCTCAGGAAGCCACCGCGGCGGCCACCACGCCGCACCGCACCACCGCGGCCGAACCGGACAACCCGGAAGGGCGACCGTCCGCCGAGGCCAGGGCCTTCGAGGAGGCAAGAAGCACGGGCCGACGGGTGGAGATCCTCCACCTGCGCGGTGAGACCGGCGAGGTCTTCGCCACGCCCGAGGGCGACTTGGAGGCGATCGAGCATCTGCGGCCGATCCGGACCCGGGTGGGCGGTGCCTGGAAACCCGTCGACACCACCCTGGTACGGCACGAGGACGGCACCGTGACCCCGCGTGCGGCCACCGTCGGCCTGGAGTTCTCCGGCGGCGGGGGCGAGCCGCTGGTGCGGCTGGAGCGCGCGGGGCGGAGCCTGGCCCTGTCCTGGCCCGGGTCGCTGCCCGCGCCCCGCCTGGAGGGTGACACGGCCACCTACCCCGAGGTCGTCCCCGACGTGGACCTGCGCGTGCGCGCCCAGGCCGACGGCTTCCAGCACCTGCTCGTCGTCAAGTCGGCCCAGGCGGCGGCGAGCGAGGAACTGTCCGAGCTGCGCCTGGGACTCGGTACCGAGGCCGTGACGGTGCGCGAGACCGCCGCCGGAGGGGTGGAGGCGCTGGACGGCGGCTCCGGCGGCGTCGTCTTCGAGGCCCCGACCCCGATGATGTGGGACTCCGGCCCCGGGGACGGGACCGTCCGAGCACGCCGCACCGCGACCACCGCCGGCGAGGAGCCCAGACCGGGCGAGACCGGGAAGCTGGCGCCCTTGAAGGTGGAGGTGCCTCCAGGCGGCGGCGAACTGCTCCTCACCCCGGACCGTGACGTTCTGACCGGGCCGGACACCGTGTACCCGGTGTACATCGACCCCCAGTGGTACACGCCGAAGACCACCGCGTGGACGATGGCGTCGAAGTACTGGGAGAACTCGCCCCAGTGGAAGTTCAACGGTGAGAGGGACGCCGGGCTCGGGTACTGCAACTGGGCCTACTGCAAGCCGCACGACACCAAGCGCCTGTTCTACCGGATCCCCACCGCCAAGTTCGCGGGAAAAACGATTCTCAACGCGGAGTTCGTGGTGCGTGAGACCCACGCGGCCTCCTGCGAACCGCGGAAGGTCCAGTTGTGGCGGACCAAGGACATCTCCTCCTCCACCACCTGGAACTCCCAGCTCGCCGCCGGCTTCTGGATCGACCACCTGACGACGGGCAACTTCGCCCACGGCCACGACGGATGCGAGGCCGATGACGCGGAGTTCGACATCCTCGGCACGGTGCAGCAGGCCGCGGCCAAGTCCTGGCCGTCGATCACCTTCGGGCTCCGGGCCGAGGACGAGAACGACCCCTACGGCTGGAAGCGCTTCTCCGACGACGCCTTCCTGCGGGTGCGCTACAACCGCCCGCCCACCCAGGTCAAGACCTCCCAACTGACCATGGATCCCGGCGGGACGTGCAAGAAGCCGTCCACCCCGGCCAGGATCCGCTCCCTGCCGCGGCTGCGCGCCAACAATGTCGGCGACCCGGACGGGGACAGGGTGGCGGTGCAGTTCCGGGCGTCCTGGAACGGCACGGACGGCAAGCGCGTCCACTGGACCTGGCCCACGACCGGCGACATCGGCGCGCACTTCAAGGCGTCCGGGTCCGACCACGACCTGACCCTGCCCTCCTCCACCCCGAGGAACAAGGCGGCGGACTGGTACGTGCGGGTGTGGGACGGCGGCAACTGGTCGCCGTGGAGCTTCAAGAACGCCTATAGCTGCACCTTCCTGATCGACACCAGCGTGCCCGCGGGCCCCGCGATCGCCTCCGACCAGTACCCGGCCTCCGACCCGAATGATCCGCAGGACCCCTGGCTCGACGGCGTCGGCCGCTACGGCACCTTCACCCTCACCTCGCCCACCAGCGACGTGGTCGCCTACCGCTACGGCGTCAACGGCGACCCGAAGCCGGGGAACTCGGTGTCCACGACCTCCGGCGCGGCACGAACCATCCGCGTCCTGCCCGAGAAGGCCGGGATCAACTTCGTCACCGCGCAGGCCCTCGACTCGGCGGGCAACGCCAGCGAGGTCCGCACCCACGTCTTCCGTGTCCGCTCCGGACAACCCGCCCGCGCCGTCTGGCAGTTCGACGAGTCCGCGGGCGCCGTCCGGGCGGAGGGCACGTCCCCGCCGCGCCGGGCGACCCTGCACGGCGGTGCCGCCACCGGAGCCGAGGGCGCCGTCGGCACCGCCCTGTCCCTCGACGGCGTGGACGATCACGCGAGCACCGACATCGCCGCGATCGACACCGCCATGAGCTTCTCGGTCTCGGCGTGGGCCCGGCTGTCGAAGGCCCCCGGCGGCTCCGCGGTCGTCGTCGCCCAGTCCGGCGACGCGGTGCCCGGCTTCGAGCTCCACTACTCCAAGGAACACGACCGCTGGGCCTTCACCCGCCACTCCTCGGACCGGGCGGGCGCCACCCCCGTGCGCGCCATGCAGGCCGGCCCCGGCGGCGCCAAGGCGGGGGAGTGGGCCCACCTGGTGGGCACCTACGACAGCGCGGCCAGCCAGATGCGGCTGTACGTCAACGGAGCCCTGGCGGGCAGGACCGCCTTCATCGCTCCCTGGGACGCCCGCCGCGGCCTGCACATCGGAGCGAGCGCCGGTGGCGCGAACCCCGGTTCGTTCTTCCCCGGCCTGATCGACGAGGTGCAGGTCTTCGACCGGCCGGTGACCGAGGCCGAGGTGCGGCAACTCCACGCCAAGCAGCGCATCGAGGGCCCGGGACGCCCGGCCCGCGCCGTCTTCCCGCTCGACACCGAGGACGACCCCGGCCACGTCACCGGGCACAGCGGCGTCCTGCCCGCCGTCCTCCACGGCGGCGCGGAATCCGGCGCCACCGGCGTGGACGCCCGGGCCCTGCACCTGGACGGCACCGACGACCGCGCCGTCGTCGCCGCCCCCCACATCGACACCTCCCGCAGCTTCGCCGTGTCGGTGTGGGCCAGGCTGCCGAGAACCAAACCCGGCCACACCGCGGTGATCCTCACCCAGACCGGAACCCACAAGAGCGGCATCGAGCTCTACTACTCCACCGCCTACGACCGCTGGATCCTCAACCAGCACAGCGCGGACACCCCGGAGGCCGGCTCCGTCCGCGCCATCCAGACCAAGGGCGCCGTCCCCCAAGGCGGCGAATGGGCGCACCTGGCAGGCGTGCACGACACCGTGGCGAACACACTCACCCTGTACGTCAATGGAGTGGAAGCCGGTACCGCCACGCTCGGCAACGCCTGGACCGCCACCGGCCCGCTCCAGATCGGCGCCGGCTCCTACAACGGCGCTCCCGGCAACTTCTTCCCCGGCGACCTCGACGACCTGCGGCTGTTCGACCGCCCCTTGGCCGAGGGCGAGGTGCGGCAACTGTTCCGCCAGCGGCCGCTGGTCAAGGGGCGGTGGGCGTTCGAGACGGAGACGGGCCGGGTGACTCCGGACGCGTCGGCCGCGGGCCGGGGGATGACGCTGAGCGGCGACGCCGCCGTCGGCGCCGAGCAGCCCAGGGTGGACCGCGGCGCGCTGCTGCTGAAGAGCGGCACCGGCCAAGGCAGCGTGGCCCCGGCTCCGGTGGACAGCGGCGCGAGCTTCACCGTCACCGCATGGGCCAGGGCGGCCGCCGAGCCGACCCGTCCGGCCACCGTCATCAGCCAGGAAGGCACCCACCAGAACGGGTACACCCTCCGCTACTCGCCCGACGCGGGGGGCTCGTGGCAGCTCGCCATGCCCGGCGAGGACGCCGCCGAAGCGGAGACGGCCACGGTCGGCAACCAGTTGTTCGCGAGCGCCACCGCGTGGAACCACCTCGCCGTGGTCTACGACGGGTTCAGCGACGAGCTGAGCCTTTACGTCAACGGTGAGCTGCAAAGCCCCCACTGCACCGACGGCGAGTCCGGTGACACCTCGTGCGTCGGCAGCACGTCATGGGCCTCCGACGTCTTGGCGTTCAATGCCACGAAAGCTCTCAACGTCGGGTGCGCCAAGTCCGCCGGCAGGTGCGGCGAGCACTGGTCCGGAGAGATCGACGACCTGTGGGCGTTCCAAGGAGCGCTGAACGAGGCCCAGATCCAGTACCTGGCCGAGGGCTGGAACGACATCTCCACCACCGTGCCCGACGGCGGCTGACCCGCCCCCGTGCGCCCGCGGGCCGAAGCCCGGCCCGCGGGCGCACGGATCACGACCACCGATGCCGAAACGTCCGCACCGCACCTTCACGACCCGGGGGCCGCCGGTGCGCCAGCGAGGGATGACACAGATGAACGGCAAGACAAAGGCGCGCGCCCGGGCCCGGCTGCGGCGCGGGCTCGCGGTGGCCGTGCCGGTGGCTCTGGCCGCGACCCTGCTCCAGGACCCGGGCGCCCCCGCGGTCGCGGACACCCGCACCCGCGAGGCGGACACCGTCGCGGTGGAGAAGCCGGTACCGGGCCACCCGGTGAAGGTGCGCCCTCGCGCCGTGGACCCGGCGCCCAGGACCCCGGTCCGGCCACCGAGAGCCGCCTGGCCACGGGCGGGCACCGCGACCGTCGGCCTGTCACCCAACGCCCGTACGGTCTCCGGCGACTGGTCCACGGCGGCCGACATCCCCGTCACGGTCACCGTGCCGCCGCCGGGCAGGGCCGCGGGCTCCGCTCCTCCCGCCCGGGCCGAGGTCCGCCTGCTGGACCGCGCCGCGTCCGACCGCGCCGGTGTCGACGGTCCGCTGTTCGGCATCACCCCGCACCGGGGGACCACGGAACGCGGCGGCACACCGGTCCGTGCCACCGTCACCGTGGACTACTCCGGCTTCGCCGAGGCGTTCGGCGGCTCCTATGCCTCCCGGCTGCGCCTGCTCGAACTGCCCGCCTGCGCCGCCACCACACCCGCAGGACCCGAGTGCCGCCGCGCCATCCCCCTCACCACGGACAACGACACCGAGACCCAGAGCCTCACCACCCGCGCCGCCACGCTCCGCCCCGGAGCGACCACCCTGCTGGCCGTCGCCGCGGCGCCCTCCAGCGAGAACGGCGACTACAAGGCCACCTCCCTGTCCCCGTCCGCAACGTGGAGCACCAACCTCAACACCGGTGACTTCAGTTGGTCCTACGACATGGACGTCCCCGACGTCCCCGGCGGGCTGGCCCCGAAGGTCACCCTCGGATACTCTTCCGGGGCCGTCGACGGCCGCACCGGCGGGACCAACAACCAGTCCTCCTGGGCCGGTGACGGCTTCGACCTGTGGCCCGGCTACATCGAACGCCGCTACAAGCCCTGCGCCGACGACGACGTCACCAACGCGGACGGCAACAAGCCCGGCGACCTGTGCTGGGGCTACGACAACGCCGTCATCAGCTTCAACGGCAAGGCGGGCGAGCTCGTCCCCGCGGGCGAGAACCGGTGGAAGCTGCGGCAGGACGACGGCACCAGGATCGTCAGACTCGCCGACAGCGCCCGCGGCAACGGCGACAACAACAACGAGTACTGGAAGGTCACCACCCCGGACGGCACCGAGTACCACTTCGGCTACCACAAGCCGACGGGCTGGGCGACCGGCAAGGAGACCACGGACTCCACCTGGACGGTGCCGGTGTTCGGCGACGACGCCGGCGACGAGTGCCACACCGCCGCGTTCGCGGACTCCTGGTGCCAGCAGGCGTGGCGCTGGAACCTCGACTACGTCGTGGACCCGCACGGCAACGCCGTCGTCTACTACTACGACAAGGAGGCCAACTCCTACGGCCGCAACCTCCAGGCGAAGGACGACACCCCCTACACCCGCGGCGGCCACCTCGACCGCATCGAGTACGGCCTGAAGTCCACCGATGTCTACGCCGGCAAGGCCCTGGCCAAGGTGGACTTCGACTCCGTCGAGCGCTGCCTGCCCGAGACCGGCGTGACCTGCGCCCCCGACACGATCGACGCCAAGGCGTACTACTGGTACGACACGCCCTGGGACCTGAACTGCACGGCCGGCACCGACTGCGACAAGGGCCGGCTGTCCCCGACGTTCTGGACCCGCAAACGGCTGACCGGCGCCACCACCCAGACGCTCAAGAGCGACGGCACCTACGCCCCCGTCGACTCCTGGAAGCTGGGGCACCGCTGGGGCACATCCGACGTCGACCGCCAGCTCATCCTCACCTCCGTCCAGCGCACCGGCCACACCGCGACCCCCACCGTCACCCTCCCGAAGGTGACGCTCGGCTACGCGCAGCGGGCCAACCGCCTCGACAGGACCGGCGACGGCAAGGCCCCGTTCATCAAGGAGCGCCTGGCCACCGTCTCCGACGAGTCCGGCGGCCAGCTCGACATCGAGTACTCGGCCCCGGCGTGCGCCTGGGACTCCCTGCCCACCCCGCAGACGAACACCACCCGCTGCTTCCCGCAGTTCATCGACGGCGACAGCACCAGCGGTCCCGTGCAGCACTGGTTCAACAAGTACGTGGTGGACGTCGTCAAGGCCACCGACAGGACCGGCGGATCGCCCACCCAGCACACCAGGTACGACTACCTGGACGGAGCCGCCTGGCACTTCGACGACGACGACGGCATGACCAAGGAGAAGTTCAAAACCTGGTCGACCTGGCGCGGCTACGGCCACGTCCGTGTGCGCACCGGCAGCTCCACCGAGCTGAAGACGCAGACGGACCACTACTTCCTGCGCGGCATGCACGGCGACAGGAAGGGCCCGAAGAAGGAGGACGGCACCAAGGACGTGCAGGTCACCCTGCGCGCGGGCGAGGGCGACCCGCTCACCGACCACGAGTCCGCCGCCGGCTTCACCTACCGAGTCGAGCAGTACGACAGGCCCGGCGGCACCATTCTCGGCAAGACGATCGACCGCCCCTGGCACCACGAGACCGCCAAGCGCACCCGCGACTGGGGCACGATCACCGCGAACCTGATGGGCACCGCGGACAGACTCTCCTTCACCTCGTTGGACGGCGGCGCGGGCGAGAAGTGGCGGACCACCCGGACGCACACCACGTTCGACACCGTGGCGGGCCGCGCGCTCACCGTCGACGACCGGGGCGGCACCGGCACCACCGCGGACGACCTGTGCACCCGCACCACCTACGCCGACAACACCACCAAGAACATCCTCGACGCGCCCGCCCGCGTGGAGACCGTCGCCACCTCCTGCGACGACACCAGTGTGGACCGCGCCGAGCAGGTCGTCTCGGACGTCCGCACGGCCTACGACAACGGCGCGTACGGGGCCGCGCCCACCAAGGGCGACCCCACCGCCGTCGCCACCCTGAAGAAGCACACCGGCACCGAGGCCACCTACCTCGAGACCGGGTCCACCTTCGACGCCTACGGCCGCGCCCTGACCGCCACCGACATCACCGCCGCCGTCGTCTTCGACCTCGCGGGCAAGCAGCTCTCCCGCACCCCGCGCACCGACGCCCGCACCACCACCACCGCCTACAGCCCGGCCGCGGGACTGCCGACACAGGTGACCGTCACCAGCCCCAAGGCCACCGCCACGGCGGCACCGCAGACCACCACGACCACCCTCGACACCAGGCGCGGGCTGCCGCTGACCACGGTGGACACCAACAGCAAGCGCACCGAGTTCGGCTACGACGCGCTCGGCCGCACCACCAAGGTCTGGCTGCCCGACCGCAGGTCCGCCCTGCCCGCCAGCTTCCAATACGCCTACACCGTCACCGAAGGGAAGATCGTCTCCGTCGCCACCAAGTACCTCGGCAAGGACGGCAACTACCTCACGTCCCACGCCCTCTACGACGGATTCCTGCGCTCCCGCCAGACCCAGGCCCCCGGGCCCGACGGAGGCAGGCTGCTGGCGGACACCTTCTACGACGCGCGCGGCCTGGTCGCCAAGACGTTCGCCACCTACTACGGACTGAACGTCACGCCGGGAGAGCTGTTCGGCGTGGACGCCGAGTCCATGGTCGAGTCGCGCAGCGAGCACACGTACGACGGTCTCGGCCGCGAGACCCTGAGCCGCCAGGTCACCGGCGAGGGAGAGGGCCACCAGGTCCTGGCCACCACCCGCACCATCCACGGCGGCGACCGCGTCACGGCCATCCCCCCCGTGGGCGGAACGGCCACCACCACCGAGACCGACGCCCGCGGCCGCACCACGAAGCTGCACCAGCACCACACCCGCGCCGCCGACGCACCGGCCGACACCACCCGCTACGAGTACACCCCGGCCGGACAACTCGCCAAGCTCACCGACCCGGTGGGCAACACCTGGACCTGGACCTACGACCAACTGGGCCGTCAGGAACTCGCCGAGGACCCGGACAAGGGTCCGACGAAGACCGTCCACGACGACCGCGGCCTGCTCGTCTCCAGCGAGGACGCCGAGGGCAACGTCCTCCACCACACCTACGACGGCCTCGGCCGCAAGACCGAGACCCGCAGCGGCGGTGCCACCGGGCCGCTGCTGGCCTCCTGGACCTACGACACCGTCAGCGGTGCCGTCGGCCAGCTCGCCTCCAGCACCCGCCACGTGGGCGACACCCGGTACGTCACCAGGGTCGACGAGTACGACAGCCTGTACCGAGCCACCCTCGGCACCGTCGTCGTCCCGCAGGAGGAGGGCGCACTCGCCGGCAGCTACCAGACCCGCACCGGCTACCACTCCTACGGCGCGGTGTCGGGCATCAGCCTCCCCAAGGCGGGTTCGCTGCCCGGCGGCGGCGTCGTCTACGGCTACGACGACATCCTCCGCCCCGTCACGATCACCGGCATCCCCGGCGCCAAGGTCGCCGTCGACAGCTACAGCCTCACCGGCAAGCCCCTGCTGACGAGCTTCACCAACACCACCACCGGCGCCTTCGCCCAGGTCAAGAACGAGTACGAGCGCGGCACCCAGCGGCTGCGCCTCACCCGCGTGGACCGCCTGGACATCGCCGGCGTGGACAAGCACGCCACCTACACCTACGACGAGATCGGCAACGTCCGGGCCGTCTCCGACGTCTCCCGCTCCGGCACGGAGACACAGTGCTTCACCTACGACCACCTGCGCCGCACCACCGAGGAGTGGACCCAGCCCACCGAGACCTGCGCGGCCACCCCGACCGGTGCGGCCGTCGGCGGCCTCGCCCCGTACTGGCACTCGTACACGTACGACAAGACCGGCAACCGCGTCACCGAGACCCGGCACGACCCGTCGGGCGACACGCTGCGCACCTACACCTACCCGCCCGCCGGCGCCCCCCAGCCGCACACCCTGACCTCGGTCACCACCGAGGGCCCAACCGGGGAGGCCGTCGACACCTACACCTACTTCAAGAACGGCAACACCAAGACCCGCACCCGCGGCGGCGACACCCAGACCCTCACCTGGAATCCCGAGGGCCACCTGGCCTCCGTCACCGAACCCACCGAGGACGGCGGCACCAAGACCACCTCCTACCTCTACGACGCGGCCGGCAACCGCCTGATCGGCCGCACCGACACCGAGACCACCCTCTACCTCGGCAGCACCGAGATCACTCTCGCCAAGGGCTCCACCACTCCCAAGGCCACCCGATACATCGACGCGGGCGGCGGCAACGTCCTCGTCCAGAAGGACGACGGCACCGTCACCTTCACCCTCGGCGATCACCACGGCACGGGCGAACTCGCCATCAGTGCCGCCGACCTGTCCCTGCAACAGCGCCGCACGACCCCCTTCGGCGCACCCCGCGGCCCCCAGCCCGCCACCTGGCCCGGAACGCGAGGCTTCGTCGGCGGCACCACCGACACCACCACCGGCCTCACCCACCTCGGCGCCCGTGAGTACGACCCGACGACGGGCCGGTTCATCAGCGTCGACCCCCTCCTCGAACCGAACCGCCCCCAGACCCTCAACGGCTACACCTACGCCAACAACAGCCCCGCCACCTTCAGCGACCCCACGGGCGAGGCCTACCCCGAGTGCATGGGCGGCGGCTGGATCTGCCGGAACGGCACCGAGCCGGTGCAGAAGGACAAGAACTACGACCACATCGTGCAGCGTGACCGGGAGGCGAGCGCGGCCTACCGGGGAATCACCCAGCGCATCGAACGGAACGGCGCCGCCCTGGCGGAGTTCGAACGCTGCCACCCCCTGTGCTCGCCCGAGGTGCGGGAGCGGGTCAAGCAGATGGGAGTGGAGCGGTATCCCACCATCACTCCGCCCACCACCGGCGAGACGATATTCGACGGCTTGGCCGAGCTCACTGGGCTGGGCCCCGCACACGACTGCTACGACGAGCGGGCGAGGTGCGGCGAAGCCGCCCTGGCTGTCGTGCCCTGGAAGTTGGGCAAGGCAGGGCAACTGGTCAAGCGCCCCGCCAGCCGGGCGTTGGGCAAGGCGAAATCCTGGCTCGGCATCGGCAGGAAGAGCTGTGACAGCTTCCTGCCCGACGCGCAGGTGCTCATGGCGGACGGGACGCGGAAGAAGATCGGCGACATCAAGGTCGGCGACAAAGTCCTCGCCACCGACCCGGAGACCGGAAGGACGAAGCCCCGGGAAGTCGTCGCCACCATCATCACCGAGGACGACAAGCAGTTCGCCGACATCACCGTCCGCAAGAACGGCCGCACCTCCTCCATCGTGGCCACCACCCACCACCCGTTCTGGACCGAGACCACCGACACATGGCTCGACGCCGGCGACCTCGAGCCGGGCATGCTCCTGCGCACCCCCGACGGCACGACCGCCGAGGTCCAGGACGTACGCCTGCACACCGAAACCCAGAGCACCCGCAACCTCACGGTCGAGGAACTGCACACGTACTATGTGCTGGCGGGGGCCACACCAGTCCTGGTCCACAATTCGAATTGCGCGCCAGGGACACTGCCGGGAACGCGGTTCGACGTCCCTGAGCAGCCTGGTATCTACACCATTCACCTGAATGACGGAACGAAGTACGTAGGAAGCTCTACCTCAAGCATCAGAGAGCGAGTGAACAAGTCGATGCGGTCCAAGCATGCGGTCCGCAAGGCCGGATATACGGCCGACGACGTGGTGAATGTCACCTACTTCACTCTGCCTAGCGGTACGAGTAAAACAGCGATTCGCCGTATGGAGCAGACGATGATGGAAGGGGTAAAGGCGAGGGGTGGGACTCTCTTGAACCGAAGAGATCCAGAGATCGAAGTTCCATTCGGCGGATACCTGCCGTAAGTCTCGACTGGAGTTTGTGATGGGAACCTGGGGATCAGGCCCGTTCGACAGCGACACTGCTGAGGACTTCCTCGATGAGCTGGAAGAACAGCCCGCGCCGCAGCGTCTGGCAGTCGTCGAGCGCACGTTCCGTGTCGCCATTGAGGCGGGCGGAAGTTCGACCTCCTCTGTGCTGCCTGAGGAAGTGATGGCTGCTGCTGCTGTGGTTGCGGCCAATGTTCCAGCCGGACGTTCATTGGCTTGGAACGAGGAATACCCGAGCATCACGGAATGGCTGGCGAAGCCGATTGCGCCCTCCCTTGCCTCGTCTGCGATGCAGGCGCTGGAAGTGGCATTGCCCGCAGACGGCTGGTTCTGGAGGAGTTGGGTCGACGCTGGCGAGAAAGAAGAGGCTCAGGCTGCGATCAGCAGTTTGAGGTCTGTATTGCGCCCCGTCAGCGAAGGCGGATCTCGGTAGTCCTCTGGTCTTTATCGCTCCCGAGAATCACTACGTGAGAGGAGCCCCACCAAAGCGTGAATCGGTGGGGCTCCTCAGCGGTTTGACGACAACGCTGACGGCAACGTCAGCGGACGACAGCTGCGACGGGTGGGGTATCTGGGCCGTCGTCGTTCTGGCCGAGGGCGTGGCCCAAGGTGTCGATGGCTTGGCGCTGGAGACGGAGTCGGACGTGGGCGTAGACGCCGGCCGTTACGCCGATGTGGGCGTGCCCCAGAAGTTCCTTGATCACGACGAGGTCGACGCCTTGTTCCAGGAGCAGGGTGGCCGTCGAGTGGCGCAGGTCGTGGAAGCGGATACGGCGGAGCCCGGCCCGGTCGAGGAGTCGGCCGAAGCGCCGGGTCATGTTGGCCGGGTCGATCGGTCCGCCGGTCGGCGTGGTGAAGACGAGCCCGCTGTCTTTCCAGCCCACCCCGGCTACCTTGCGTTCTGCTTCCTGACGTTCCCGTTGGCCCTTCAGCGAGTGAACACACTCGGTCGGTAGGGCGATGCGGCGTTCGGATGCGCGGGTCTTGGTGGGCAGGGCAGTCAGGCCGCCGCTCTGGGTTCGTTGGAGTGAGCGGCGGATGCTTGCGGTGCCGCCGTCAAGATCGAGGTCTTCCCAGTGCAGCCCGAGGAGCTCACCCTTGCGGAGGCCCGTGCGCAGGGCGAGTTCGTACAGCGCGTGGAGCCGGTCGCTGCTGGTGGTGTGGAGGAACTGCCGGGCTTCGGCGGCTGTGAGGGGCTTGAAGCGCCGGGGGCGGGGCGCTGCGGTCTTGATGTTCCGGGCGACGTTGCGGGGCAGTTCGTCTTCGCGGACGGCGTGCTCTAGGGCGGACTTGAGGACCGAGTGGACGTAGGCCACGGTCAGCGGTGACAGGCGCTTGTCGCAGCACTGGCCGATGGCGCAGCACTGCCGCCGGGCCGTGTCCCTTCCCTGGGTGCAGCACTGGCAGGCGACGCGGAGGCGGTCGAGGAAGGTGCGGACGTCGCGGGCGGTGAGCCGGGCGAGCTTCTTGGCCCCGAGGCCGGGGATGAGGTGGAGGCGGACGCAGGCGGCGTAGCGGGTGTGGGTGTTCTCTCGCACCTGGTGGACGGCGACGCCGTTCAGCCAGTACGTCAGGTACGTGCTGACGGTGCTGTCAGCCGCCGCGACGGGCAGGCCAAGGTTGCTGGCGGCGATCTTCTCGGTGAGCTTGGCGAGGGCTTCTTTGCGGGTGGTGCCGTAGACGCGGATGCGCTTGCGCGTGTTGCCGGGGGCGAGGACGTATCCGGCAGCCTCCCAGCGGCCGTCCTTGCGCTGGTAGACGGTTCCGTCGCCGTTGGCACGGGAGCGGGTGCGGCGGGATGCGGCGGGGCGCGGAGAGGTCATCAGGCGGCGGCTTCCTGTTCGAGCCGGGCACGAATGAAGTCGGTGAGGGCGTGGGTGGGGATGCGGCGGGCGCGGCCGAGGGTGATCGAGGCGAGCTGGCCGGTGCGGAGCAGGTCGTAGACGGCGGAGCGGCCGAGCTGGAGGCGGGCCATGACCTGGGGCACCGTGAGCAGATCCAGCGCCGATGCAACCTCCGTGTGGAGGACGGTGGTCGGGGGCGAGGCCATCAGCAGCCCCCTTCGGCCGGGAACTGCCGTGCCAGTTCCCGGCGGTGCCAGACATGGGCGGCGAGGAGCGCACCGCCGGGGCTGTAGCCCGAGCCGAGGTAGTCCCACTGGCCGACGACCAGTGTGGTGGCCGGGTCGGGCTCGGGCAGGCCGGCGTGGGCGCGGGCCTGTTCGGTGCGCCAGGTACGGCGGGCGGCGCGCAGCGCGCAGCGCGCCCAGGGTGGTCGAGTAGGAGCGGGACTTGGTGGAGAAGTGACCCCGGAAGCCGAGCATGTGCGCCCACTTCCAGAGCTTGAGATCGGCGAACTCCGGGAGGCGGCCCAGTTCCCAGCAGGTGCGGATCATCTGCCGGACGTGCCGGGCGACGGCGAGCCGGGGCAGGGGCCGGGCCTGCCCGGTGCCGTCACAGGCGGTGCAGGGGAGCGGGGTTCCGTGGGGCAGGAGGGTGGCGCCGCGTCCCTGGCAGGGGCGGCAGAACAGGGCTCGGTCGAGGGTGCCGGAGGCATCGGCGGACTTGGTGACGTACTTCGCCACGTAGGCGGCCACGGCCTGGTCGCTGAATTCGGCGTCGGTACCGAAAGCGGCGATTTCGCGCACGTCGGGCTGCTGGCCCCAGCCGAGTTCACGTTCCCCGACGGCGTCGGAGACGACAGAGATGCGGACGCGCGGCGCGGCGGCCCTGATGGCGTCGGAGAGCACGGCGACGGTGGCGTACGAGGGCGGGGGGAGGGCACTGCCGTCCGGGCCGTCGAGCCGGATGACGGCGTGGAAGTGGACCAGGCCGCGCTTCTGGTACTCGGCGACCTTGGCGAAGGAGACCCGCAGCACGGCGCGGGCCGCCCTCTGGGTCATACCGAGCCGGACGGCGATCTCCCGGCGCAGGTAGGTGGTGAAGCGCGCCCACAGCGCGGAGGCGTGGGCGTTGATGGTGAGTGCTGGCGAAGCGAAGCCTGTCGGCGTTGACGCCCAGGCGCACCATATAATTCCCTGTGGATGCAGGAAGGTCGCGCAGGCGTGGAACGTTCTGAAGAAGCACGGAATCGACATCGCTTCGGCTGAGAACGGAGTGTGGATGAGTCATCAGGGTCACCGGGGCACGTTCGTGCACTCTACTATTCCTACATAAACACGGAAGTAATGGCCGCTGACGTACGCGGGGGGAAGCGGGCAGTGCTCGACTTCATGTCCCAGCTCAAAACGGAACTTGCAGTCGTTGATCAGTACGCCAGATGGGAGAGGCACGGAAGGTAATGACGGCCTATCTCGTGGAGCTCGATGTTGATGAGTTCGGCTGCCTGGACGGAGGCGAGTCCATCTTTCCTGTGGCTGCTAACGATCACGACTGGAATACGCCGTACCCTGCCGTGAGTCGAATGGCCGAGTTTGTGTGGGAACCAGGTGAGGCTCATGTCAAGCCTGATTTCTTCTGGTATCCGCAGATGTTGGACTGGGTTTGTGGCGAGCGCGCATATCGGGTCCTTGTGGACTGTGCCGACTCGGACCTCAACACCATTGCTTCAGGCGTGCTTGACGGTGCCCCGGTCCACGTCGTACAGGCGCCGAATGTGCTGGACGTCGTGGTCAAGGAAGCCTCGGTCATCGACACGTACGAAACGTACGAGGCTCTGCGTTTTCCTGCTTTCCGTCGGGACAGGGAGACGGAGCTCGCCTCGCGCGTCTTCCGTGTTCCGGGCGGAATCACGATGGTGTTCATGGGCGAGCGTGTCAAACAAGCCCTGGACGAGGTCGGGGTCAAGGGGCTGCGCTACGTGGAGGTGGACTGGGCGGAACCCTGTCTCTGACTGGTTTGCGGGCTCCGTCTGATCGAACTGAGTGGGGTCAAGAGCGGAGATGGCGCCTCGTGAGGAGAGAAAGACCTCCTGCCGGGCGATGCCGACAGCGGCTGTCGCTGTGTGACGGTTCGGCCGACCTCTGAGCCACCCTTGACTGCGGCTCCGAGGCGCCCTAGATGCCAGCCCATGGATGATTCTCGGGCTGTCGAGGGCGTGAAGTCACTCGCGTGATGGGACGGCTCGCGTCCGTGGTTCTGTGGTCCGCTGGGACGGCTCACTCACGAGGTGACGCTCGCCCGCCTGACGGCACAAAGACCGTCGGCTGACCACTGCCGCGGCGGCCCGGTCGATGCCGACACATGGACGTGGCCGCCGAGGGAATCCGTCACGGTTCCCGTAGGGCGAACCCAGTGCGATCGAAGGGAACCCGCCCCCTCACCGCTGCCCCAGACTCGAATCCCGTACCACCAGCTCCGGCTGGAGCAGCACATTCTGGTGCCGGTGGCGGGAGGCCTGTTCGCCGGTTTCCTCCAGGAGGAGTTCCGCGGCCAGGCGGCCCATCGTCATGGCGGGCTGGCGGACGGAGGTGAGGGGGACGGCCGCGGCGGCGGCGAACTCGATGTCGTCGTAGCCGACCAGGGCGATGTCCCGGGGGACGTGCACCCCGGCGGCGAACAGGGACTGGAGCACCCCGAGGGCCAGCAGGTCGTTGGCGCAGAAGACGGCGGTGACGGCGGGGGACAGGCCCAGCAGGCGGGAGCCCGCGTCGCGGCCCGCGGCGACGTCGAGGCGTTCGGTGGGGAGCTCGACGAGGGCGTCGGGCGGCAGTCCGGCCTCGGCCAGGGCCCGCAGGGCGCCCTCGCGGCGGTCGCGGACCTGCTGGAGGTGGCCGGGGCCGCTGACGTAGGCGATGCTGCGGTGGCCCGCGCTCACCAGGTGGCGCGCGGCCAGCGCCCCGCCCGCGATGTCGTCCACGGCGACCGAGCAGCCCCGCTGGGCGTCCTCCGCCCGGTCGACCAGCACGAACGGTATGTCGCGGCGGCGGAACTCGGCGAGGTTGCGGCCGGTGGTGTCGGCGGGCGTGACCAGCACCCCGCGCACCCGCTGCTCCGCGAACAGCGCCAGGTACTCGGCCTCCTCCGACGGGTCCTGCCCGCTGTTGCAGACCATGACCCCGAGCCCGGCCTCCCGAGCGGCCCGCTCGGCGCCACGGGCCACGTCCACGAAGAACGGGTTGCCCATGTCCAGCACGAGCAGCGCCATGATCCGGCTGCGCCCGGCCCGCAGTTGCCGGGCGGACTCGCTGCGGACGTAGCCCAGGCGCTCGATGGCGCTCTGCACCCGGGCCCTGGTCTGCGGCGACACCATGTCGGGATGGTTGATCACGTTGGACACCGTGCCGACGGACACGCCCGCGTGCCGTGCCACGTCCTTGATGCCCACCATGCGTCCCATGAGCTCCGCTCCGCCGCCGCCGCGTTCGAGGAGAACGGTGGTCACGCGCGCCACCGTTCGTGATCGTTCATCGTAAGGCGCGGGGAGCGCGCCCGGGTGCATCCGGGGGACGGAGGGGAGGGAGGGGCGCGGGGGGAGGGGCCGGGCGGGGGAGCTCGCGGCGCCCCGGGGGGAGTGAAATGTTTCAAAGACGGTCGCCCGGCTGGTCGCGGGGCCCGCCGCGCCGACGAGTCACGGCCGGGGACGGGAACTGTTCGCCGTCCGACCCCTTGACGCCCCTGGCGGGGGCGGATAGCTTCCCCAATGAAACGATTCACTCATAGGGTTCCACCGCGCTGATCAGTACCGATCGACCACGGACCAGCCGCTGATCACCGCACCGCGCACCGCCCGGCGCACCCCGTCCCAAGCACGACGAAGCAACCGACCGGCCCGGAGCCCGGGGCCCGGACACCCAGAGGTGGCCATGTCTGACCTGTCGGCCGCGAAGGCCGCGCTGAAGTCCCAGCGGATCGAGACCCCGTCGTGGGCGTACGGCAACTCCGGGACCCGGTTCAAGGTCTTCGCCCAGGAAGGCGTGCCCCGCACCCCCCAGGAGAAGCTGGACGACGCCGCGAAGGTGCAGGAGTTCACCGGCGTCGCCCCGTCCGTCGCCCTGCACATCCCGTGGGACCGGGTGGACGACTACGCCGCGCTGGCCGCCCACGCCAAGGAGCGGGGCGTGGCCATCGGCGCGATCAACTCCAACGTCTTCCAGGACGACGACTACAAGCTGGGCAGCGTCTGCCACCCGGACGCCAAGGTCCGCCGCAAGGCGCTGGACCACCTGCTGGAGTGCGTCGACATCATGGACGCCACCGGCTCGCGCGATCTGAAGCTGTGGTTCTCCGACGGCACGAACTACCCCGGCCAGGACGACATCGCCGCCCGCCAGGACCGGCTCGCCGGCGCCCTGGCGGAGGTGTACTCCCGGCTCGGGGACGGGCAGCGGATGCTGCTGGAGTACAAGCTGTTCGAGCCCGCCTTCTACACGATGGACGTGCCGGACTGGGGCACCGCCTACGCGCACTGCCTCAAACTCGGCCCGCGGGCGCAGGTCGTGGTGGACACCGGCCACCACGCGCCCGGCACCAACATCGAGTTCATCGTCGCCCTGCTGCTGCGGGAGGGCAGGCTCGGCGGTTTCGACTTCAACTCCCGGTTCTACGCCGACGACGACCTGATGGTCGGCGCGGCCGACCCGTTCCAGTTGTTCCGGATCATGCACGAGGTGGTCCGCGGCGGGGGCCTGGGCCCGGGCGTGGCGTTCATGCTCGACCAGTGCCACAACATCGAGCCGAAGATCCCCGCGATCATCCGCTCGGTGATGAACGTCCAGGAGGCCACCGCCAAGGCGCTGCTGGTGGACGCCGACGCGCTGCGCGTCGCCCAGCGCGACGGCGACGTGCTCGGGGCCAACGCGGTGCTGATGGACGCGTACAACACCGATGTGCGCCCGCTGCTCGCCGAGGTGCGCGAGGAGATGGGCCTGGACCCGGACCCGATCGCGGCCTACCGGCGCTGCGGCTGGGCCGAGCGGATCGTCGCCGAGCGGGTCGGCGGGCAGCAGGCGGGCTGGGGCGCGTAGCCGCGACCCGGCACGGCGCCCCGTCCCCTCCGCACCACCCCGTCGTCCCCGCACCCCGTCGTCCCCGCACCCCGAGGTCACGCACACACCGAAGGACGAGACAGCCACCATGACCACCGCCTCCCACCCCGAGGTCGCCGCCCTGCTGGAGCGCGCCCACCGCCTGGGCTCCGACCCGCGCAACACCAACTACGCGGGCGGCAACGCCTCGGCGAAGGGCACCGCCACCGACCCCGTCACCGGCACCGACGTCGAGCTGATGTGGGTCAAGGGCTCCGGCGGCGACCTGGG
Source organism: Streptomyces capparidis (assembly GCF_054782095.1). Taxonomy (NCBI): domain Bacteria; kingdom Bacillati; phylum Actinomycetota; class Actinomycetes; order Kitasatosporales; family Streptomycetaceae; genus Streptomyces; species Streptomyces capparidis. The sequence goes on along the minus strand of NZ_BAAGTD010000007.1, from coordinate 40,741 downwards.
CACCCTCACCGAGGCCGGGCTCGCCGTGCTGCGCCTGGACCGGCTGCGCGCCCTGGCCGGCGTCTACCCCGGCGTCGAGCGCGAGGACGAGATGGTCGCCGCGTTCGACTACTGCCTGCACGGCAAGGGCGGCGCCGCCCCCTCCATCGACACCGCCATGCACGGCCTGGTGGACGCCGCCCACGTCGACCACCTGCATCCCGACTCCGGCATCGCGCTGGCCTGCGCCGCCGACGGCGAGGCGCTGACCAAGGAGTGCTTCGGCGACCGCGTCGCCTGGGTGCCCTGGCGCCGCCCCGGCTTCCAGTTGGGCCTGGACATCGCCGCGATCAAGGAGGCGAACCCGCGGGCCGTCGGCGTCGTCCTCGGCGGGCACGGCATCACCGCCTGGGGCACCACCTCCGCCGAGTGCGAGCGCAACGCCCTGTGGATGATCCGCACCGCGGAGGCCTTCCTGGCCGAGCGCGGCAGGCCCGAGCCGTTCGGGCCCGTCCTGCCCGGCCACGAGCCGCTGCCGCGGGCCGAGCGCCGCGAGCGCGCCGCCGCCCTGGCGCCCGTCATCCGCGGCCTGGCCTCCACCGACCGCCCCCAGGTCGGCCACTACACCGACACCGACCCCGTCCTGGAGTTCTGCTCCCGCGCCGAGCACCCCCGCCTGGCCGCGCTCGGCACCTCCTGCCCCGACCACTTCCTGCGCACCAAGGTCCGTCCGCTGGTCGTGGACCTGCCCGCGACCGCCCCGCTCGAGGACGTCGTCGCCCGGCTGAAGGAGCTGCACGCCGAGTACCGCGAGTACTACGCCGCCTACTACCGGCGGCACGCCGACCCCGACTCGCCCCCCATGCGCGGCGCCGACCCGGCCATCGTGCTGGTGCCCGGCGTCGGCATGTTCTCCTTCGGCAAGGACAAGCAGACCGCGCGGGTGGCCGGCGAGTTCTACCTCAACGCGATCAACGTGATGCGCGGCGCCGAGGCCGTCTCCCGCTACACGCCCATCGAGGAGTCGGAGAAGTTCCGCATCGAGTACTGGGCGCTGGAGGAGGCCAAGCTCCAGCGGATGCCGAAGCCCAAGCCGCTGGCCACCCGCGTCGCGCTGGTCACCGGCGCCGCGTCCGGCATCGGCAGGGCCATCGCGCGCCGGCTGGCCGCCGAGGGTGCCTGCGTGGTCGTCGCCGACATCAACGCGGAGAACGCGGCGGCCGTCGCCGAGGAGATCGGCGGGAGCGACAAGGCCGTCGCGGTGACGGTGGACGTCACCAGCGAGGAGCAGATCACCGAGGCGTTCAGGGCCGCCGCCCTCGCCTTCGGCGGAGTGGACCTGGTGGTCAACAACGCCGGGATCTCCATCTCCAAGCCCCTGCTGGAGACCACCGCCAAGGACTGGGACCTCCAGCACGGCATCATGCCCCGCGGCTCCTTCCTGGTCTCCCGGGAAGCCGCGCGGATCATGAAGCAGCAGGGCATGGGCGGCGACATCGTCTACATCGCCTCCAAGAACGGCGTCTTCGCCGGCCCCAACAACATCGCCTACGGCGCCGCCAAGGCCGACCAGGCCCACCAGGTCCGCCTGCTCGCCGCCGAGCTCGGCGAGCACGGCATCCGCGTCAACGGCGTCAACCCCGACGGCGTGGTCCGCGGCTCCGGGATCTTCGCCGGCGGCTGGGGCGCCCAGCGCGCCGCCGTCTACGGGGTGGAGGAGGCCAAGCTCGGCGAGTACTACGCCCAGCGCACCCTCCTCAAGCGGGAGGTGCTGCCCGAGCACGTCGCGAACGCCGTCTTCGCCCTCACCGCCGGCGACCTGACCCACACCACCGGCCTGCACATCCCCGTGGACGCGGGCGTCGCGGCCGCCTTCCTGCGCTGACGGGACGGCGATGGCGAACCCACCCCGCACCGCCGTGTCCGCCGCCGCGTCCTTCGCGGCGGCGGACCTCGGCGCCACCAGCGGCCGCGTCATCGTCGGCCGCGTCGCCCCGGCGGCGCCCGGCGCCCCCGGCACCCTGGAGCTCACCGAGGTCCACCGCTTCCCCAACACCCCCGTCCGCCTGCCCTCCGGCCTGCACTGGGACATCCTGTCCCTGTACCAGGGCGTCCTGGACGGCCTGCGGGCCGCCGCCCGCGCCGGGGGCGTCGCCTCCGCCGGCGTGGACAGTTGGGCCGTGGACTACGGCCTGCTCGACGCGGACGGCGCCCTGCTCGGCAACCCCCACCACTACCGCGACCCGCGCAACGGCGACGCGGCCGGGCCCGTGCACGCCGTGGTGCCCCCGCGGGAGCTGTACGCCGTCACCGGGCTCCAGCACCTGCCGTTCAACACCGTCTTCCAGCTCGCCGCCGAACGCCGCGGCACCCGCCTGGCCGCGGCCCGCACCCTGCTGCTCATCCCCGACCTGCTCGTCCACTGGCTGACCGGCAGCGTCGGCGCCGAGTCCACCAACGCCTCCACCACCGGACTGTTCGACGCCCGCACCGGCACCTGGTCCACGGCGCTGCTCGCCCGCCTCGGCCTGGACCCCGCCCTCCTCCCGCCGCTGCGCGAGCCGGGCGACCCCGCGGGCACCCTGCTCCCGCACGTCGCCGAGTACACCGGGCTGCCCGCCGGCACCCCCGTCACCACGGTGGCCTCCCACGACACGGCCTCCGCGGTCGCCGCGGTGCCCGCCACCCGGCCCGGCTTCGCCTACATCTCCTGCGGCACCTGGTCCCTGGCCGGCCTGGAGCTGGACCAGCCCGTCCTCACCGAGGAGTCCCGCGCCGCCAACTTCACCAACGAGCGCGGCATCGACGGCACCGTCCGCTACCTGCGCAACACCATGGGCATGTGGCTGGTCGAGGAGTGCCTCAGGACGTGGCGGGCCGCCGGCGCCGGCGCCGACCTGCCGTCGCTGCTGCGCGAGGCCGCGGCCTGCCGCCCGTTCGCCGCCCTCGTCGACCCGGACGCGCCCGAGTTCCTCGCCCCCGGCGACATGCCCGCCCGCATCGCCGCCTTCTGCCGCCGCACCGGGCAGCGGCCCCCCGGCACGCCCGCCGCGACGATCCGCTGCGTCCTGGAGAGCCTCGCCCTGGCGCACCGCCGCACCCTGCGCGCCGCCGCGGAGCTGGCCGGACGGGAGGTCACCCACGTGCACATCGTGGGCGGGGGCAGCCGCAACGAGTTGCTGTGCGCCCTGACCGCCGACGCCACCGGGCTGCCCGTGATCGCGGGCCCGACCGAGGCGACGGCGCTGGGCAACATCCTGGTCCAGGCCAGGGCGCACGGCCTGGCCGGCGACCTGGCGGCCATGCGGCGGCTGGTGGCGGCGACCCAGGGCCTGCGGCGGTACGAGCCGGCGGGCGACCGGGCGGCGTGGGAGGCGGCCGAGCGGCGCGTCACCGCGCACGGCGACTGACGCCGGGCCGCGCCACGCCCTCGGGGACGTCCCGCCCGCCGAGGGGAACCGGCCTGCCCGCGAGACGCGTCACTCCGTGCGAGAAACGACCTTCCGGCCACCGGGCGGGACGGGTGTCCAAGCCCTGTCGTACGGTTGTGGTGGGTCAGGAACTTGCCGAGGACATGCGATACGGGGGCCGGCGGCATGACATTGTCCGAGGAGATCGCGGCGGTACGGTCCGGGCAGGCGGACCCGGCGGCGCTGGTGGGCGAACTGCGGCGCGCCGCGGTGTTGGTGCCCGTCACCGACCGGGGCATGATGTCCGCCTGGCACGGCGGCATCCGCTGGCTGTACGCCTTCACCGACGAGGCGGCGCTGGCCCGGTTCGCGCTGTCCCGGGGCGCGGGCGGGGACGAGGAGTGGGAGTACCGCTCGGTGCTCGGCGCCCGCCTGCTGGACCAGGTGATCCCGACCCTGGACGGCCCGGTGGGCATCGCGGTGGACGTGGCCGACCCGGACGGCTCCATGGTGTTCCCGCCGGTGCGCGGCATCGTGCCGGACGAGGTCGCGGTCGACGGCCCGGACGCGGCGGTGGACGGGGAGGCCGGACGATGAGCGGCGGGGAGGACCTGGGGATCGACCCCGGGTCGCTGAAGCAGATCACCGAGGGCCTGCGGGGCGCGATCGGCGAGCTGAAGGGCGTCGCCTCCGAGACCGACGCGGTGATGGGCGCCGGTTTCCAGGAGCTGAAGCTCACCGGCATGGAAGCCGGGCACAAGGGCCTCGGCGACGACTTCGAGGACTTCTGCGAACGCTGGGAGTGGGGCGTGCGCGCCCTGATCCAGGACGCCAACGAGCTGGCGAGCCGGGTGGGCCTGTCCGCCGGGATGATGTGGGAGCAGGAGCAGTACGTCAACGGCACGCTGAAGGTGGCCGCCAACTCCCTCGCGGGCAACCCGCACCTGAGCGAGGACGAGGTGGAGAAGGCCGACTGGGGCGAGCTGTTCTCCGCCGACACCTACCGGCCGGACTACAGCGGGGAGTCCTTCCAGCGCGCCCTCGACGAGTCCCGCCAGACCTGGCAGGACACGGGCCGCACGATCACCAGCGAAGGCCGGATCGGCCGCCTCACCGACCTGACGATGGATGCCGCCGGCATCGACGAACAGACCAGGGAACAGGCCAGGGACCGCGCCTTCGGCCCCTCGCCGGAGGAGCGCGGCGGCACCTGACGCCGCACCGCGGCGGACGGCCGGGGAACGTCCGCGTGCCGCTTCCCCGGCGGCGCCGCCGCCGAGAAGTGTCACGTTCCGGTAATGCATCGATGACCGCGTTCGGACCCGGGGTGGACCCCTGCCGTACTGTGGTCGACAGGTCGGGAACACGCTGACCAGGCACAACACGGGGGCAGCCAGTATGACTTCACCAAACCGGACAACGACGGTATGCGCGGCCGGGCGGGGTGACGCCTGATGGGCTGGCTCAGCGACGTCACACCGGACTTCGTCGAGGACGCCGTCGAGGACGGTGCGGAAAAGCTCGGCGAGGGGATCGACTGGGCGGGTGACAAGGTCGCCGGCGGTCTGGACCGGGTCGGTTGGGAGAGCGGGGCCAACTGGGTCCGGGAGAAGTCGGACTCGGCGGCCAACCGGCTCGGGGCGAAGGCGGATGAGCTTCAGCTCGGTCAGACCGATGATCCGAAGAAGCTGGTCCACGGCAGTGTGGGCAAGATCCGCTCCACCGTCTCGCACCTGCGTGACTTCCAGAAGGCGTTCGACAAGGTCGGCAACGGCCTGAAGGGGATGGACTCCAGCCGCTGGAGGGGGAGGACCGCCGACGCCTTCCGGGACAAGGTGGCGGTGGAGCCGGCCAAGTGGTTCAAGGCGGCGGACGCCTTCGAGAAGGCCGCGGACGCGATGGACCGGTTCGCGGACACGGTCGAGTGGGCGCAGAAGCAGGCGCAGGAGGCGATCGACAAGTACAACGAGGCCAAGAAGGCCTCGGAGGACGCCCGCACTGCGCACAACGCGAAGGTGGACGCGTACAACGACGCGGCCGACGCGTACAACAAGGCGGCCAAGGAGGGCAAGGACCCGGGGGAGAAGCCGGTCAGGCCCGGCGAGTTCAAGGACCCGGGGGAGGCGATCGCCAAGGCCGCGCAGGAGAAGCTGGACGCGGCGCGCAGGCAGCGGGACGAGGCGGCGGAGACGGCGCGCACGGCGGTGCGCACGGCGCGGGACGCCGCGCCGGACAAGCCGTCGTACACCGAACAGCTCGCGGACGCGAAGACGAACTTCGACCTGGACGCGCTGCACTTCACCGGCGGCATCGTCAAGGGCGGGGCGGGCCTGGTGAGCTTCGCCCGCAGCGTCAACATCCTGGACCCGTACAACCTGACGCACCCGGCCGAGTACCTGACGAACCTCAACAGCACGGTCGCCGGACTCGCCGTTGCCGTGAACGACCCGGCCGGCACCGGCAAGGACATGCTCAACGCGTTCATGAAGGACCCGGCCGAGGGCCTGGGCAAGCTCGTGCCCGAACTGATCGGCACCAAGGGCCTGGGCGCGGCGCGCAAGACCGCCAGCGCCGCCCGGCACGCCCCGGACGGAGCCGGGCGCCGCACCGCCTCGGACGGCCCCGGCCAGCACAACAAGGGCGACAAGGACCGCTGCTGCGGCGGCACGGACCCGGTCGACCTGGCCACGGGCAAGATGTTCCTGACGCAGACGGACGTGGTCCTGCCGGGCGTGCTGCCGCTGGTGTTCACCCGCCGTGTGGAGTCCGGCTACCGGGCGGGGCGGTGGTTCGGCCCGTCCTGGTCCAGCACCGTGGACCAGCGGCTGGAGATCGACGCCAAGGGCGTGGTGCTGCTCACCGAGGACGGCCTGGCCCTGGCCTACCCGCACCCGGTGCCGGGCGTGCCGACGCTGCCCGAGACCGGCCCGCGCCGGCCGCTGGAGCGCACCCCCGAGGGCGACTACACCCTCACCGACCCGGACACCGGCCACACCCGGCACTTCTCCGGCCCGCCCGGCGGCGGCGACGGCGAGGCCCGCATCGACCAGATCACCGACCGCAACGGCAACTGGATCACCTTCGACCACGACCCGCACGGCGCCCCCACCGCGATCACCCACAGCGGCGGCTACCGGCTGCTCCTCACCACCGAAGACGCCCGCGTCACCGCCCTGCACCTGGCCGGCGCCGCCGACGGCGGCGGCGACGCGGAGCTGGCGCGCTACGGCTACACCGACGGCAACCTCACCGAGCTGACCGACTCCTCCGGCCTGCCGATGCGGTTCGGCTACGACGACCGCGCCCGAGTGATCCACTGGACCGACACCAACGACCGCCGCTACGACTACGCCTACGACGACCAGGACCGCTGCGTCGCCGAAGGCGGCGAGGCCGGCCACATCGCCCTGCGGATCACCTACGACACCACCGACCCCGCCACCGGCCACCGCGTCACCGCGGTCACCACCCCCGAGGGCCACACCACCCGCTACCTCGTCAACGACCTGGGCCAGGTCGTCGCCGAGATCGACCCGCTCGGCGGGGTCACCCGCACCGAGTACGACGCCCTCGACCGCCTCCTGGCCCACACCGACCCGCTGGGCAACACCACCCGCTTCCGTTACGACGACGAAGGAAATCCGGTCTCCCTGGTGCGCCCCGACGGCGCGGAGAGCACCGCGGAGTACAACGCGCTCGGCCTGCCCACCACGGTCACCGCGCCCGACGGCGGCACCTGGCACCAGGAGTACGACGAGGCGGGCAACCGCACCTCGCTCACCGACCCCACCGGGGCCACCACCCGGTACACCTACGACGACCGGGGCCGCCTCACCTCGGTCACCGACGCGCTCGGCCACACCACCACCGTCCGGTCCGACGCGGCCGGGCTGCCCGTGGCGGTGACCGACCCGCTGGGCTCGGTCACCACCTACCGCCGCGACGCCTTCGGCCGGGTCACCGAGATCACCGACCCCCTCGGCCACACCACCCGCCTGGAGTGGAACGCCCGGGGCAAGCCGCTGCGCCGCGTCCACCCGGACGGGGCGGAGGAGTCCTGGACGTACGACGGCGAGGGCAACTGCACCTCGTACACCGACCCGGTCGGCGCCGTCACCCGCTGCGAGTACACCCACTTCGACCTGCTGGCCGCCCGCACCGGCCCGGACGGGGTGCGCCACACGTTCGAGCACGACGCGCGGCTGCGCCTCACCCGGGTCACCAACCCGCTGGGCCTCACCTGGGAGTACACCTACGACGCCGCGGGCCGGCTGACCCGGGAGACCGACTTCGACGGACGCACCCTCACCTACACCCACGACGCGGCGGGCCGCCTGGCCACCCGCACCAACGGCCTCGGGCAGACGGTCGCCTACACCCGCGACGCCATGGGCCGCACCGTCGCCAAGGAAGCCGGCGGCCGCACCACCACCTACACCTACGGGCCCGCGGGCGACCTGACGCAGGCCGCCTGCCCCGACGCGGAACTGCTCTACCGGCGCGACCGCCTGGGCCGGGTGAAGTCCGAGACCTGCAACGGCCGCACCCTGACGTTCTCCTACGACGCCCTGGGCCGCCGCACCCGCCGCATCACCCCCATGGGCTCGGTCAGCGACTTCCGCTACGACGCGGCCGGCGGGCGCGCCGAGCTCACCGCCTCGGGCCGCACCTTCCGCTTCGAACGCGACCCGCTGGGCCGGGAGACCGCCCGCCGGCTCGGCGGCGGGCTCACCCTCACCCACACCTGGGACCGGGCGGGCCGCCTGACCGGCCAGTCGCTGACCGCGCCCACCGGCCTGGTCCAGCGCCGCTCCTACACCTACCGCCCCGACGGCCACCTGGTCGCCCTGGACGACCACCTCTCCGGCCGCCGCACCTTCGACCTCGACGCGACGGGCCGCGTCACCGCCGTGCACGCCCAGGACTGGACCGAGCGCTACGCCTACGACGAGGCCGGCAACCAGACCCTGGCCGAATGGCCCGCCCACCACCCCGGGCAGGACGCCACCGGGCCGCGCAGCTACACCGGCACCCGCATCACCCGCGCCGGGAACGTCCACTACGAGCACGACGCCCAGGGCCGCATCGTGCTGCGCCGCCGCACCCGCCTGTCGAGGAAGCCCGACACCTGGCGCTACACCTGGGACGCCGAGGACCGCCTCACCGACCTCGTCACCCCCGACGGCACCCGCTGGCACTACCTGTACGACCCGCTGGGCCGCCGCATCGCCAAGCAGCGCCTCGCCGCCGACGGCACCGTCGCCGAGCAGGTGGACTTCGCCTGGGACGGCGCCACCCTCGCCGAGCAGACCACCACCGGCGGCGCGGCCCCCAACCCCGTCACGCTCACCTGGGACCACGACGGCCTCCAGCCCGTCGCCCAGACCGAGCGGATCACCGACGCCACCAGCCAGCGCGAGATCGACCAGCGCTTCTTCGCCATCGTCACCGACCTGGCCGGCGCCCCCAGGGAACTGGTGGACGAGTCCGGGGCCGTCGCCTGGCGCACCCGCGGCACCCTGTGGGGCGGCGTCACCTGGCAGCGCAGCGCCACCGCCCACACACCGCTGCGCTTCCCCGGCCAGTACCACGACCCGGAGTCCGGCCTCCACTACAACGTCCACCGCTACTACGACCCCGAGACCGCCCGCTACGTCAGCCCCGACCCGCTGGGCCTGCATCCCGGCCCCAACCACCGCGCCTACGTGGGCAACCCGCACGCCGAGATCGACCCGCTGGGCCTGATGGGCAAGAAGTGCAAGCCCCGGGTCTCCCCGGTGGCCCCGGACTGGGCGACCAAGGGCGCGCACGTCCACATCGGCAAGGACGAGGTCCGCATCTCCGTCGACAAGGACGGCAACGTCGTCGGGGAACCGATCCGGCTCTCCCACGGCTGGGCCTCCGACAAGAGCGTCAGAGAGGCGGTGGACGCGGTGAACAACGATCCCAAGCTCCGCGCCGACCTGCTGGAGAAGGCCAAGTCCGCCAAGGAGCACATGGACGACCACAACTGGGGCAACAAGCAGAACCGCTCCGAGGAGATGCAACGCCTCATCGACCATCTGAAGGACGACTGATCCATGGACACCGAGCGGACACCGGGCCGGTGAGCGAGACTGGGCACGTGAACGAGCACGAGCGGGCGGACGGCGAACGGGCCGGCGGCGCGGCCTTCCTGGCGGGCGTGGTCGCCACCGGCCGGATCCACGGCGTGGGCATCGGATCCTCCCTGGAGGAGGTCGCCCGCGCGCTGCCGGCGGACTACGTGGACGTCGCCGACGCCGAGGACAGCCTCCGGCGCGACTTCGGCTTCGTCGAGCTGTACCTCTCCGGCGGCCCCGCCTGGACCGTCACCGGCGGGTCGGTCGAACTGCACCGGCTGGCCGGGGACGACTCCGGCATGGCGGAGGCGTGGCGGCGGGCGACGGGCGTGGCGTTCCCCGGGTACTGCTCCTGGGCGGAGCTGCGCGAGGAGCTGTCCTCCCGCGCGGACGCCCCCGCCCTCGAACCGCACCGCCAGGGCGGGTACCGGGAGTTCCGGGCGCCGCGGACGAAGGTGACGGTGCTGGTGGTGGACGACGAGGACGAGGACCGCGAGGACGGCTGGCCGGGCCACGGGGACGTGTGGAGCGTGAGCCTTGGCTGACCCGGCCCGGGGCGGCCGGTGAGCCCGCCCTGGACCGGGCTGCTCAGGAACCCGCAGGTGCTGCGGGAGCTGTACGCCGAGCTTCCGCCGCTCGTGTCCGTCCCCGTGCGCTCGTTCACCCTGAGCAGGTACGGCCCCACCCTCACCCTGCGGCTCGACCTGCCCGTGCCCGCGGGCGGGTCGCTGCCGCCGTGGACGGGCGGCGACGCCGGGCGCGTCCAGTGCCACCTGTGCTTCCTTGCCGTGGACGACCTGCGGCTGAGCAGGTGGGACCCGCCCGCGGCGGCGGACGTGACCCTGGCCGCCCGGCCGTCGCGCCGGGTGCGCGCGCGGGTCGCGGGCCCCGGCGTCGAGCTGGCGTTCACCGCGAGCGACTCCCTCACCGTCGCGCACGTCAGCGTCTTCCGGCCCGGCGCCGACGGCACGGACCAGGTTCCCCACCGGTTCGCGAGCCCGCTGGACCGCAAGCTTTTCGGCACCGTCCCCGACGTCTGCGAGAAGACCTTCCATGGCCACGACTGACTGGTTCCGGCTGCTGGAGGACCCCGCGGAGGCCGTGGCGCTGTTCGGTTCTGCACCGGACCTGTCCGGCTGCGACCTGTTCCGCCTGCACGTGGACGAGCGGGGCACCGCCGCCGCCCTGGGCTTCCGGCGCCGGGGCCTGCCGGAGCGGCCGCCGCGGGACTGGGCGGAGCGCCGGCTGAACGCCATCGAGTTCCACCTGGTCTTCACCGGCGTCACGGAGCTGGCGATCGACGGCTGGACCACCGCCCCCGCCCGGACCGCCCTCACCCCCGGCGGCAGCGGCGGGATCGGCGTGCGGCTCACGGCGGCGGGCGGCTCCGTCCGCTTCCGCGCCGCCGCCATGGCCCTGCGCCGCCCCCGCGCCTTCCTGGCCGGTGAAAGCCCCTGACCGCCGGCGCTCCCCACCGCCGGCAGCGGGTCCTCGGGCCGGGGACCGGGGCGGCCTCAGAGCCGTTGCAGTCCGTGCATCACCGCCTCCAGCAGCGCCACGTCGGGCGGCGACGCCGCGGGCACCGGCGCCCGGGCCTCCAGCAGCCCCTCGGCCAGCATGTCCGCCAGCAGCACGGCCACCGCGCCGACCGGCATGGCCAGATGGGCGGAGACCTCGGCGACCGCCAGGGGGCGGGCGCAGATCCCCAGGACACAGGCGTACTCGGGCGGGGTGCCGGGCTCGGGCTCCGACGCGGCCACCACCAGGGTGACCGGGTCCGGCGGGGGCTGCCCGGCGGACGGCGCGCCGCGCTCGTCCTCCACGGCGTACATCCGGTCCGGGCTCTCCTCCTCCCACGGCGCGGGGCCGCCCGCTCCGGGGTCGGCGCCCTCGCGGAACGGGCCCCGCGGGGCGCGGGACGCCGGGTGCCCCGCGCCCCAAGGACCGGGCGCCCCCGGGCGCGCCCCCGCGCCGTGCAACTGCCCGGCGGGCGGGCGGCCACCGGAAGGCGGCGGGGGCAGCGGACGCCCCCGCCGGACGCGTCCGGCGAGCCCCTCCCCGTGCGGCCGGTTCACCCGGCCGCCCCGTCGGCCCGCGGCGGGCTGGACAGGTGGGTGCTGAGCCGGGCCACCAGGTCCCGCATGCAGTGCCCCACCACATGGGCGTCCACGCCGTCCTCGGCGAGCACCGCCAGATACGCGCCGGGTCCGGCCGCCATCAGGTAGAAGAAGCCGCCGTCCAGCTCGATGACCACCATCCGCATCCGGCCGTCGCTGTCCGGCAGCTCGGCGGCGACCGCGGTGGACAGGCTCTGGAGGCCCGCGCAGGCGGCGGCGAGGCGGTCGGCGACGTCGATGTCGCCGCCCCACTGGGCGATCCGCAGGCCGTCCGCGGACAGCACCACCACGTGGCGCGCCTCCGGGACGCCGCGCGCCAGGTCGTTGAGCATCCAGTCCAGGTTCTGCCGCCGCTGCGTCACTTCTCGTCCCTCTTGTCCGCCGGGCCGTGGTCGGTGCTGTCGGGCGTGCCGCCGGGCGGGCCGTCCGGCGACCCGCCGCCGCCGGCTCCCGGTCCCGCCGAGCCGCCGCCGACGGCGTCGTAGAAGGCGCCCAGCCACACACCGGGCGCCCCGGAGCCGCCCTCCCGCGCGCCCGCGCCGAAGTCCGCGCCGAAAACCGCGCCGGGCGCGCCGCCGCCCTCCCCGCCGGGCGCCCGCCGGGTGGCCTCCCAGGAGGGGCTGCCCGGCAGGCCGTCGTCCAGGACGCCCTCCACGTCGTACGGCAGGGGCTCCGCCCCGGCCCGCTGCTCCCCCTCCCGCCCGGCGAGCCCCGCCTCCTCGGCCGGGGCGGCCGTCGCCGCCCCGGCGCGGCGGGAGGCCGCCACGCGCTCGGCGGAGGACGGGGAGCGGCGCCTGCGCCGCGGCAGGCCGTCGGCGTCGCGCTCCACCACGATGTCGCTGTCGGACCCGTCGTGGAACAGGGCGGGCATCGGGGGCAGCCGCGACGGGGAGCGCGTCTCCCCGGCCCGCCGCACCACCTGCGACACCGTCAGCCCCGACACCAGTCGCGGCGGCGCGTGCCCCTCGGCGATGACGTCCTCGGGCACCACCACCACCGCCCGCACCCCGCCGTACGCGGAGGCGCGCAGGGAGATCCGGAAGCCGTGCCGCCGGGCGAGCCTGGCCACCACGGACAGGCCCAGGCGCGGGGACTCGCCCATGGCGGTGAGGTCCCTGCCGGTGGCGGACCCGTCCAGCAGGGCGCCGATGCGCCTGCGGTCGTCGTCGTCGAGCCCGGCCCCGCCGTCCTCGATCTCGATGGCCACGCCGGACCGCACCTCGGACGCGGTCAGGTGCACCCGGGCCTGCGGCGGCGAGTAGCGGGTGGCGTTGTCCAGCAGCTCGGCCACCGCGTGGATGACCGGCTCCACCGAGGGGCCCTTCACCGCGACCTCCGGCACCGAGTGCAGGGTGACCCGCCGGTACTCGAGGATCCGGGACTTCGCCCCGCGCAGCACGTTGTACAGCGGGACGTCGCGGGTCCACCGGCGGCCCGGCCGGTCGCCGCCGAGCACGGCGATGCCGTCCGCGAGCCGCCCCACCAGCGCGTTGCCGTGGTCCAGGTGCAGCAGGTCGTCGAAGAACCCCTGCTCGAACCCGTGCCGGTACTCCATGTCCCGCAGGTCGCGGGCCTGCTGGTGGACGATGGACTGCACCCGCCGGATCATGCTCACCACCGCGCGCCGCGAGGCGTCCCGCAGCTCCGCCTCCTCGGCGAGGTGCTCCACCGCCGCCTTCAGCACCGCCACATGGCCGGGGCCGAACGCCTCGTGCCGCCGCGCCTCGCGCAGCACGTCCCGGAGCACCCGCCGGGAGCAGTCGCCGCGCCGTAGCCGGTCGGCGGCCCCGGGCAGCAGGTCCCGGGCGATCCTGGTCAGCTCCGCGTCGTGGGCGGCCAGGCGGTCCGTCAGGGCGGCCTCGCGCAGGGTGTGCTCGCGGCGCAGCTCCGCCACCGCGCGGTCCCGGCCGGCGGTGGCGCGGGCGGCCACGCCGACCGCGAGCACCGCCACCGCGCCGAGGACCGCGACGGGGCCGCGCGCCGCCTCGCCCACGGCGGCCACCGCCACGGCGGCGGACAGGGCCGCGGTGAGGGGCGGCAGCGCCCATATGGCGGCGGGTGCGGACGCGCGGTCCGCGGGGGGTGATCCAGGACGGGCCATCGGCTTCCTCTGAACAGTTGTCGCGGGGGCGGGCCGGGGGCGGGGGACGCGGGTGGGGCGTGGGGAGGCGGGGTCAGGCGGGGGGGGCGGCGGGGGGCGCGGCGGGGGCCGGACGGCGGGGCCGCGGCGGGGCGTGGCCGGGCAGGGCGGGGTTGGGCAGGGCGGGGTTGGGCAGGGCGGGGCTCCTGACAGGGCTCGGGTGACGGGAGCGGCGCGCGGCTGCTCCGGCGGCGGGTCGGCGGCGGTCCGGGCGCACCCGGCCGGGGTCCGGCCGCGGCGCCCCGGCGCGGCGCGCGCCGTGACGAGGCGGCAGCGGCCGGCCCGGACCCCGGGCGGGACCGAGTGCCTGACGGCATTCGAACACCTGGCGTGATCGATCCGGCGCTCTCCGCTATGTCGCAGGAGCATAGCCGCTCACGCGGCGCGCCGGGCGGGGTTTGGAAGGACCCCCAAGCCCCTCTGAGCTGCGGCGATGAAGTAATCGTTTCTGCACGCGGGGCGCACGCTCGGCGGCCGGGCCCGGCCCCGCGGAGCCGGGAGCGCGCCACGCGCGAGCCGGGCGCGGGCCGCGGAGTCGGAGCCGGTGGTCGCCCTCACGGGTGAGCCGGGGGCGGGACGGCGGGCCGCCCCGCTCGGGGCTCGCTCGAGCAGCGCTGGACCACCTAAGCGCGCGGCATTCCCACTCCGTATCGAATGTGCAGGTCACAGCCGCGCGCCCGGCTGTGCGCCCCGCGCTCGCACCCCGTTCGAGCGCCCAAGCGTAGATCGAACCACTATCGCGCCAAGGCCAAGGTTCCGTAACCTCGCCTCCATGCCTGACGGCATCACCGGGCCCAGGCCCGGTGAGATCCCAACGCGCGGACATCATGGGGGAACGCGTGAGCGCAGGGGAACACTCCAGGCTGCCCTCCTTGGCGGAGGAGCTGGCCGCTGATCTTCACTCCGACCTGACGGCGGTCGACCAGATCGTCCAGGACTCGGTCAAGAGCGACGTCGCGCTGCTGCACGAGGCGTCCCGGCACCTGATGGACGCGGGGGGCAAGCGGTACCGGCCGCTGCTGACCCTGCTCGCCGCGCGGTTCGGCGACCCCAGCGACCCCGACGTCCTGCGGGCCGCCGCGGCCGTGGAACTGGTCCACCTCGCCGCGCTCTACCACGACGACGTGATGGACCGGGCCACCCTCCGCCGCGGCGTGCCGAGCGTGAACGCCAAGTGGAACGACTCGGTGGCCATCCTCGCCGGGGACTTCCTGTTCTCGCGCGCCTTCCTGCTGCTGGCCGCGCTGCCCGTGCGCGCCGCCCGCATGGAGGTGCAGACCTTCTCCAGCCTGGTGGCGGGGCAGATCCGCGAGATGGACGGGCCCGCCGACGACCAGGACCCCGTCGACCACTACCTGACGATGGTCACCGAGAAGACCGCCTCCCTGATGCGCTCCTGCGTCCGGCTCGGCGCGCTGGTCTCCGGCGCGGACGAGACCGCGGTGCGCGCCCTGGAGGACTTCGGGGAGGCGCTCGGCGTGGCCTTCCAGGTCTCCGACGACCTGCTCGACCTGGTCGGCAGGAAGGAGGAGTTCGGCAAGCTGCCGGGCTCCGACCTGAGCAAGAAGAGCGTGACCACGCTACCGCTGCTGTACGCCACCCAGGGCGACGACCCCGCGAGCACCAGGCTGCGGGAACTGGTCGCCCGGGAGGACCTCACCGCGGACGAGCGCGCCGAGGCGCTGGCGCTGCTCGGCACCCACCCGGCGCTGGACCGCACCCGCGAGTTCCTGCGCGGCTACGCCGAGCGCGCCGACGCGGCCCTCGCCCCGCTGCCCGAGGGCCCCGCCAAGGACGGCCTGCGGGCCATGTGCACGGCCGTGGTGGAGCGAACCCGTTAGGAGAGCCATGCGCAACGGACCGAGCAGTGGGGTCGCGGACGATTGAGCAGAGCAACCGCACTCCTGCGTGCCACGAGTGTCCGGTTCACCGCCCTGTACTTCCTCCCCTACTACGCCGCGCTGTCCGCCGCAGGGCAGGCGCGGTGGGAGTGGGTGGTGCTGGGGGCGGTGTACTGGTTCGCGCACTCCATGGGCACCGAGACGCTCAACCGCCTCGCCGACCGCACCGAGGACGAGGTCAACCGGCCCGAGCGCACCGCGCTGTGCCACCGGGCCGGGTTCGACCTGATCCGGCGGGCCGCGGTGTGCTCCTGGGCCGCCGTGGCCGCGCTCGACGTGGTGTTCCTGGTGCTGCGCCCCGACCCCTGGCTCGCCCTGTTCCTGCTGCTCGGCGGGCTGGCGAGCGTCAACTACTCCTACGGGCTGCGGCTGTCGCGCAACCGCGTGGCCGCGCCGGTCGTGCTGACGTTCCACTTCGGCGGCACGTTCGTGATCGGCTGGGTGCTCTCCCGCGAGGAGTGGGACACCGGCGCGCTCGCGGACTTCGCCGAGTACCCGCTGCCGTTCTTCGCCGTCGGGTTCCTCACCCTGCTCGCGCTCGGCGGCGCCAAGGACCTCACCGACCTGGCCGGGGACGCGAAGATCGGCTACCACAGCGCGTGGGTCGGCCTGGTGCGCCGCCACGGCTCGCTGGTCACCACCGGCATGGTGTGGTCCACCTACGTCATGGTCGCGCTGTTCACCGCCGTCGGCGTCTTCCCGCGGCGGTTCTGGCTGTGGCTGCTGCTCCTGCCCGTCGCCACCGCGCTCGGCCGCTGCCTGTGGCGGGCCTCGTCGCCGGCCGAGAGCATGGCCACACGGGAGTTCTTCTACCAGTACTGGGTGCTCAACCTGGCGGTCGCGCTGCCGCTGTACGCCCCGCGCAGGGAGACGGCCGTCGCCGTGGTGTGCGGCCTGGCCGGCTGGGCACTGGCGACGCAGCGGATGCACTGGTCGGCGGGCGTGCGCCGGGAGACGCTGCGGGCCCTGGCCGCGCTGCTGGGCCTGGCCCCCCGCGGCCCGGAGCCCGAGCCCGACCCGATCCCCACCATGGAAGGAAAGGTCCGATGACGGACGACGAGATCCGCGCGGCGGTGCGCGACATCGCCCTGGAGATCCTGGAACTCGAACCGGACGAACTCAGCGACGAGGCCGACCTCGAGGAGCTCGGCGGGGACTCGATCATGCGACTCGAGTTGGTGGCCGCCCTCCAGGAGCGGCTCGGCGTCCGCTACACCGTGGAGGACGAGGTCCGGATCAACTCGGTCAGGACCGCGGTCGAGATCACCCGCGGCGCCCTCGCGAGCTGACCGTGCGCGGCGGCACCGAGCACCTCCCCGGGCGGCCCCGCGACGGCCAGCCCTCCCGCGTGGTCGTCACCGGCCTCGGCGTGGTCTCGCCCGTCGGGGCGGGCACCGAGGAGTTCTGGAGCGCCCTGCTCGCGGGGCGCGCGGGCACCGGCGAGATCACCCTGTTCGACACCGCCGACTGCCTCACCCACCGCGGCGGCGAGGTCCGCGACTGGGCGCGCCCGGCGTACGAGCGGCGGTACGGGCCGCTCAGCCGCAGCGAGTCGTTCGCGCTCGCCGCCACCGGCATGGCGCTGCGCGACGGCGGGCTCCGCCCCGCCGACGACCACGCGGACGGCGAGGGCGACGCGGCGGACGGCGCGCCGCGCACGGGGCCGTACGCGCCCGAGCGGTTCGGGGTCGCGTTCGGCATCGTCGTCGGCAACCGCCCGCACCTGGAGGCGGAGCTGCGCGCCGCGCACGGGCGCGGGAGGCTGCCGTCCCCCGGCACCGCGCACGACCCGGCGCGGATCGCCGCGCTGCCCGCCCGCAGGTTCGGTCTGCACGGGCCGAACCTGGTGCTGCCCACCGCGTGCGCGGCCGGCAACACCGCCATCGCCCAGGCCGCCGACGCGATCGCCTCCGGCCGCGCCGACGCGATGGTCGCCGGGGGAGCCGACGAGCTGTCCGAGGCGATGTTCCTGATGTTCAACAGCTTCCGCGCGCTGGCGCCCGAGGCGGTCCAGCCCTTCGACGCGCACCGCAGGGGCCTGATGCTCGGCGAGGGCGCGGGGGCGCTGCTGCTGGAGTCCGAGGAGCGCGCCCGGGCCCGCGGCGCGCGCGTGTACGCGGTGGTCGCCGGGCACGGCAGCTACTCCGACGCCCACCACATGACCGCCCCGCACCCCGACGGCCTCGGCGCCGCCAGGTCCATGCGGGCGGCGCTCGCCATGGCCGGGCTCACCCCCGGGCAGGTGTCGTTCGTCAGCGCCCACGGCACCGGCACGCCCGCCAACGACGCCGCCGAGGCCGCGGCGCTCACCGAGGTGTTCGGCCCGGCCGCGGTCCCGGTCACCGCGCTGAAGTCCGCGCTCGGCCACGCCCAGGGCGCGGCCGGGGCGATCGCGGCCGTCGCCTGCGCGCTGGCCGTCCGCGACCGGCTGGTGCCGCCCACCGCGAACACCCTCACCCCCGACCCCGCCTTCGCCCTCGACCTGGTGGTCAAGGAGCCGCGGTCGGTGCCGGTGCGCGCCGTGCTCAACAACGCCTTCGGGTTCGGCGGCAACAACTGCTGCGTGGTGTTCACCGCGCCGGACGCGGAGGAGGGGCGCGCGTGAACGGCCGTGTCGTCGTCACCGGGATCGGCGCCCTCACCGCCGCGGGGTTCGGAACGGCCGCGCTGTGGGAGGGGCTGCTGCGCGGCGCCGGCCACGCCGCGCGGCTCGAGCCGCCCGCACCGCCGGGCATGGCCCCGGCCGGGCCCGCCTACGTGGCCGCGCTGCCCGAGCCGCCGGTGCGCGAGTACCTGGGCCGGCGCGGCGTGCGCACCCTCAGCCCGGAGAGCACGGCGTTCGCCGTCGCCGCGGTGGCCGCCCGCCGCGCCGCCGGCTTCGAGGAGCCGTGGGACACCGAGCCTTCCGCGGGCGTGGCCGCGGGCACCACCACCGCGGGCCTGGCCGACTACGTGGGCCTGTTCGCGGGGCGGCTGGAGCGCGGCGCGGAGCGCGTCAACCCCGCCCAGGGCCCGCAGACGGGGCTGAACGCGCCCGCCTCCGTCGCCTCCATCTTCACCGGCGCCGCCGGGCCCAACCTGACGGTGTCCACCGGGCGCGCCGCCGCCGTGGACGCCCTGGCCGCCTCCGCCCGCGCCGTCCGCTCGGGCGAGGCCGCCACCGTGCTCGCGGGCGGCGTGCACACCGTGACCTGGTACGAGCTGCTGACCGGGCGCGGCCGCACCCCGCAGGGCCGCCCCTTCGACAAGGGCCGCGACGGCGCCGTGCCCGGCGAGGCCGCGGTCGCGCTGGCCCTGGAGGACGCCGCGGCGGCCGGGCGGCGCGGCGCCGCGGTCCTGGCCGAACTGCTCGGCGCGGGCGCGGCGTTCTGCCCGCCGGACCCCGAGGGGGCCGGCCCGGCCCGGGCCGCCCGTCGCGCCGCCGCCGAGGCCCTGGCCGAGTCCGGGACCGCGCCCGGCGACATCGACGCGGTGTTCGTCTCCGCCTGCGGCGACCGGGCGCTGGACGCCGCCGAGGCGCACGCCGTCCACGAGCTGTGGGGCGCGTCCGTCCCGGTGTGCGCCGTCCAGGGCGGGCTCGGCGACAGCGCGGGCGCCGGCGGAGCCGTGCAGGCCGCCGCCGCCGTGCTCGCCCTGCGCGCCGGAGTGCTGCCCGGCACCGCGGGGCACCGCGACCCGGACCCGGAGCTGCCCGCGCTCCGGGTCACCACCGCACCCGAGGAACGGCCGCTGGCCCGGGTCCTCGTCCTGGCCGCCGACGCGGGCGGGCACGCGGCGGCACTCGTCCTACAGGCGGCCGGCTGAAGGCCCCGGGAGGCACACCCCACCATGAGCGAAGGCAACAGCGTCCACCGCTTCCTCGACGTCCACCTCGAGCAGGGCCGCGGCGACGCCGTGTGCGCGCGCACCGCGGACCGCTCGGTCACCTACCGGGAGATGCACCGCATGGCCTGCCGGGCCGCGGGCGCCTTCGCCGCCGCCGGGGTCGGCTACGAGTCCCGGGTGGCGCTGGTGCTGCCGGACGGCCCGGAGTACCTCGCCTGCGTCCTCGGGCTGATGCGCATCGGGGCGGTGCCGGTGCCCCTGGCCACCCAGTTGACCACCGAGGACTACGCCCGGGTGTTCGCCGACTGCCGCCCCGCGCTGGCCGTGGTGGGCCCCGCCCAGCGGGAGGCCGTCACGGCGGCGGTGCGCCCCGCGCCGGTCCCCGGCGCCGGCCCGTGGCCCGGGCAGGTGTGGACCTGCGGCGGCGAGCCGAGCGATGAGGCGAGCCTGGAGGAGCGGATGCGGCGGGCGCCCGACGACTGCCCGATCCGCCCCACCAGCCCCGACGACATGGCCGTCATCCAGTACACCTCCGGCAGCACCGGCGTCCCCCGGGGCGTGGTGCACCTGCACCGCGGGCTGCTCGCCGCCCTCGACGGGCTGCCGCGGCGGCTCGGGCTCACCGCCGGCGACGTGTGCTTCTCCGCGGCCAAGCTGTCGTTCGGCTACGGCTTCGGCAACTCCTTCCTGTTCCCGTTCGCGGTCGGCGCCGGGGTGGTGCTGATGCCGGAGACCACCGACGCCGCCCGGGTGCTGCACCTGGTGCGGCACCAGCGCCCCACCGTGCTGTTCGCCGTGCCCGCGCTGTACTCGGCGATGCTCGCCGTGGCCGACCGCGACCCGTCGGCGGACCTGCCCGGGGTGCGGATGTGCGTCTCGGCGGGCGAGCCGCTGCCCGCGAGCCTGGAGGAGCGCTGGCGGGAGCGGTTCGGGCTGCGCATCGTCAACGGCCTCGGCTCCACCGAGTGCCTGCACATCTTCATCGCCGGGCAGCCGGACCCGGACGGCCCCGGCACCCCGCCGGGCAGCTCCGGCACGGTCGTGCCCGGCTACGAGGCCCAACTGCGCGACGACCAGGGCCGCGAGCTGGGCCCCGGTGAGGTCGGGCACCTGTGGATCAGGAGCGAGGCCAACGCCGCCCGCTACTGGAACCGGCACCACAAGACGCAGGCCACCATGGTCGGCGGCTGGACCCGCACCGGCGACCAACTGCGGCGCGACGAGGACGGCGTGTACTGGTTCGTGGCCCGCTCCGACGACCTGCTGAAGGTGGGCGGGCACAAGGTCGCGCCCATGGAGATCGAGGACAGCCTGCTGCGCCACCCGGACGTCCTGGAGTGCGCGGTCGTCGGCGTGCCGGGCGAGCACGCCACCACGGAGCTGACCG
The DNA here is from genome assembly GCF_054782095.1 of Streptomyces capparidis. Lineage (NCBI taxonomy): Bacteria > Bacillati > Actinomycetota > Actinomycetes > Kitasatosporales > Streptomycetaceae > Streptomyces > Streptomyces capparidis. The sequence continues at coordinate 19,881 of NZ_BAAGTD010000007.1, read as the reverse complement.
CGTACGTGCGCCTGCGCGAGACGGCGGTGGGGGACGCGGTGGCGGCCGGGCGCCGCCTGCGCGCCCATGTCCGGCAGACCCTGGCCGCCTACAAGCGCCCGCGCACCATCGAGATCGTCAAGGACCTGCCACGCACCTCCACGGGCAAGATCGCCCGCCATGTGCTGCGCGCGGAGACCGCGGCGGCGGCGCGGCGGGACTGACGGGCCGGCAGGTGCGCGGGGCCGCCGGTCCCGCGCCGGGCCACCCCGGACACGACGAGGGGAGCGCCGCCCCGGGGCGGCGCTCCCCTCCTCACACGGACCGGACTCAGCGGGCCAGGTAGCCCCGCAGCCCCTCCTCGAAGGGCGTCAGCTCGACGTCGAACGCCTTGCGCAGCGGCTCGATGTCGGCGATGAAGTCCTCCAGCATGAAGTCCACGGCGTTGCGGGTGATCAGCGGGCCGGGCAGCGGCTCCAGCAGCCCCGCGCCGCGGCGCGCGAACCCCGACGGCACGTTCACCACCGTGCGCGGTTTGCCCGCCACCCGCAGCGCGTACTCCATCATGTGGCGCATCGACATCCGCTCGGGCCCGCCGATCTCGAACACGCCCTGCGGCGCGTCCGGCTCCATGGCCCGCGCGACCACCGCGCCGATGTCGTCCACCAGCACCGGCTGGTGGGTCTGCCGCCCCTGGTCCGGCAGCGGCAGCACCGGCAGGAAGCGGGCGGCCCGCACGATGCGGTTGATGCCGTTGTCCCGGGGCCCGTAGACGAACGCCGGGCGCAGCACCATCGCCTCCAGGCCCGACCCGGTCACGGCCCGCTCACCGCGCAGCAGCGCCCGGTAGTAGGGCTTGACCGGGTCGTCGGTCACCCCGACGCCGGAGACGAAGATGTACCGGCGCGCCCCGGCAGCCTTCGCGGCGCGCACCAGGCGCTCGGTGCCGAGCCCGTCGTACTCCAGGTACGTGTGCCGCAACTGCGGCTTCTCGAACGGGTAGTTGGGGAAGTTGGCGCTCTGCACCACCACGTCGGCGCCCTCGACGGCGGGGCCGAGTGTGGTGGGGTCGAGCATGTCGCCCCAGCGGTAGCCGGGGTGCCGTGCGGCCAGTTGGGCGTTGTGGGTCACCACCGTCACGTTCCAGCCGTCGGACCGCAGGGCCTCGACGATGGCGCCGCCGATGAAACCTCGGCCGCCGACCACGGCGGCCATTCCTCGCTCGGACATAACTCACCTGGGGAAAGGGACTACGGCAGCAGCATGCGCAGTCGCGTGGACAGTCGGGGCACGGAGGGCGAGGCCAGCTCGCGGTAGAAGCTCTCGACCAGCTCCCTGTCGTGCGTCAGCCGGCGCATGCTCAGGTCCCTGGCCCGCTGCATGCCCGGCAGGCTGGTGCCCAGCACACGGGCCCAGGAGTTGGAGGTGCGCTGGGCGTAGGCGACGCGGGCGCGGCGGCGCGCCTGGAAGGCGGCCAGCCGGGCGGCTCGGAAGTCCCCCTCGCGCAGGGCCTCCTCGACGACCTCGAGCAGCAGGGGCACGTCCTCCAGGGTCAGCGACCCGCCGAGCCCGAAGTGCGGCAGCATCCCGTGCGCGGCGTCCCCCATGAGGACCGCGCCGTCGGTGGCCCACCGCGGCACCGTGATCGTCCACGGGCGCAGCACCGCCACCCGCTCGACGTTGCGGTAGGCCTCGGCGGGCTCCGGGTCCAGGGAGGTGTAGTGGCGCAGTGTCTCGGTGGGGTCGGCCGCCCCGGACTCGGGCGTCACCGCGTACAGCCAACTGTGTTCCTGCCCTATGCTGACGCAGCCGCCGGACCCCTCCGGGGTGAGCGCCTGCCGGGACTCCCGCACCGGCAGGGCGCCGCCGACGCCGGTGACGATGACCTGGCCGGAGGGCTGCCAGCGGGAGGAGGCCAGGCCCAGCTCCTCGCGCAGCCGCGAGCCCGCCCCGTCCGCGCCGACCAGCAGCGGGGTGGTGAGCTCCACCGGGCCGTCCTCCCGCTGCGCGCGCACCGTCCAGGAGCCGCGCTCCCGGGACACCGACCAGCTCTCGACGGCGTCCAGGATCCGCACCCCGCTGCGCTTGGCGGCCTCCCGCAGGATGGCCTCCAGCCGGGAGGGGAGGATCCCGAGGAACGTGCCGGCGCCGAGGGAGTTCAGGTCGACGCTCAGCCAGGTCTGTTTCCGGCCCGTGAGGAACCAGGTCAGGGATTCCAGTTCCTGGCCGGCCTTGAGCGCCTCGTCGAGTACGCCGAGCCAGCGCAGGCAACGCGTTCCCGGCGGCCACAGCAGAAAACCGAACACGTCGGCGGAGGATTTCCGCCGCGCCTCGAGAATTACCGTGTCGATTCCGGCGCCGGCCAGGGCGATACCGGTGGACAATCCGGCGAGGCCGCCGCCCACAATGATGACGTCCGGCCGCTCCGCTGCGCTCACCATGCCGTATTCCGGTTACGGCGCCGCCTGCGATTCCGGTGGTACACGAAAGCCCCCGCTTCTGGCCCCCGGCGGTCGCTGCAAACCATGTCACCAGCGCGGCCGGGGACGCAAGCCCGATGGTTGAAGTTCCCTGTGTCAGCTCCGGCGCCCGCGGCGGGCGTCCGGCACCGCGCGTCAGCTCGCCCGTATCCCCAGCAGGGACTCGCGAGCCACGAGCTGGTCCACGCGGACGTCGGTGAATCCGGCGCGGCGCAGCGCGGCGGAGAGCTTCTCCGGGGTGGTCAGGGCGTAGCAGCCCTTGGTGCACGCCAGCACCAGGTCCAGGTTCAGCGCCGTCGGGCTGGTGCCGCGGAACATCGACACCAGCGCCAGCGTGCCGCCCGGCTTCAGCAGGGACCGCAGCGTGCCGAAGAGGTCGGGCCACTCATCCGGAGAGAAGTAGTAGATGTTGTTGAGCAGGAAGACGACGTCGAAGGTGCCCTCGATGCCCTTGCCGCCGTCGCGGATGTCGCCCAAGGCCACGTCGAAGCGGTCACCGATGCCCCAGCGTTCCAGGTTCTTCCTGGTCAGCTCGACGGAGGCGGGCTGCATGTCGATGCCGGCGCCGGTGGCGGCCGGGTGGCGGGACGCGGCCCGCAGATAGATGCCGGAGCCGCAGCCGACGTCCAGCACCCGGGGGTTGCCGGCCTCCCGGACGATGTCGGAGAGGTAGGACGCCACCACGGGCTCGGCCACCCGGGAGGACTCGGCGACCACGGCGGCCGTCGCCTCCAGGTAGTCACCGAGCTCGCCGCCGCGCAGTCGCTCGGGCAGGTGCTCGTAGACCGAGGCGTGGTAGCCCATCTGCTCGTCCAGCAGGGCCCGCAGCACACTGCCGTTGGCGCCGACCAGGGCGCGGGCGCGCCGGCCCTTGAGCCGGTACCGGCCGCCGCCGACGGCGAGCTCGCCGAGGGAGACCCCGAGGTCGAGCATGAGCCCGAACTGCTCGGTGCGGGTGACGCCGAGCCGCTCCGCGAGCGCGTCCCGGCTCGAGGGAGTCTCGAGTTCCGCGAGCACTCCCAGGTGGGCGGCCGCGTGCAGGAAGTGGATTCTCGTCACTGTCTGGGAATCGCGCAGGAAGAGAAGGTGTGCCGCGGTGTCGGGTTGATCGAACGCCGCTTTGAGAGTTCTGCGCCACATACTTGCCGGCACGCTGGCTTCTCCTCCGTGTCGAGCTGTTACGGGAAGCAAGGATAGGCGTATCCCTTGACGCCGACCAGATGCCGGGTAGCGTCATCTGCCGGAAACTCGGGGCAAGATCGCGAAAGGGCCCCACGGGGGCGAGGAGGCACGTTGACGAACCAACATGAACGGGGCGAGGCGACCCGCCGCGGCTTTATAGCGGGGGCGATCGGCGCGGGGGCGGCCACTTTGGGCGCGTGGAATGCGGCACCGGCGCGCGCGGCGGGCGATGCGCGCCGCCGGGTCGCGGTGTTCGGCGCCGGAGTGGCCGGCTTGACCGCCGCTCAAGAATTGGTCGAGCGCGGATTCGATGTCGATGTCTACGAACGCAAGGAACTCGGCGGCAAGTCCCGCTCGATTTGGGTTCCCGGATCCGGCGGCGGGGGCCGCCGCGACCTTCCCGGCGAGCACGGGTTCCGCTACGTCCCCGGCTTCTACCACCACCTGCCGGAGACGATGGCCCGCATCCCCGTCGGCGAGGGGTCGCGGACCGTCCACGACCGGCTGATCCCGGTGGACGGCGTGCTCTACGCCCGCTCCGGGGGCCGCGAGGACCTGGCGTTCCAGTCCCACTTCACCGAGGCGCCCACCCTGGAGGACTTCCAGAGGCTCGTCGTCGCGACGCTCCAGCAGCTCAAGGCCCTGCCCGCGGACGAGACCGCGTTCTTCGCCCGGCAGTTGGCGATCTTCGCCACCAGTTGCGACGCGCGCCGGTACGGGCAGTGGGAGAAGCTGCCCTGGGAGAAGTTCGTGCGCGCCCGGGAGATGAGCGAGGAGTACCGCAAGATGCTCTCCGACGGGATGACCACCCACCTGGTGGCCTCCCGTCCCGACGTGGCCTCGACCCGCGCCACCGGCATCCTCACCGAGCTGTACTTCTACGCGCTGGCCGGGCGCGGCAGCACCGGCTACATGGGCCGGGTGCTGGACGGGCCCAGCAGCGAGGCGTGGATCGACCCGTGGGTGGCCTACCTGCGGACCCGGGGCGTGCGCTTCCACGTCGGCTGGGCGGTGGACGACTTCACCCTCGCCTCGGGCCGCATCACCGCGGCGCAGGTCCGCGACCCGCAGGGGCGGGCCCAGCGGGTGGAGGCGGACTGGTTCCTCAGCGCCGTGCCCGTGGAGCGCGCCCGCAAGCTGTGGAACGCCGACGTCAGGGCCGCCGACCCGGCGCTGGCCCGGATGGACCGGCTGGGCACCCAGTGGATGAACGGCATCCAGTACTTCCTGGACCGGCCGACCCCGATCATCCGCGGGTTCGTGGACTACCTGGACTCGCCGTGGGCGCTGGTGTCCATCAGCCACGCCCAGAGCTGGCACCAGGACCTCGCCGCGGCCTACGGCGACGGCTCGGTGCGGGAGGTGCTGTCGGTCAACATCGCCAACTTCGACACGCCCGGCATCCTGTACGGCAAGCCCGCGCGCGAGTGCACCCCCGAGCAGATCGCCGAGGAGACGCTCGCGCAGATGCGCGCCGCACTGGAGGACACCGGGCGGCAGGTGCTGCCCGACTCCGCGATCCGCTCGTGGTTCCTGGACCCGGCGATCCACTACCCCGACGGCAGCGGGCAGGCCGCCAACGACGAGCCGCTGATCGTCAGCACCGTGGGCTCCTGGAACGACCGCCCCAAGCACACCACGGCCATCCCCAACCTGTTCCTCGCCGGCGACTACGTGCGCGACAACCTCTCGTGCGCGACCATGGAGGGAGCCAACGAGACCGCCAAGCGGGCCGTCAACTCCCTCCTGGAGGCGGCGGGCTCCGACGCGGAGCCGTGCGTCGTGCACCCCCTGTACGAGATGCCGGAGTTCCGGCTGCTGAAGAAGGCCGACGAGGTCCGCTACAGGCTGGGCCTGCCGCACGTGCTCGACCTGCCCTGGCCGCTGTAGGGAAGCGGGTCACACCCCGGCGGGGTGAACGTTTTTGCCGGGCGGCGCCGGCGTCCTCGGGCGCCGGCGCCGCAGCACCATCCGCAGGCCGCCGAGCGGACGCAGCGTCACGGTCGGCTGGAGGCGCGGCACCCCGCCGGGGATCAGGTCGAGCCGGTACCGCTGCGCGGTCATCGCGACCGCCAGCGCCGTCTCGATCAGCGCGAACACATTGCCCACGCAGCCGCGGCGCCCGCCGCCGAACGGGATGAACGCGTACCGGTGCCGGCCCGCCGACCGGCCCGGCAGGAACCGCTCCGGGTCGAACCCCTCCGGGTTGTCCCACGCGTCCGGGTGGCGGTGCACCAGGTACGGCGGCACGGCCACGGTGGCGCCCGCGGGTATGCGCACGCCGTCGATCACGTCCTCGCCGAGCGCGTCCCGCTCCAGCGTCCAGAACGGCGGGTACAGGCGCATCGACTCGCTCAGCACCGCCTTCGTCCACACCAGTTCGTCCAGGTCCTCGGGCGTGGGGACGCGGCCGGCGAGCACGGTGTCCACCTCCTCCTCCAGCCGCTCCCTGGCGCCGGGGTTGGCGGACAGCAGGTACATCGTCCAGGTGAGCGTGGTGGCGCTGGTCTCGTGCCCGGCCATGAGGAACGTCATGATCTCGTCCCGCAACTGCCGGTCGTCGATCGCCGAGCCGTCCTCGTACCGGGCCTCCAGCAGCGCGTCCAGCAGGTCGCGCGGCCGGTCGCCGCTGTTCGGGCGGGCCCGCCGCTCGGCCACCAGGCGCTCCACCACGTCCTCCACGGCCGCCACCGCGGCCGCCCAGCGGCGGTAGCCGGGGGTGGTGCGCAGCCCGAGCCGCGGGGCGCTCAGCAGCAGCGGGTTGCGCATCGCGGTGACCGCGAAGTCCTGCATCCGCGTCACCGCGGGGGAGACCCGGGCCGCGGTGCCGCTCAGGTCGGCGCCGAACAGGGCCTCGCCCACGATGGTGAGCGTCAGCAGGCTCATCGCCTCCGACACGTTCACCACCGCGCCGTCGGGCTCCCGATCCCACGCGTCCAGCGTCCGCGCGACGTTGCGCGCCATCACCGGCTGGAGCGCGGCCACCCGCTTGTAGGAGAACATGGGCTGGATCAGCCTGCGCTGGCGCTCCCACAGCTCGCCCTCACTGGTCACCAGGCCGTCGCCGAGGAAGACCCGCAGCGGGCGGTAGGTCAGCGCCTTGACGTAGTTGTCCTGGCGGGCGACGAAGACGTGCTCGGCGTGCGCCGGGGCGCACAGCAGGTACAGCTCGTGGCCCGGGACCAGGGGGACCCGCACCAGGTCCCCGTAGCGGCGGTACAGCTCGATCCCGGCGGCCAGCGGGTCCCGGCCGAGCGCGGCGAGCAGCCGTGGGCTCTCCCTCCTGCTCGGTCCCGGCGCGGTACGGCCCGGCATGCGGTCCTCCTAGGCTTGCGTCGACGGTGGGGTCGGCGGTGGATTCGGCGGTGGATTCTGCGGGGGGAACGGTGGTGGGGCGGGGAGGTCAGGCGTTCCTGCGGCGCAGCACCATCGACAGCTCCTGCTTGGGCCGCAGGGTCACGGTGACCTTCGGCTCCGGGTCGAAGCCGGGCAGCAGGTCCAGCCGGTACCGCTGGGTGATCATCGCCAGCGCGAGGGTGACCTCCATCAGCGCGAAGACGTTGCCGATGCAGCCGCGGCGCCCGCCGCCGAACGGGATGAACGCGTACCGGTGCCGGCCCGCCGACCGCTGGGGCAGGAACCGCTCCGGATCGAACGCCTCCGGGTTCTCCCACACGCCCGGGTGGCGGTGCACCAGGTACGGCGGCACCACGACCGTGCTGCCGGGCCGGATCGGCACCCCGCCGACCTCGTCCTCCTCCACCGCGTCCCGCTCCACCGTCCACACCGGCGGGTACAGGCGCATGGACTCGCTCAGCACCGCCTTCGTCCACACCAGCTTGTCCAGGTCGTCGGGGCCCGGGACCCGGCCGGCCAGGACCGTGTCCACCTCCTCCTCCAGCCGCTCCCTGGCGCCCGGCGAGGTGGACAGCAGGTAGAACGTCCACGCCAGGCAGTTGGCGCTGGTCTCGTGCCCGGCCATGAAGAAGGTGACGATCTCGTCGCGCAACTGCTTGTCGTCGATCGCCGTGCCGTCGTCGTAGCGGGCGGCGAGCAGCGCGTCCAGCAGGTCGCGCGGCGCCCCCTGGGCCGGCCGGGTGCGCCGCTCGGCGATCACCCGGGTCACCACCTCGTCGATGGTGGCCATCGCCCGGTCCCACTGCCGGAAGCCGGGGCTGGTGTAGCGGGCCATGGTGGTGGACACCCAGGTGAACGGGTTGCGGATCACCTTGGTCACCGCGTCCTGGAGGGTCTCCACCGCGTGGAAGATGCGGTCCTTCTCGCCGCTGACGTCGGCGCCGAACAGGGTGGCCCCCACGATGTCCAGCGTCATCCCGCTCATCTCGGCGGCCGTGTCCACCACCGTGCCGTCGGGGAGGCGGTCCCAGTCGTCCAGCATCCGCTCCACCGCCGCCGCCATCAGCGGCTCCAGCGCGGCGACCCGCTTGTACGAGAACAGCGGCTGGATCAGCCTGCGCTGGCGCTCCCACAGCTCGCCGTCGCTGGTGATCAGGCCGAGCCCGATCCACTCCCGCAGCGGCCGGTAGGTGAACGCCTTGCCGTAGCGGGCCTGCCGGGCCACCAGGATGTGCTCGACGTGCTCGGGGCGGCAGAACAGGTGGAAGCTGCGCCCGGGCGCGACGGGCATCCGCACCACGTCGCCGTACCGGCTCACCAGTCGGTACATCGACCGCAGCGGATCGGTCACCGCCAACCGCAGCAGTCCGGGTATCTGGTGCGGGCCCGGCCCCGGTGCGTCACGTCCCATCGCCCCCGTGTCCCCCTTCTGAGTCGTCCGTGTCCGTCGAGCCGACGCCGCCACCGCCACGACCCGGCGGCCCCCGCTGCTCGACGCGCGAGGGAGAACCTATGCCAGAACCGCTTGAATATCGCCAGTGCGCGCTCCCGGGGGCCCCGAGCCGGGGCTCCCGGTCCCCGCGCGGTGCGCGTCGCCGCGACGCGCGGGTCACCGACGAGGACGCGCTCCGCGGCCACGGCGTTCCCGCGGCGGCGCGGCGCCGCGTGGGCGGCGGGCCCACGCGCGGTGCGCGCCGGGGACTCGCGGCGCCCGCGCGCCGGGCGGGCAGGGGACCGGCGGCGCCGCGCTCCGGCGCGCCCGTGGGCGCGGAGGCCGGGGCCCCGCGCCCCACCCGGCTACTCCCACCCGATCGCCCGTACGACGTCGAGCCTGCCCGCCTGGCGGGCCGGGGGCCAGGCGCCGGCCATGGCGATGAGGATCGCGCCCACCGCGAGGCCGATCGCCGCGGGGGCGATCCCGAACGGGATCTCCATGGCGACGACCTTCCCCATCACGTCCGCCGAAAGGTAGTGCAGCACCGTGCCGACCACCAGCCCGGACAGGCCCCCGACCAGGCTCACCGCCGCCGCCTCGGCGAGGATCACCCGCCGGATGTAGCGCCTGCTGCCGCCCAGCGCCCGCAGGATGCCCAGCTCCCTGCGCCGCTCCACCACCGACAGCATCAGCGTGTTCAGCAGCGCCAGCGCCGCCACGCCCGCGATCACCCACTGGAGGGCCAGCGCCAGGGCGCCCATCTGGCGCACCGCCGCCTTGGTGGCGTCCACCGACTCCGCGCCCGTCAGCACGTTCACCGGGTACGGCTGCTGCCCGGCCAGCCGCTCCACCGCGGCGCGCACCGCCTTCCGGTCGGTCCCCGGGGCGAGCAGCACCTCGTAGAACGACGCGCCCGGCACGCCGTACCAGCGGGTCAGCCGGTCCATGGACAGGGCGACGAGCCCCGCGTCCATGCTCACGTAGTCGACCACGTCGGCGACCCGGACCCGCCGGTCGCCCTCCGCCGTCGGCAGCGTCAGCGTCCCGCCCTCCGACAGGCCGTGGTCCTTGGCGAACGCCCGGGAGACCACCACGCCCGAGCCGTCGAGCAGCGCCTCGCGCGCCCGCGGGGAGGCCAGCCGGTACGCCGTGGAGTTGCTCGGCCCGTCCACGCCCTCCAGCAGGGCCCGGCCGTCCGCCAGGTTGAGGTAGGTGAACTGCCCGGCCACCACCCGCCGCACGCCGTCGATCCCGGCGAGCTCCTCCCCGAACGAGTCGGGCAGCAGCGGCCGTACCGGCAGCACGTCCTTCGCGGCCCGCTGCACCACGAAGTCGGAGTCCGCCAGGGTGGAGACGTTCTCGGACGCGGCGTCCACCGTGTTCTGGGAGGCGCCCGTGGTGGCCGCGCCGATCGCCACGGCCAGGCAGACCGTCATCCCGGTGGCCCACACCCGGCGCGGCGCCCGGTCCACCGAGGACGCGGCGATCCGCCCCGACGCGCCGAGCCGCCCCGCCAGCCACGAGGTGGCCCGCGTCATCGGGCCGAGCAGCGCGTACCCCAGCAGGATCACGCCCAGCAGGAACAGCGACCCGCTGCCGAACGCCCGCGCGTCGTCGAACGCGGCGCCGACCACGAAGGCCAGCGCGAACAGCACCGCCGCGCCGGCCAGCGCCCAGACGCGCCCGGCGTTCGGGCCCTCGGCGGCGTCCGACGGGTCGGCCGGGCGCATCGCCTCCACCGGCCGCACCCGGGAGACCCGGCGGGCCGCCAGCCACGAGGCGAGCAGGCCCGCGCACGCGCACGCCACCACGGCCACGGGCACCGCGCTCGCCGGCATCGCCAGCTCGATGCGGGCGTCCACCGAGTCGGTGATCGCCGGGGGCAGGGAGTCCACCGACACGCCCGCCATCCCGTACCCGAGCACGCTGCCGACCGCCGCGCCGGCCAGCGCCACCAGCAGGGCCTCGGTGAGGAAGTCCCGCATGATCGGGCGGCGGCGGGCGCCCAGCGCCCGCAGCGCGGCCATCTCGGCGCGGCGCTCGGCCGCGGCCATGTTCATCGTGTTGAAGATCAGGAACCCGGCGACGGCGAGGGCCATCATGGCGACCAGCAGCGTGATGTTGCGGATCATCGCGGTGGCCTCGTCCGCCTGCTCGGCGCGGAACGACGGCTCGGCCACGAACGCCCCGGGCCCGAGCGTGCCGGTGAGGCGCTCGCGCAGCTCCCCGGTGTCCGTGCCCGGCCGCGCCACCACCAGCACCGACTCCAGGCGGTCGCCGAACCCGCTCAGGCGCTGCGCCAGCGGCAGCGGGGCGAGCGCGTAGGCGCCGCCGTTGAGCCGGTCCGCGCCGGCGCCGGTCAGCGTGCCCGCCACCCGCACCCGGGCGTCCTGCCCGGTCATGGACTGCACGCCGACCGCGTCGTCGCCGCCGACCCGCCCGGCGAGCCCGGGGCCGGCCAGGATCGCGTCGCCGCCGTCCTCGGCGGCCGCCCCGTCGATCACGGCCGACAGGTCGCTGTGCAGGTCGCGGGCGCGGGCGTCGGTGCCGAAGAGCAGCACCCGCTCGCCGTCCACGTACACCGGGGAGCGCACCAGCGGCACCGCCGTGCGCACGCCCTCGGTGGCCTCGATCCGGGCCAGCGCCGACGGCGTGAGGCCGCCGTCCGTCCGGCCGGTGACCTCCAGGTCCGCGTCGCCCGCGACCCGCTGCGACAGGCGCTCCACGGAGCCGCCGACCGAGCCGTAGATGCCGAGCACCGCGACGATCAGGGCCGCGGAGACCGTGACCACGCCGAACGACAGACCCGTCCTGGCCGGGTGCTCGCGCAGGTAGCGCAGGTTGAACAGGCGCAGCCGGGCCAGCGGCACGGTGAGCAGCCGGATCACCGCAGCCCTCCGTCACCGACGAACTTGGCCACGACCTCCTGCGGCATGCCGTCGGCGGCGATCTCGCCGTCGACCAGCAGCACCGCGCGGTCGCTGCGCAGCGCCGCGTCCATGCTGTGGGTGACCATGACCACCGCGCGCTCGGCGTCGTCGTGCGCGATCCCGGCGAGCAGCTCGAGGATCTCCGCGCCGGTGCGGGAGTCCAGGTTGCCCGTGGGCTCGTCGGCGAGGATCACGCCCGGGTTCATGATCAGGGCGCGGGCGACGGCCACCCGCTGCATCTGCCCGCCGGACATCTCGCCGGGCCGGTTGCCGACCCGGTCGCCCAGGCCCACCCGCTCGAGCAGCGCCATCGCCTCGTCGCGCACGTCGGCCAGGCGGGTGCCGTCCAGCAGGCGCGGCACGGCGACGTTCTCCCACGCCGTCAGGGCGGGCAGCAGGTTGAAGAACTGGAAGATGAAGCCCACCCGCGCCCGGCGCAGGTCCGCCAGGTGGTCGTCGTCGAGCTCGCCCAGGTCGGTGCCGTCGAGCAGCACCCGGCCCGAGGTGGGGGTGTCCAGGGCGCCCATCATGTGCAGCATCGTGCTCTTGCCGGAGCCGCTCGGCCCGAGGACGGAGACGAGCTGCCCGCCCCGCACGGAGAGGGACACCCCGTTCAGCGCCCGGACGGACTGCCGGCCGCGTCGGTACTCGCGGACGACGCTGTCGAGCTCGAGTCGTGCCATTGAACCGGTGCTCCCCTCGTCGGGTCCGACCACCGGTGCGTGACGCGGCGGTCCCCTCGGCCCTGCCACTTGCCGTGAGCAAGTCTCCACCAACGGTGGCGGGTTGACCAGGCGATCCAGGAGCGGTCGGAGCCTGAGCCTCACCGACGGTCACCGGCAGGGGCGCGCCGACGTGGGAAGACGCCCGCCGGAGGCGGGTCGCCGTACCGTTCGCCGGATCGGAGATCCACTCGATCGGGGGACGCGTGGGCGCGTCACGGCCACGAGACCCCTCCCCGCCGGGCGGGCGGGTCAGCGCAGTCTGCCGGGCAGCCAGCGCAACTGGGCCTGCTGCTGGAACGGGCCGCCGCCCTCGTGCTCGTTGAAGTCGTAGACCTCGATGTGCTTGTCCTCGCCCGCGTACGCGTTGAACGCCGCGAACACCGTGGACGGCGGGCAGACCCGGTCCTCCAGCGCGGCGGAGAACAGCGCGGGGGCGCGGCCGCGGGCGGCGAAGTGGACGCCGTCGAAGTAGGACAGGGTGCGCAGGACCTGCTCGCCGCGGTGGCGGTGCGCCTTGAGGTACAGGGCGATCTCGCGGTACGGGTGCCGGTCGGTGAGGGTGACCGCGCGCGGGAACTGGCACAGGAACGGCACGTCGGGGGCTATCGCGGCGAGGTCGGGCACCAGCCCGCACACGGCCAGGGTGATGCCGCCGCCCTGGCTGCCGCCGATCGCCGCCACCCGGGAGGGGTCGGCCAGCGGGTGCGAGCGGGCCGCCTCCACGGCGCGCACGGCGTCGGTGAAGACCCGCCGGTAGAAGTAGTCGTGCGGGTCGAGGACGCCGCGGGTCATGAAGCCCGGGTAGGCGGGGCCGCTGCCGACCGGGTCCTCGGTGTCGCCGGGGGTGCCGCCGGTGCCCTGGCCGCGGGTGTCCATCACGAAGTGCGCGAAGCCCGCGTTCGCCCACAGCAGGTGGGTGTGCGGCAGCCCGCGCCCCCCGCCGTACCCGATGAACTCCACCACCACGGGCAGCGGCTCGCGGGTCCCCGCCGGGAGCACGAACCAGCCCTTGACGGGGTGGCCGCCGAACCCGGCGAACGTCACGTCGTGCACCTCGACGCCGCTCAGCGGCAGCGCGACCGGGGTGAAGACGGCGCCCAGGTCGAACTCGCGGGCCTCGGCGAGGGTCTTCTCCCAGAACTGGTCGAAGTCCTCGGGTTCGTTCGTCCGCGGTCGGTAGGCGCGCAGCTCGTCGATCGGCAGGTCGAACAGGGCCATGGAGGGCAGCTCCTCGAGCGGGCGGGGGAAGGACGTCGGCGGTCGGGTGCGGACGGCGCTGTCCGGTGCTCGCCGGATGTGCAGACAAGCACGATCACAGGGTGCCTGACAAGGGGATACGTGCTTCGACGGCGGCCCGCTCGGGCGCGGTGCCCGGCGGTGGACGGGGCGGCGCGGCACCCGTGGGGCGCGGAGGCGGGCGGGCGCCCCGCTGGTTCGCGTGACTGACTGTCGTTCGGTGGGGTGAACGCAGGGGGTGTGTTGCGGGTCCGTCGGTGAGGCGCCGCGGCGCGGTGCGGTCCCCCGCGACGCGGGTGGCCCAGGCGGACGCCTCGGGCGCGTCCGTCCGGGCCACCCGGCGGTGCGGTGCCTCAGCAGCGGCGGCCGCTGTTGAGGCAGTTCGCCACCTGCCGGTTCTGCCGGTCAGAAAGGACGTTGACGAAGTCGCCGTGGTCGGTCACCGGCTTGTGCAACTGCTCGGGGAAGGAGTCCACCGCGAAGTTCGGCTGCGCCGGCACGTCGTAGACCAGCCGCTGCACCAACTGCGGGATGGCCCGGAAGCCCTGCGGGCAGGAGCCGTCGGCCGCGGCGAACGCCACGTGGGTGCGGTGGTTGGCGCTGTCGATGTTCTGGCCGTCCCAGCAGCTCTGGAACTTGAAGGTGCGCACGACCTTGCTGCCCGCCGGGCACAGCGGGTACTTGTCCTTCAACTGCACCCTGTTCTCGAAGCCGGTGCAGGACCAGGACGCGTTGGCGTTGGCCGTGCCGTTGGTGTGCGCCTTGGCGTCACCGGTGATGATCCGCAGGAAGCGCGGCATCGCGGTCACCTTGGCGCGCGGGTTGCCCTGGAAGAAGATCTGCGCCTCGGACGGCTTGACGATCCTGCCGACGTTGCCCTCGGTGCCGCCGCCCGGCGCGGCCGCGTCCCGCTCCTGGGTGCCGTCCTGGACGCGCAGCACCGGCCAGAAGTAGGCGGACTTGTCGCCGTTGGTGCAGGTGGTGCCCGCGGCGGCCAGGCTCTCGTTGGTGGAGAAGCCGTCGGTGGTCAGGTTGCCGACGTAGTCGTGCATGTGGTGGGCGCCGTTGCTCACACCGGGCGCGACGATCATGTTGTCCGAGTTGAAGTGGCCGTTCTCGTTGGTGCCGCACCGGGAGGTGAAGGTCCCCGTCGAGGCGCCGCCGCGGTTGCGCTTGCCCTGCACGTTCGGCTGGACCTTGGTGATGTCCACGAAGTCCGACGCGACCGGGCCGTTGCCCGCCTGGCCGTTGCCGCCCTGGTCGCCGCCGTTGTTCCCGCCGCCGGTGTTGCCGCCGTCGCCGTTGCCCCCGTTCTGCTGCGGGGTCTCCTTGACGTCGGGCTGGGGCTGGCCCTTCTTCAGGGTGCAGGCGGCGAGGCGGTCCAGGCCCTGCGGCTTGGTGCCGCCCCGGCCGATGGCGATGGCGATGCGGTCGATCGCCGCGACCCGCTTGTCCTTCAGCGGGCCGAGGATCGCGTTCTGCACGAAGTTCGGGCCGCCCTGGCCCTGCGACGTCCTCAGGCGCTCGTACGCCTCGGCGACCTGCCTGTCCAGCAGGGCGAGGTTGCGGTCGACCTCGGCGCGGGCCCGCTGCGGCACCTCGGGGAGTTGCAGGCCGACGTCGGGGCAGTCGATGGTGTCGGTCGCGCTGACCACGTTCCGCTGCTGGTTCGAGCCCCCGCTCTTGGATCCTCCGGCGGAGGCGTTCGCGGTGACGAACGCGATGCCGCCGCCCCCCAAGGCCAGGACCGCGACCGCCGCCACCGTCCTGTTGACGATCGGCGAGCGCTTGTGACGTTGTTGCCGGCTCATGTAGGCACCCTCACTCGGTCGGTACGACGTGCAGCCCCCTTGCTGAGTTACGGAGCGGGAGTTGGCCGTGTTCAAACATCCGCCACATCCGTCCCGGCGGTTCCGCGCAGGGCGTCAGCCCCCGCCGTGACCCGGGTGCTCCGAGCCGTGCTCCCCCGCTCGGCCCGCGCCGGACGCCGCCGCCTGCCCGCCGCCCGGGTGCCCGTCGTGGGAGGCGCCCTCCTCGATGCGTCCGCCGAGCTCGGTGCGCAGGGCCGTCAGGGAGCTGCTCGGCTGCGCCGTGACGAGCCAGCGCTCGCCCACCAGGTAGGTGCCGCCGTAGTCCCTGGCCTCGGCCAGATAGGCGGCCTGGCCCGCGTCCTCGGCGAAGGTGAGCAGCCGGTACTTCCCCTCGCCGGTGGTGCACGCGCCCTGGCGCAGCTCCTCGGCGTCCACGACCACGTCCGCGTCGCAGCCGATGGCCGAGGCCAACTGCTCCAGGGTGGCCGGTTCGGCCGCCGGGGCCCGGTCCGCCTCCGCGGGCGCCGACGAACCCGCCCCGGCCGACGGCTTCCTGGCGCCGTCCTGCCCGCCGCCGTCCGAGTCGGCTCCACAGGCGGCGGTGAGCAGCAGCGCGAACGCGGCGGCGGCCGGGGGCAGCAGGGACAGGCGGCGCGAGGTGCGTGTCATCACTGGCTTCTCTCCGTACGGGCGTGACCGGGCCATCCCCCCGACCGGGCACCTTAGACCCGCCGGGACGGGGCGTGCGGGCCGATCGCGGAACCTCGCCGATGCCCCCGACCGGGTGACGGGCGGTGAGGGCCACCCGGGGGGAGCGCCCGGCAGGTGGGATCCGGTCGATTCACATAAGGTGCGAAACGAACAATTCGATCGGTCATATCAAGGTTTTCAGCCGTGATCCGGGGTACTCGGCTCGACCCGAGAGGCCCCTGAGGTCGCCACACGGCCCCGAGGACAGGAGAAGCGATGTCCATACCCACCCGGCGGTGGCACCGGGCGGTCGTCACCGGAGGCGCCGGCTTCGTCGGCTCGCACCTGGGCACCGCTCTGATGGAACGCGGCACGGCCGTCGTGTGCGTGGACGACTTCTGCACCGGATCGCCCGACAACGTCGCACACCTGGCCGGGCGGGACGGGTTCGCGCTGCTGCGCGCCGACGTCACCGAACCCTTCCGCGTGCCGGGCCCGGTGGACCTGGTGCTGCACTTCGCCTCGCCCGCCTCGCCCGCCGACTACCTGCGGCTGCCGTTGCACACCCTGGAGGCGGGCAGCCTGGGCACCCGCAACGCCCTGGCGCTGGCCCGCGAGCACGGCGCCCGGTTCGTGCTCGCCTCCACCTCCGAGGTGTACGGCGACCCCGAGCAGCACCCGCAGAACGAGCGCTACTGGGGGAACGTCAACCCCGTGGGGCCGCGCAGCGTGTACGACGAGGCCAAGCGGTACGCGGAGGCGCTCACCACGGCGGAGGGCGCGGAACACGGGCTCGACACGGCGATCGTGCGCCTGTTCAACACCTACGGCGCGCGGATGCGGGCCAGGGACGGGCGGGCCGTGCCGACGTTCATCCGCCAGGCGCTCGCGGGCGAGCCGCTCACCGTGGCGGGCGACGGCGGGCAGACCCGCTCCCTCACCCATGTGGACGACACGGTCGAGGGCGTGCTGGCCCTGGCCGCGTCCGACCTCACCGGGCCGGTCAACATCGGCAACCCCGGTGAGCTGACGATCCTCGAACTCGCCCGCCTGGTGGTGGAGCTGACCGGCTCGGCCTCGGGCATCCGCTTCGTCGAGCGGCCGGTGGACGACCCGTCGGTGCGCTGCCCGGACATCACCCTGGCCAGGGACAAGCTCCAGTGGGAGCCCCGCGTGCCGGCCCGGGAGGGCCTGGCGCGCACGATCGCGTGGTTCCGCGAGCACCAGGAGGCGTGAGCGGGACGGGCCGCCCCGACCGGACGGCACCGCGGGCGCGCCCGGAAGGCGGCGGCCGGGAGGCCGCGGCCGACGGCACGGCCCCGGCGACCGGCAGCCCCCCCGTGACCGGCAGCCCCCGCGACCGACAGGCCCCGGGACGGCCCGGAGGCGGCCTCCGGAGCAGGACGGCCCGACCGACGTCCGCCCACCGCCCCACCGCACCTCGCCCCCACCAGCGAAAGGCAAGCCACCCCGCGACGCCCCCGTCGAAAGGCACCGTCCATGCGCATCCTGGGCATCAACGCACTGTTCCACGACCCCGCGGCCGCCCTGGTCGTCGACGGGCGCACCGTCGCCGCCGCGGAGGAGGAGCGCTTCTCCCGCCGCAAGCACGGCAAGCGCCCGGTGCCCTTCTCCGCCTGGGAACTGCCGGAGAAGGCCGCCTCCTGGTGCCTGGCCCAGGCCGGGCTGCGCCCGCAGGACCTGGACGCGGTGGCCTACTCCTTCGACCCGGCCCTGGCCCGGCCCGCGGAGCGGATGGGGCTGCACGACCCGTGGGACCACCTGCGGCTCGCCTACGCCCGCGAGGCGCCCGGCTTCCTCGCCGAGGCCCTGCCGGGGCTCGACCCGGAGCAGGTGCGCTTCGTCCCCCACCACGTCGCCCACGCGGCCTCCGCCGCCCACGCCGTGGACGGCGCCGCCGACCCGGCGTCGGTGCTGGTCCTGGACGGCCGCGGCGAGGCCACCTCCCACCTGGCGGCCCGCCGCGTCGGCGGGCGCCTGGAACCGCTCGCCGGGCAGCGGCTGCCGCACTCCCTGGGCCTGGTCTACGAGGAGCTCACCGCCCACCTCGGCTTCCTGCGCTCCAGCGACGAGTACAAGGTGATGGCGCTGGCCTCCCACGGCCGCCCCCGGATGCTGGCGGAGCTGCGCCGCCACGTGTACGCCACCGGCGACGGCGGCTTCCACGCCGCGGGCGTCCCCTGGGCGGAGTACTGCCCGGCCAGGCGCCCGGAGCAGACCTGGACCCAGGACCACGCCGACCTCGCCGCCTCCGCGCAGGCCGTGCTGGAGGAGGTGCTGCTCGACCTGGTGGCGTGGCTGCACGGCCGCACCGGGGACCGGCTGCTGACCATGGCCGGGGGAGTGGCGCTGAACTGCGTGGCCAACTCGCGGATCGCCCGGGAGGGCCCGTTCGGCCGGGTGTGGGTGCAGCCCGCCGCCGGGGACGCCGGCACGGCGCTCGGCGGCGCGCTGCACCTGGCGGCAGGGGCGGGCGAGGACGTCGCGCCCATGCCGGGCGCCGACCTCGGCCGCGGCTGGTCCGACGCCGAGCTGGAGGCGTGGCTGAAGACGGCGGGCGTGCCGTACGAGCGGCCCGCCGACGTGGCCGCCGAGGTGGCGCGGACGCTGGCGGACAACGGCATCGTGGCGTGGTTCCAGGGCCGCAGCGAGTACGGCCCGCGGGCGCTGGGCCACCGGTCGCTGCTCGCCCACCCCGGGCACTGCGGCAACCTGGAGCGGCTCAACGACGTCAAGGGCCGCGAGCAGTTCCGCCCGGTCGCCCCGATGGTGCTCGCCGAACGGGCCGCGGAGATCTTCGACGGGCCGCTGCCCAGCCCCTACATGCTGTTCGTGCACGACGTGGCCCCGGCCTGGCGGGAGCGGATCCCCGCCGTGGTGCACGTGGACGGCACCGCCCGCATCCAGACCGTGGACCGGGGCGGCGAGCCGCTGGTGGCCCGGATGCTGGAGGAGTTCGAACGGCGCACCGGGCTGCCCGTCGTCGTCAACACCAGCCTGAACACGGCCGGGCGGCCCATGGTGGACGACCCGCGCGACGCCCTGGAGTGCTTCGGGTCCGCGCCGGTGGACCTGCTCGCGATCGGCTCGTTCGTGGTGCGGCGCGGCCGGATATTCGCCCACCGCGGCGCCGAGGGGGAGGCCCAGCCGTGAGCGACCTGCCCGAGCACCCCGCACGCCCCCAGGGCCGCCGCACCCCCGGCGGCAGGGCCCGCCGCGCCCGCAGGGGCGGCGCCCGGCGCCCCGTCCCCGCGCCCGTGTACGCCGTGGTGGTGCCCACCGTCGGGCGCCCCGGCCTCACTGCCTGCCTGGACGCGCTGGCCGCGGGCGAGGGACCGCTGCCGCGGCGCGTGGTCGTGGTGGACGACCGGCCGCTGGACCAGTGCGCGCCGCTGAGGCTGTCGGTGCCCGAGCCGCTGCGGGACCGCCTGACCGTGGTGGCCGGCTGCGGGCGCGGCCCCGCGGCGGCCCGCAACACCGGATGGCGGTCCGTGGACGAGCCGTGGGTGGTGTTCCTCGACGACGACACCGTGCCGGGACCCGGCTGGCGCCGCGCCCTGGCCGCCGACCTGGCCCGCGCCGGTGAGCGCACCGGCGGAGTGCAGGGCCGCATCCGGGTGCCGCTGCCGCCGGGACGCCGGCCCACCGACTGGGAGCGCGGCACCGCCGGGCTCGCCGGCGCGCGCTGGATCACCGCCGACATGGCCTACCGCCGCCGGGCGCTGGCCCAGGCGGGCGGCTTCGACGAGCGGTTCCGGCGCGCTTTCCGCGAGGACGCCGACCTGGCGCTGCGGGTGCTGGACGCCGGGTGGGAGCTGGCCGAGGGCGCCCGCGTCACCGCCCACCCGGTGCGGCCCGCCGACCGCTGGGTGTCGCTGCGGCAGCAGGCGGGCAACGCCGACGACGTGCTGATGACCCGGCTGCACGGCCGCGACTGGTGGCACCGGGCCGGGGCGCCCCGGGGCCGGCTGCCCGCGCACCTGGCGGTGACCGGCGCCGCGGCGGGCGCGCTGACCTGCGCCGCCGCCCGGCGCC